>NZ_JBIAQF010000002.1:187662-399476 GCF_042888885.1 Streptomyces sp. NPDC002742
GCCCCCCAAGGGGGCCCCACGCCCGCGGGCGCGGGGGGTTGTGTGGCCCCCCGGCCGGCCCTCTGCGGGTCGGGGGGGCGGCCCGGGGGGGGCGCCCCGCCCCGCCCCCCCGCGACACTCACCGAAAGGCTGAGGAGCACGCACATGCCGAGGGAGCTGTGCCCCGGCGCGCCGGCCTGGCGAGGCGGGATGCGGGGACGGATGGAGCATGCGGAAGAACCGGGCGCTGACACGGAGCGGCCCCACGAGCACGCCGACTCCGACCGGCTGTGCCGGATGCCGGCCGTGTGGTTGCCGCGGGTGCGGACCGGGGTGGACGGAACCGCGTACGCCTGCCAACCGCGCGGGCCGGCGCCCGCGTTCGGGGCGGTCGGCTGCTGTCACGGCCTCGGCGGCCCCATGGTCTCCGGTACTCCGGACACTCCGCTCGCGGAGCGGACACCGGGGGAGCACCCACCGGGAGAGGCCGCCGACCTCTTCGCCCGCACGCGCCCGGTGTGGAGGGGGTTCGCGGCGACGGGCGATCCCGGCCCGCCCCCGCCTCCTCGGCAACCGGACGACGAGGATCCAAGACAGTGGCGACGCGGTGGCGGGGCATCGTCCGCCGACCGCGTCCCGGGTGATCCCGGGAAGGGGATTTTCGGAGGCCTCGACCTGCTGTGACTCCGCCCCGTGCGCAGGGTATTTCGAGCTTCAACGGATAGTCCCGGACCATCGTGGTTTTCCTATGCGGACAATTCGCCGGGTAAGTCGATGCGTTTTGCGCGGGAGGCGCTTCCGGGCGACTGTTCGAAATTCCGTGTCCGGTGCTAGTGTTGCGACGGGGGCGGGGATTTCAATTCGTCATCGACGGGGGTCGGTTATTCGTGTTCCAGGGTTCTCCTCGCGCAATAGGAAGACGTAGTTCCGTTTTCTTTCGGTGTGTGACGCGGCCGGCGCGGGAGTCACGGTGACGGAAGCGGAGGGGGTGCGCGCTGCCGGGTGGGACTTCGAAATGCTGGCCCGGCTGGTGGAACGGGCGCAGCGCGGAGACGCCCTGGCCATGGACGAGCTGCTCGGCATCCTCGCACCGTACGTCGGCCGGATCTGCGGCCCGGTGGCCCTGCAGGACGGGGCGGACGCCGCGCAGGAGGCGCTCATCGCCGTCTTCCGCAACCTCCGTCAGCTGAAGACGCCCGCGGCGCTGCTCGGATGGGTGCGCCAGATCGCGGTCCGGGAGGCGGTGAGGTTCGCCAAGCAGCGCCGACAGGGCAACACCGTTCCGGTGGAATGGGAGGACGGGCCGATCGCCGAAGACCTGCATCTCGCCTCGGACATCGCCGACGCGATGGAGAGGCTCGCCCCCGAGCACCGAGTCGTGCTGACGCTGCGTCATGTCGAGGGTCTGAGCGAGCAGGAGGTCGCGGGGTTGCTCGCGGTCCCGGTGGGGACGGTCAGGTCCCGGCTCTTCCGGGCCCGGAGGTCATTCCGCGACGCCTGGGACTGACCGGACCTCCACCCGCTGCTGCAGACGGTCGAGAAGCCTGCCCTTCCGGTGTGCCGGGCGCAGGCGCAGGACCCGGTTCAGGATCGGGCCGCCGGGCAGACGCAGGCTGCTGAAGAAGGCGAACCGGCTTCCGTCCCCGTCGGGCATCGCGGCCATACCGCTGATCAGGACCCTGCTCTGCATCAGGCACCAGCCGGGGCGCAGGACCAGTTCGAAGTGCTCGCGGTACCCGAGGGCGCCGACCGCCCGGCCGGACAATCGATCGCCGTCCCGCGAGATGAGGGTGAAGGAACGCAATCCCGGCACGATGTGCGGGAGTTCGTGCTCAAGGTCGGAGGCGACGGCCCACAACTGCTCGAAGGGCACGCTGAAGTGCCGCTCGGCGAGGTTCGGGTGCTTCGTGGCGGACGCCATGACCTTCAGCCTTCGCACGGGATCGAGTTCGACCGCCGGCCAGCTGCTGTGCGCAGCGTCGGTCATCGCTGGTGCTCCCTTTGTGTGAGGTGCGGAGAGAGTCGCATCGTTGCCCCGCACAGTCAAGGTCCGCGAGGGCCTCCGGGGAATTCGCGGACTTCTCGCCGCCTGAAGAGGAAAGGGAGTGTCTCGGCATCGCGCGACCTCTGAGTACATGACCGGCCGTACTCATGAATGGGGAAGAAAGAACCGTGCACTTCAGTGGGAAACCCCCGGCGCTGCCGCGTGCCCTTTCCTGTTCCCGCCCACGAATTCCGGGGCTGGGCTTTGCCGTCGCCTTCATGCACGAAGGGCCGCCTGTCGCGGTCCGGGCGGCGGAGCGTCGCATGTCCCTGACGATGCCCCCGCGTCGCAGAGCCGACTTCCTGACCGGCCGCAGCGCACTGCACCGTGCCGTGCGGGCCGCAGGGCTCACCGCGGGCGCCGTCCTCCGCGACGGCCCCCGACCACTGCTGCCCGACGGTATCTCGGCTTCCATCAGCCACTCCGGAGGAGTCGCCGTCGCCGTGGCCGGTCCGTCGGACCTGTTCCACACCCTGGGCGTCGACCTCGAACTGACCGCCCTTCCCCTGGAAGCGGCCCACCTGGTGCTGCGCGGCCCCGAGACGGAGCTGCTGAACGGGGACGGGGACACCGACACGGCGACCAGGCGCCTGCACGTCCTGCATTCCGCGAAAGAGGCGGCCTTCAAAGCACTCAGCCCGGTCATCGGCCCCGGGCTGCGGGGGCTGCGCGACATCCGGCTGGAGGCGTACGCCGACGGCTACCTCGCGCGGGCCAACCGGCAGCCCGGACCACTGGTGCACGTGAGCGCGCGGGAACTTCCGCAGGGCGTTCTGTGCTGGGCCGTTCCCCGGAACTGAGCCGCGCCGCACGCCGGGCACCGACTCGGCCCCGCTGCCGCGCGCCGCGCGCCCGGAACCGTACGGACACCCGCGTCGAGGCCGCTCGGCACCGCGGAACACCCGCACCCTCGCTCGTCCGCAGAGAACACCTCATGACGGAGGCCCGATCCACCATGCACGCACCCCCTCTGCTCGTACCGGCCCGGCCGGCGGACTGGACGCCGGCGGACTGGCGCGGTCGTCCGGCCGCCCAGCAGCCCGACTGGCCGGACCCGGCGCTGCTGCGCCGAGTCCGCGCGCGTCTGGCGGGCACCGCGCCGCTCGTACGGCCGCGGGAGATCCTCGCCCTGCGCCGGGCACTCGCCCGCGCCGCGTACGCCGACGCCTTCGTGGTCCAACTCGGTGACTGCGCGGAGACGTTCGAGGCCCCGACCTTCGCGGGGGTGGCGGCGCGGGTCGACCTGCTGCACACCACGGCCAGGACGATCGGCCACACCCTGCGGCGGCCCGTGATCCCCGTCGGACGCATCGCCGGGCAGTACGCCAAGCCCCGCTCCTCTCCCACCGAGCGGGTCGGCGGTCACGACATCCCCTCGTTCCGCGGTCACTTGGTGAACAGCCCGGAACCCGACCCCTCCGCCCGCGTCCCCGATGCCCTGCGGCTGCTCGACGGGCACGCGCACGCCCGTGACGTACTCGCTCTGCTGCGCGAACTCGCCGAGTCGGGTATGCCCCCGCCCGATCCGGCCCCGGACGGCACCCCCGCCGTGTGGACCAGCCACGAGGCCCTGCTGCTCGACTACGAGGAGCCCCTGGTCCGGCGCGACCCGCTGAGCGGCGCCGTGTGCCTGACGTCCACCCATCTGCCCTGGATCGGCGCGCGCACCTGTGAACCGGACGGTGCGCACGTGCGGTTCCTGTCCGGACTGACCAACCCGGTCGGCGTCAAGATCGGCCCCGGAACGGACCCGGAGCGCCTTGCGGAGCTGTGCGCCAGGCTCGACCCGGGCCACGAGCCGGGGCGGCTGGTCCTCATCTCACGGATGGGGGCGGACCGCGTGCGGACGGCCCTGCCCCCTCTGGTGGACCGGGTGGCCCGGCTCGGCCACCCGGTGGTGTGGCTCTGCGACCCCATGCACGGCAACACGTATTCCAGCGGTACGGGCCACAAGACCCGGCATGTCGACACGGTGGGCGCCGAGGTCGGCGGCTTCTTCGCCGCGGTCCGCGCGGCGAGGGGCTGGCCGGGCGGAATCCATCTGGAGGCCACCCCGGCGGATGTCACCGAGTGCGTCGGCGGGCGCGTGGGGGTCGAAGAGGCAGACCTGCCGCTGCGGTACGAGACGGCCTGCGACCCACGGCTCAACGGAGCCCAGACAGCCGAACTGGCCGCCCTGACGGCCCGGTTGTGCGGGCAGGGCTGAACGCCCGTACGGACCCCGGCACGGTCACGCGCGACACACAGCCCGAAGACCGCCGATGCCGCCGGCCCCGAGAGGTCCGGCGGCATCGGCGTGTCCGGGACCATGCTCCGCCACGGGCCGCGGACGCGGTTCTTCGTGCCGGCCGGCCGCGTTGCGTCGCCGCCGCGTCAGGAAGAAGGGAAACACGGCGGACGTTCCGACACCCGCTGGGAACCTTTGGCCCACCGGCCTCCTCCTGACAGGCCGACAGAGACGTCGGACCATCAGGAGTTTCCATGGAGAACGAGATGCCGCCCCTGCCCGAACCGGTCGCCGTGCGGCACGGCTTCGTATCGGTACGGGGGGTGCGGCTGCACACCGCCGAGGCGGGGGAGGGGGACCCGGTGATCCTGCTGCACGGATTTCCCCAGCACTGGTACGGCTGGCGGCGGCTCATCCCCGAGCTGTCCGCCGACTACCGGCTGATCTGTGTGGACCAGCGCGGCTTCGGCTGGTCAGACGCGCCCGCGAAGGGCTACGACACCGACAGCCGGGTCGCCGACATCCTGGCGCTCATGGACGAAATGGGCCTGGAAAAAGCCCGGCTGATCGGACACGACTGGGGCGCCTGGACCGGATTCCACCTGTGTGTGCGGGCCCCCGAGCGGTTCAGCCACTACCTCGCCCTGAACATGATGCACCCCTGGCCGCTGCACCGCCGGCTCATGCCGCAGTCCTGGCGCTTCTGGTACACCGCCCTGCTCGAACAGCCGCTGCTCGGCCGCTGGTTGCTGCGCCATCGGCCCGGCTTCACCCGCTATCTGATGCGCAGGGGCGTGGTCGAGAAGGCGGTGTGGACACCGGCGGCCATGAACGAGTTCGTCCGCTCCAGCCAGGAGCCCCGCCGGGCACGGGCCGGGGAGGCACTCCATCGCGCCTTCGCGATGCGGGACATCGCCAAGCTGCTTCTCGGCCGCTACAAGAAGCAGCGCCTCACCACGCCGACCGTGATCCTCGCGGGGGAGCGGGACTTCATGCTGCCGCCGGGCGTGCTCACCGGCGCCGAGGGCCACGCCGACGACCTGAGCGTGCAGATCGTGGGCGGCTGCGGGCACTACCTGCACGAGGAGCGCCCCGACCTCGTGGCGAAGACCGCGCGCGACCTCTTCTCCCGGGGCCGCTGAGCCGGGCGCGTCCATCGGGTCCCCGGGGCCGCTGACCCGGGGTGAAACATCCGTCCGAAGAATTCCGGGACCCGATGGAGTGCACCGGCGGGGTGCCGCCTCTTCTCTGGTGTCGGATGCTTCCTGCCAGCCGGTGGCATCCGCGCCACTCCCCCCGCACGCACATGCCCGCAGCAGGGCGCGTTTCGTGCTGCCCGCAGCAGGTGTCAGACCAGCATTCGCCAGGCCGAGCAGAGGGAATACACATGCCCGACGTGTCCGCACTCAATCTCGACGAGATACCCCAGCCCACCGCATCTCTCGGGCTCCTTCCGGCCGTCGCTGCGGAGAAGCACCCCGAGACACCGTTCCTGTCGGACACGCCGTGGCGTACCTACGGCCGTCCGGTGCGCACGGTCGCCGACTTCGCCCACGCCGTCGACGACTACGCCGACCGCTTCTGGGCGGCGGGGATCCGCCGGGGAGACGTCGTGGCCGTGGTCCAGCGCAACCACATCGAGGTCGAGGGCGTGATGTGCGGCCTCGGGAAGATCGGCGCGCTCCCCGCCCTGCTCTCCTCCGGCATGGAGACCGGCGAACTGCTCGAATGCTTCGCGCGCCTGGATCAGCCCTACCTCGTCGTCGACTCCCTGGGCCTGTCACGGCTCGCCGAGTCGCGGCACGCGCTCGGGCTGCTGACCCGCAACGTCCTGTGTCTGGACGAGACGGCCGAGCCCTGGGTGGTGCCGCTGCAGGAGCGGGCGGCGCACCATACCAACCCCCGTGACGAGGACGACTGGTTCGTCATCACCCACTCCTCCGGCACCACAGGCGCCCCGAAGATGGCCGCGCACTCCACCCGTTCACTGTTCGGCATGGTCGCCCCGATGATCATGATCTTCCGGGACCAGTACGCGCCGACCGACCTGAACGCCAAGCACCTCTCCTTCGTGCACGCCCGTACCTGCGCCGGCACGCTTGCCTCCCTGGAGACCGCGATGCCCGCCCTGGCCATCGCCGACCCCGACCCGGCGAACGTCAAGCGGCTGATGCTGGAACACCGGCCCACCTCGGTGGAGACCCACCCGAACGTCTACATCCAGTGGGAGTCCCTCGCCGCCGACCCCGACCGCCCCTTCCAGCGCGTGGAGCGGTTCATCAGCACCTTCGACGCGATGCACCCGCGTACCGTGCGAGCCCTGCTGAACTCCTCGGAGCATCCCGGCGCCCACTACTTCCAGGCGTACGGTCAGACCGAATCCGGTCCCATCTGCCTGCGCATCGTGACCCGGGAGGAGTCCGCGGAGTACTCGCCGCGCAACGTCGGGCACCCCGGCGGCGGCATGGAGATCCGCATCGTCGACGAGCTCGGCACGCCGCAGCCGGCGAACACACCCGGCTTCATCGAGACCCGCTCCCCGGGCCGGATGCGCGGCTACGTGGGCGGCGACCCCATGCCGCCGGACGACTCCTGGTGGCCCATGGGCGACATCGGCCGGCAGCTCGACGACGGCTCGCTGGAACTCCTCGACCGCATCGTCGAACACGTCGACGGTGTCGGCAGCCTGCTGGAGAAGGAGGACCACCTCCTGGAGGCGTTGCCCGAGCTCGTCGAGCTGGTCCTCGTCAAGTCCGAGGACGACAGCTCCGTCTTCGCCGTGGCCTGCCCGCGCCCGGGTACCGCACCCGACCCCGAGCGGTTCCGGGCCGTCGCCGCCGAAGCAGGTCTCCCCGACCTCCAGGTGCGCTTCTGGGAGTGGGAGGCGATGCCCGTCACCGGTTCCTACAAGGTCCGCAGATCGGTGCTCCGGCGCAAGCTCGCGGGCCGCATCCAGCGCACCGCTCCGTCCGGGAAGGAGGACTGACCGTCGTGGTCGCTCTCTGGGACGAACTCTCCCGCTCCCTCCACCGGGACACCTGGCTGCGCACACCGTCCCGCCAGGACGAACCGGTCTCGGGTCTCGCGCTGCTCGACCGGGCCGAACGCACCGCGGGCGCGCTGTCGGCCGCCCGCGCGGGCCGCGCGCCGCGCCGCGTGGGCCTGCTCATGGCCAACGGCGAGCCCTGGGTGCGCGGACTGCTCGCGGCGTTCCGGCTCGACGCGGCCGCCGTGCCGCTGGCCCTGCCCGTGGCCTTCGGCGGCGCGGACGCCTACGCCGCGCACGTCCGGCGGATCGCGGCGGACGCCTCGCTGGACGCGATGCTCGTGGACGGCAGCCTCGGCGGCCGTATCGTCTCCCGGGTCGCCGCGGCCGTACCGCACGTGCCGTTCATCGACATCGCCGAGCCGCCGCACCACTACGAGGACCTGCCGCCCGTACGCGGCGACGGCTCGTCCCCCGCGGTCATCCAGTACACCTCGGGCAGCACCTCGGCGCCCAAGGGCGTCGTGGTCACCCAGGACAACGTCTCCGCGGGTCTCGACGCGATCGACGACGGCACTCGATGGAGCGCCGCGGACAGCCTCGGCCAGTGGCTGCCCCTCTTCCACGACATGGGCCTGTTCACGATGCTCGCCTCGCTGCGCCAGGGCACGACCACGACCCTGTGGCAGCCCGGCGACTTCGTACGGCGGCCCATGCGGTGGCTCAGCGAGTTCGCGGCGTCCCGCTCCACGATCCTGCCCGCGCCGAACTTCTTCTACGACTACCTGATAGCGGCCGCGGCCAAGGGCATCCCCGACGACCTCGACCTCTCCGCCTGGCGGTACGGCGGCAACGGCTCCGAGCCGGTGCGGCGCAGCAGTCTGCAGGCGTTCCAGCGGACGTTCGAGCCGTACGGGCTGCGGCCGCAGGTGGTGCAGCCCAACTACGGGCTCGCGGAGGCCACGCTCATCGTCAGCACCGGCATACCGCAGTCGGCGTACCGCAGCCTCCTGGTGGAGCGTGCGGGCCTGTCCGTCGGTGACCCCGTCAGGAAGGCCCCCGAGGGACTCCCGGCGCGCCGTCTCGTCTCGTGCGGCCCACCGGTGGCGGGCCTCGACGTCAGGATCGGTGACGCCGAGGGCAGGCCGTTCGACCAGGACACCGTGGGCGAGGTGCAGATCGGCGGTGCACCCGTCACCTCCGGATACCTCGGACTGCCCGCCGAACAGCAGCCGTTCACACCCGACGGGATGCTGCGCACCGGCGACATCGGATTCCTCCACGACGGCGAGCTGTACGTCATGGGCCGGCTCAAGGCCATGGCGATCGTGCGTGGCCAGAACTACTACGCCGAGGACGTCGAGGAGATCGTCAAGTCCACGCCCGGAGTGGACCGACGTCACTGCGCGGCCTTCGCCTGGGACGCCGACGGCGACGAACGGATGGTCGTGATCTGGGAGACGAAGCTCGACGCGGACGCGGCCGCCGCCCTCGGGCAGGCCATCCGCACACGGCTTGCCGAACAACTCGGCCTGGGCGCCGTCGAGACCGTCGCGGTCTCTCCGCAGACCCTGCCGTTCACCAGCTCCGGCAAGGTCAAGCGCTCCGGCGCGGCCGACCTGTACCGCCGGCACACCGGCACCGCCCCCACCGCCCCGGAAGGACAGTACACATGAGCGTCACCGACACCCTCGCAATCGTCGTACGGGCCCTGGCCACGCAGGCCGGCGTCGACTCCGCCGCCATCGACGCCGACAAGCCCCTCTCCGCCGTCCCGGGCATCGAGTCCGTCAAGGCGCTGCGGGCGATCACGGAGATCGAGGACGAGTGCGAAGTCGTCATCCCCGACGACTTCCTCTTCGAGACCGCCTCGGTGCGTGAACTCGCCGAGTTCGTGGCCTCCCTGGCACGGGAGGGAAGCTCCGTATGACGGTGGAGACCGCCGCCCCCGACGCGCTGCTCGGAGCGCTCGGCCGGTTCACGGCCGTGCCCCGGCACATCGGCCGCTACGACACGGACGTGAAGACCGCCGCCCAGGCGCTGCGCGCCCACCCGGCGCAGGTCGTCGGACTCGCGGACGAGGGACTGCCGCACCTGGTCGATCCCGAACGCGGCCCCCTGTTCGACTACGACGACCTCATGAACGTCGGCATGTTCTGCGGCACCGGTCAGACCGTGCCCGAGCTCGGACTGCGCTTCCTGATGCGCTTCGCGGCCTCCCCGCGCGCGAGCTGGTACGCGCCGCGGGAGTGGGAGATCGGCGTCCACCCGTCGCGCACGGCGGGGGGCGTACCAGCCGGGGCCCTCGCGCATCTCCCCGACGTGTCCGTCCGAGTGCCCGACCTCTCGGCCCCCGGAGTGGAGCTGCTCTCACCGGGCTCCTTCGACGACCCCCTGCGGGCGTCCGGCTACGAGGCGACGATCCGCCTGACCGGTGCCGACCAGACGGTGCGCGATCCGCGGATCCACGCGGCCTGGAACGAGGTCGTCGATGAGCTTGCCTCGCATCGCGTCACCTACCAGACCGTCCCCGAAGCATTGCGCGCCGACCACCACCGGGCCTGGGAACTCGGCATCGCCGACTGCGTGGTGGCCTCCCGACTGCTCGCCGACCGGCTGCGCGCGGCCGGTCTCGAGGCGACCGCCCGGCGCGGTTATCTGCTCGGACTGTTCGGCAGCGACCACGCGTGGTGCGACGTCGTCGAGGACGGTGCGCACAAGTCGCTCGACCCGGTATTCGCCTTCGTCGCCACCGTCGGGGACGAGCGAGGCGTCGCCCGGTCACCGGAGTTCGCCGCCGCCTGCTTCGGAAGCCGCTTCAACCGGCTGCTGCCCTGTCGTACCGACAGCGCCCAGCCCCTCGTCTACTTCGACGGCGAACCGGCCCCGTACTGGGCCATGGTCGGCGTCGGCGCCCGCCCGCGGAGGGACTCATGAACGACGCCCGTTCGCCCGCAGGGAACGACGCCCGTTCCCTCGTACGGGACAGCCTGGAACACCCGGCCCTGGTCGACCGCATCGGTGACGACGACGACTTCGCCGCGGCGGGGGTCGGATCCGGCGAATTGATCCGGCTCGCGCTGAACCTGGAGGACCGGCTCGGCAGGCCCCTGGACGACGAGGAACTCCTCGGCCTCACCTCGGTCCGCGCGGTCGCCGGGCTGATCGGGGCGGGGGTGCGCTGACATGTGGCTCACCCACATCGTGCGGCGCGGACTCGACCGCGACCCCGAGGCCCTCGCCCTGCGCGACAGCCGCCGTGACGTCAGCTGGCGCCGGCTCGACCGTGATGTGCGGGCGCTGGCGTCCCGGTTGCGGCACGACATCCTGCCGGGAAGCCGTGTTCTCGTGCTGAGCGGCAACCGGGTCGAGGTCCTCGAAACCTACGTGGCCTGTGCGGCGGCGGGCATGGTGGCGGTGCCGGTCAACCCGGCACTCACCGACCCGGAGCTCGGCGCGATCGTGGAGTCCGTGGAGCCGTCCGCGGCGGTCGTCGAGGCCGGCTTCGTCGCACGCCTCGGTGATCTGTTTCCCGGGCTGCCCCTGATGGACATCGCGGACGTCGCCGCACTGCCTGACGAGGAGCCGGAGTCCGTACGGGCAGAGGGCGGCGGCCCGACCGATCCGGTGCTGATCCTGCACACTTCGGCGACCACGGGCCGGGCCAAGGGCGTCGTCGTGGACCAGCGTTCCCTACAGGTCAACGCGCTGTCCTGGCTGGCGGACGTGGGGCCGCGGCCGGGCACCGTGTTCCTCAACGCCGGGCCCCTGTTCCACGGCAGTGTCGTCATCGCCCTCGACCATCTCGCCGCGGGCGGCACGGTCTGCGTGCTGGACCGGTTCACTCCGCAGGGCTGTCTGGCCGCCCTCCAGCGCTGGGAGGTCGAGCAGGCCTTCCTCGTGCCGTCCATGGTCCGGCTGCTCCTGGAGGCGAAGGGCCTGGCCGGCACCGACCTGACGAAGCTCCGGCTGCTCCTGCACGGGGCCGCGCCGATGCCCGAGGAACTGGCGCGGCAGGCACACGAGCTGCTCGGCGCCGACCTCCAGACGATCTTCGGGATCACCGAGGGCGGCGGTCCGGTCCTCACCTTGCGCCCGCACACCGCCGTGGGCGAGCCCCCGGTCCCCGGCGCGGTCTGCGTCGGCCTGCCGATGCTCGGCGTCGGACTGCGGATCATCGACGGTGAGGGCCGGGACGTCCCCACCGGGGTCATCGGCGAGATCCAGGTGGCCGGCGACGGTCTGATGCAGTCGTACTGGAAGAACCCGGAGGCCACCGCCGACGTGCTGCGCGGCGGCCGGCTGGGCACACGTGACCTCGGCTGCCTCGACGCGGACGGCCGGGTCTGGGTCGTCGACCGGCGCAACGACCTGATCCTGCGCGGCGGCCAGAACGTCTATCCGGCCGAGATCGAGCATGTGCTGCGGCAGTCACCGGACGTCGCCGACGTCGTCGTCGTACCGCTGCCCTCGCGCCTGTGGGGACAGACGCCGGTGGCCTTCGTCCAGCCGGTGTCGCCCGAGCGGTTCGACGAATCGGATCTGCTCGGCCGGTGCGTCGACGGGCTGGCCCCCTACAAGAGGCCCAGCCATTTCCTGCCCGTGGAGAGCATCCCCCGCAACCCGGCGGGCAAGGTGCTGCGCGCTCGACTGCGGGAAAGGGCGAGCGAGATCATCGTCGACAGGGAGCAGACCGCATGACCACGACCGACTACACACGTCCTGAGGTGCTGACCGCCCTGGCCGGCGAGTGGGCCGTCCCGGTGTACGGCGACGCCGTCATCCAGTGGGACTACGACCGGCGCAACGACAAGATGGTCCGACTGTACAAACAGGGCAAGCAGCGGCAGTGGGACATGGACGAGCGCCTCGACTGGGACCACGAAGTGGACCCGGACGATCCGCTCGGTCTGCCGGACGACTTCATCTCCATCGCCGGCTCCAAGCTCTGGGACCGGCTGCCCGAGGGCGAGCGGCGCACCGTCCGCAGACACAGCAGCGGCTGGCTGTACTCGCAGTTCCTCCACTCCGAGCAGGCCGCCCTCATCGCCGTGGGCAAGATCCTGCTCACCGTGAGCGACCTGGACTCCAAGCTGTACGCGGCCACCCAGCTGATGGACGAGGCCCGCCACGTCGAGGGCTTCAACCGCTTCCTGCACACCAAGATCGGCCTGCGGTACGGGCTTTCGCCGTCGATAGCCGCCATGTTCGAGCATGCCATGCGCGAACCGCGATGGGACTTCGGCGTGCTGGCCGCGCACATCCTCGTCGAGAACATGGGCCTCGCCACCTTCGGCGTGCACCGCGAGCGGCTGAAGGACCCGCTGGCCCGTGCCTTCAGCGCCTACGTGGCCCGGGACGAGGCCCGCCATGTCGCCTTCGGGCGGCTGCTGTTGCGCGCGTACTACCCGCAGCTGTCCGAGCCGGAGCTGCGGGAGCGCGAGGAGTTCGTCATCGAAGGCTGCTGGGCGCTGCGCGACCGGTACGTCGACGACGACATCTGGAACACCCTCGGCTACGGCGCGGAGGCGATCGAGGCCTCCCGCCGCTCGCCGGCCAAGCGCGAGTTCCGCCGCCTCGTCTTCATGCGGATCGTGCCGGGCCTCAAGGAGATCGGCATGTTCGGCCCGCGGGTGCAGGAAGGGCTGCGGAAGATGGGCGTCCTCGGCTTCCAGGACATCGACGAGGCGGCATTGCGGGAACTCGACGACAAGGCGGCCGTCGACGCGCTGACCCGGCGTGAGATGGAGGGACGTCGGCGCGACATCCAGTCGGTCGTCGATCTCGGCGGCGGCGCCGCGAACGGCACCATCGCCTCCTGAACCGGCCCGCCGCCGTGCCGGAGTTCATCCCCCGCACTCGGGGGCGGCGGCGGGTCCACCCCTTTGTCCGGCGGCGTCCGGCGATGCCGCGGGCCCCTCGCGGGGCACGCGCCCGGACCCCGTACCGGCCTGGACGGCCCCTCACCCTCGCCTGCTCCCTTCTTCGTTCGAGCGGCGTGGGCTCGTCGACGGGCCGATGACCGGCTCCCGTCCACAAAGACCCCGGAAGAAGAGAAGTCGTCATGCCCGAAACCACCCTGCCCGCCGTGCGGCAGAACCGGCTCCGCGGTCTGGCACCGGCCGACGCGGACACCCGAGGCCGTCGCATGCTGGCCGGTCTGGCCGACGGCACCGTGCCCGGCCCTCCGGCCGCGTCCACCCTCGCTCTGCCGCCCGCGACGAGCTGGCTGCCGGGCCTGATCACCTGCGAGACGGAGTTCGACGCCGCGCTCACTCTCACCCCGGGTGTCGTGTTCGGCGGCTGGATCGCCTGCCTCGTCGACCACTTCGCGGGACTGGTGATGCTGTCCGCCCTCCCGGACGAGTCGGGCTTCCTGACCGCCCGGCTCTCCGTCGACTACCACGCACCGCTCATTCCGGGCCCCGTCCGCGTGGAGACCGAGCTGACCGGTTGCTCGACCCGTCTCGCCGTCGCCGAGGTCCGCTTCACCCAGGACGGCCGCCGCGCGTGCACGGGCACCGTCGAGCAGATCATCCACCGCAGGGGAGCGCGTGATGCGTGAGAGTGAACTGGCCACGGAGCACCGGGACTTCCGTGCCCTGGTACGTGACTTCGTCGAGCGGGAGATCGTGCCCCGCCATGACGCGTGGGAGCGCGACGGACTCGTCGACCGCGATGTGTGGCGCAGTGCGGGAAAGCTCGGGCTCCTCGGCATGGACGTGCCGCAGGAGTACGGCGGCGGGGGCGTCCGGGACTTCCGTTACCAGGTCATCATCAGCGAGGAGATCATGCGCGTCGGCGCCACCGGCGTCGGCTTCGCGCTCCACAACGACGTGGTCGCCCCCTACTTCCTGGCCCTGGCCACCGAGGAGCAGAAGCGGCGCTGGCTGCCCGGCTTCTGCTCGGGCGAACTGATCAGCGCCATCGCGATGACCGAACCGGACGCCGGCAGCGATCTGCAGGCCCTGCGCACCACCGCGCACCGCGACGGGGACGACTACGTCCTCGACGGCGCCAAGACGTTCATCACCAACGGAATCCACGCGGACCTGGTGATCGTGGTGGCCAGGACCGAAGCGCACCGAGGCGCGCGGGGACTGAGTCTTCTGGTCGTCGAGCGGGGCATGCCGGGCTTCGAGCGCGGCCGCAAGCTGGAGAAGATCGGCATGGCGGCGCAGGACACGGCGGAGCTGTTCTTCGACCGTGTCCGGGTGCCGGCCGCCAACCTCCTGGGCCGTCCGGGCCGTGCCTTCCTCCACCTGGCGGACCATCTCCCGCAGGAGCGGCTGGGTATCGCCGCGTACGCCGTGGCTGCCGCCGAGACCGCGTTCGAACAGACCCTGGCGTACTGCCGGAACCGCACCGCGTTCGGGCAGCCCATCGGCGCCTTCCAGCATGTGCGCTTCGAACTGGCGGAGATGGCGACCGAGTTGGACGTCACGCGCACCTACGTCGACCGGGCCGTGGCCGAGCACAACGCGGGTCGGCTCGACGCGGTGGACGCGGCAAAGGCCAAGTGGTGGGCCACCGACGTCCAGCGGCGGGTCCTCGACCGCTGCGTCCAACTGCACGGCGGCTACGGCTATATGAGGGAGACGCCCGTGGCCAGGGCTTTCGTCGACAACCGGGTGCACCCGATCTACGGCGGTACCAACGAAATCATGAAAGAGGTCATCGGCCGCAGCCTCGGTGTCTGAACCCGGCAGCCGGCAGCCGGCAGCCGGCAGCCGTGACCGCCGCCGCCGCGCGCACGAACCCTCACCCAACTCCCCACCGGAACGGAGACCTTCCGTGAGCGACAGACAGCTCGAGGTCTGCATCATCGGGGCCGGACCCCGCGGCCTCTCGGTGCTCGAGCGGCTCTGCGCCACCGCCCGCGGGCGAGCCGCACACACCGCGGTCGTGGTGCACCTCGCGGACCCATGCCGCCCCGGCTCGGGCCGCGTCTGGCGCACCGGCCAGTCCCACCACCTGCTCATGAACACGGTGGCCTCGCAGGTGACGCTGTTCACCGACGCGAGCGTGGAGATGGCGGGCGACCTCGCGCCGGGTCCGAGCCTCCATGAATGGGCGCATCACCTCACGCTCATGGACGAGCCGCGGGAGCGCTGGAACGACATCGGCTACGACGACCAAGTGCTCGCCGAGGCCCGTGACCTGACCCCCGACTCCTATCCGACGCGTGCTCTCTACGGTCACTACCTGGAGTGGGTCTTCCGCCGCGTGGTCCGTACCGCGCCGCCCCATGTCCGCGTCGTCGTCCACCCGATGCGCGCGGTCCGGCTGCACGACGAGTCGGACGGACGGCAGAGCGTCACGCTCGCGAACGGCACCCGCATCGGCGGCCTCGACGCCGTGGTCATGGCGCAGGGGCATCTGCCGGTGCGCGCGGACGAGTCGCAGGAGTGGCTGTCCTCGTTCGCGGCGGACCACGGGCTGAGGTACGTGCGCCCGGCCAATCCCGCCGACCTCGACCTCACGTCCGTAGGACCGGGCGAGGCAGTCGCCCTGCGCGGTCTCGGCCTCAACTTCTTCGACCACCTGGCGCTGTTCACCCTCGGCCGGGGAGGAACGTTCGAGCGGACCGGAGAAACGGAGGCGGCTCCGCTCGTCTATCACCCCTCGGGCCGTGAACCGAGACTGTTCGCCGGCTCACGGCGCGGAGTCCCGTATCTCTCCCGCGGCCGTAACCAGAAGGGCGCGCACGGCCGCCACCGCCCCCGGGTGCTCACCTCCGAGAAGCTGGCGGAGCTGCGCGGCACCGCGGACCGCGGCGGACTCGACTTCGTACGCGACCTGTGGCCGCTGGTCGCCAAGGAGGTCGAGACCGTCTTCTACGCGGCCCGGCTCACCCGGCGGGCATGCCTCTGCGAGGCGCGCCGGTTCCAGGAACGCACGCTCGGCCTGCCCTGGCGATCGGCCGAAGAGGCCGAAGTCCTGGACGAGTTCGGGATCACCCCGCAGGACCGATGGGACTGGGAGCTCGTCGCCCGTCCGTACGGCGACCGTTCCTTCCACGACGCCGACGACTACCAGGACTGGCTGCTGGACGCACTGCGCAAGGACGTGGAGGAGTCCGCGGCGGGCAATCTCGACGGCCCGTTCAAGGCGGCCCTCGACGTGCTGCGGGACCTGCGCAACGAGATCCGGATCGTCGTCGACCACGGCGGCCTCACCGGCCGTTCTCACCGCGACGATCTCGAACGCTGGTACACCCCGCTCAACGCCTTCCTGTCCATCGGCCCGCCGGCCGGCCGTATCGAGCAGATGGCGGCCCTCATGGAGGCCGGCGTCCTGACCGTCCTGGGGCCGGGCATGCGCGTGTACGCCGACGAAGGGGCCGGCGCCTTCGCCGTCGACTCCGCCGAGGTACCCGGATCGCGCGTCGAAGTGACCACGCTGGTGGAGGCCAGGCTGCCCGAACACGGCCTGCGGCTCACCACCGACCCGCTGTTGCGGCACCTCGCCGCGACGGGCGGATGCGCCGCCTTCACGGTCCATGGCCCCGAGCACGACAGTTACGAGACGGGCGGCCTCGCGGTCACCGGCCGTCCCTACCACCTGGTGTCCGCGGACGGCCGCGCGCACCCGCGCCGCTTCGCCTACGGCGTCCCGACCGAGGGCGTGCACTGGGTGACCGCCGCGGGCATCCGGCCCGGAGTGAACTCCGTGACACTCGGCGACTCGGACGCGATCGCGACGGCCCTGCTCGCCCTGGCCACGACGGCCCGTCCGGGCACCAAGGCTCTGGCCCGCCCCGGCACGCAGACCCGCGTCCGGGCGAACACGCAGACCCGCACCGTTCAGGAGGCCCGATGAGCATCGCACACGTCATGTCCGAGGCCGTCCAGGACAGTGGCCTCCTCTCACCCGTACGGGCCGGTAGCCCGGCGGAGACGGCGACCACTGACACCGCGTGCCTCCAGGCCATGCTCGACGCGGAAGCCGCTCTGGCGCGGGCCCAGGCCGGGCTGGGCACGGTACCCGCGTCGGCGGCCGCGGCCATCTCCGCCGCCGCGCGAGCCGAGCACTTCGACGTCAGGGAGGTGGCGTTGCGCGCGCGGGCGGCGGCCAATCCGGTGGTCGCCCTGGTACGGATGCTCGCCGACACCGTGGCGCAGAAGGACCCCGAGGCCGCGCACTACGTCCATCAGGGCTCCACCAGTCAGGACGTTCTCGACACCGCCCTCATGCTGGTGGCCGCCCGCACCGTGTCCCTCATCCTCACCGACCTCGACCGCACCGCCACCGCTCTGGCCGCCCTGGCCGAACGCCACCGCGACACACCGGCGGCCGCGCGCACCCTCGGCCAGCACGCCGTCCCCACCACGTTCGGCCTGAAAGCCGCCGGCTGGCTCCAGGCCGTCCTGGACGCCGAGGAGCGACTGAGCGCGATACACGAGGGCGGGCTCCCCGTCCAACTGGGCGGCGCGGCGGGCACGATGGCCGGATACCTCGCCTACGCCCGCATCCAGGGACCGGTGGGACCGGGCGGAGCGGAGGACCGCGTGCGGCGGCTGCCCGCCGCCGTCGCCGCCGAACTCGGCCTGGCGGAACCCGCCGTCCCCTGGCACACCGTGCGGACCCCCCTCGCGGACCTCGCCGGAGCGCTGTCCCTCACCACCGCCGGGCTCGGCACCTTCGCGACGGACGTCCAGCTGCTGTCCCGTACCGAGACCGGGGAGGTCACCGAACCGGGCGCCGAGGGGCACGGGGCGTCGTCGGCCATGCCGCACAAGCGCAACCCGGCCCTCGCCGCCCTGATCCGCTCGGCCGCCTACCAGATCCCGGGACTTGTGAGCGGCCTCGCGCAGGCGGCGGTGGTCGACGACGAGCGCCCCGCGGGTGCCTGGCATGCGGAATGGTGGCCTCTGCGCGAGTGTCTCAGGCTGGCCGGCGGAGCCGCCCACACCGCGGCGGAACTGGCGGAAGGACTCATCGTCCACGCCGACCGGATGCGCGCCAACCTGGCCCTCACCGGCGGCCTGGTGGTCTCCGAACGGCTCGCTGCCGTCCTCTCGTCCGAGCTGGGCAGGGCTCCGGCCAAGGCGTTGGTCGGCCGGGCATCCGCGCTGGCGGCGACCAGCGGACGGCACCTGGCGGACGTACTCGCCGAAGCCCCCGAGCTGACCGGACGGCACAGTCCCGGGTCCCTGCGGGCTCTGTGCGACCCCGAGCAGTACACCGGGGCGGCGGGGCTGCTGGTCGACCGGGTCGTCACCCGTTTCCGCACCACCCGTGCGGGCGGCTGAGTCCGGCGGCGCGCCGCGGGACCGACGCGACCGCTGCCACCGAATGCCACCACCGAATCCGCCACCGGAACCCACCACCGAATCCGCCACCGAAACCGATGCAGAAGGGCCCCACGATGACGGCAACGATCCAGCGGTGGACGACCCCGATCGGCGTGGAGGTGACCCGTACCGCGGAGCCGCTCGCCCTTCCGCCGGCCGAAGCGGAACTCGGTCGTCTGGAGAGCGCCCTCGATCTGCGCAGAGGTCTGCTGCTCTCGGGCCGTTCCGAACAGCCCGGACGCTACCGGCCTTTCGACCTCGCGCACGCGGACCCTCCCGTGGAGGTGACGGCCGTCCAGGACAGCGTGGAGGTACGCGCGCTGAACGAGCGCGGCCGGGTGCTGCTGCCGGCCCTCGCCGCCGTCCTCGTCCCGCAGGACGCGCGGTGGGACCCGGGTGCGGGACTGATCACCGTCGACATCGGCGGTGGTGACCAGCTGATCGCGGAGGAGGACCGGACACGACGCCCCTCCGTCCTGACCCTGCTGCGCACTCTCGTCGCCGGGTTCGCCAGCCCGGACGACGACCTGTGGGGGCTGTACGGGGCCTTCGGTTACGACCTGGTCCTGCGGTTCGATCCCGTACCCCTGCACCAGGACCGCGCTCCCCGCGACCGCACCATGGCACTGCACCTCCCGGACCGCATCCTGCGGATCGACCGGCGACTCGGCATCGCGGTGCGGTACTCCTACGACTTCTGCTACGCCGGCCGCTCCACCGCCGGACTCGACCGCGCCACGCCCCCCGCCCCGTACGGGCCGCCGGCCGAGCCGGCCGTATACCGCGACCACGCACCGGGCGCGTACGCGCAACTGGTCCGCCGCGCCCGGCGGCGCTTCCACGACGGTGAGATGTTCGAGGCCGTCCCGGGCCAGAGCTTCCACCGCCCCGCCCAGTCACCGCCGTCCGAGATCTTCCGCAGACTGCGGACACGCAACCCCGCACCGTACGGGCTGCTCATGAACCTCGCGGGCGGCGAGCACCTCGTCGGAGCCTCACCCGAGATGTTCGTCCGGGTCGACCCCGTGGCCGGCACCGTCGAGTCCTGCCCGATCAGCGGCACCATCGCGCGCGGCCGAGGACCTCTGGAGGACGCCGAGCAGATCCGTACGCTGCTCGACTCGCGCAAGGAGGAGTCGGAACTCACGATGTGCACGGACGTCGACCGCAACGACAAGGCCCGCGTCTGCCTTCCGGGCAGCGTCGAGCTCCTTGCCCGCCGTCAGATCGAGTTGTACTCACGGCTGATCCACACCGTCGACCACGTCCGGGGCCGGCTGCGCCCCGACCGCGACGCCCTCGACGCCTTCCTCAGTCACATGTGGGCCGTCACCGTGACGGGTGCGCCCAAGCGCGCGGCCATGGCGTTCATCGAGGAGCACGAACGCAGCCCGCGGCGCTGGTACGGCGGCGCCGTCGGGCGCATCGGATTCGACGGCGGCCTGGAGACGGCACTCACGCTGCGCACCGTCCAGATACGGGACGGGGTCGCCACCGTGCGGGCTGGAGCCACGCTGCTGTACGACTCCGATCCGGTGGCGGAGGAGAGCGAGACCCTGCTCAAGGCACTCGCACTGCTCGACGCCGTGGAGGACGCGAATCCGGCGCCCGGCGTGCCGGTGCCCGCGCCCGGCGCTTCCCCGTACCGGCCGGTCATCCCTGACGCCGAGACCGCCGCGGACGGCGGCGACCCCTGTCGCGTGCTCCTGGTCGACCACCAGGACTCCTTCGTCCACACACTCGCCGACTACCTCCGGCAGACCGGCGCGGAGGTCGTCACCTACCGTGCCGGGTTTCCGGCCGAGCTGCTCGACACCTTGGCACCGGACCTGCTCGTGCTGTCACCGGGGCCGGGACGCCCGGCGGACTTTCGTATGTCGGAACTCATCGACGCGGCACTGACGCGTGCCTTGCCCGTGTTCGGCGTCTGCCTGGGACTGCAGGGGCTGGTGGAGCACTTCGGCGGAACGCTCGGCAGACTGCGGCGGCCCGTGCACGGCAAACCCTCGTCCATCGAGGTCACCGACGGCGGCGGGACGCTCTTCAAGAACCTGCCCGCGCGCTTCGAGGCCGGGCGCTACCACTCGCTGTACGCCGAACCCCGCTCACTGCCCGGCGTGCTGGACGTGACGGCCCGCACCGCCGATGGGACGGTCATGGCCATCGAGCACCGCGAACTGCCCATAGCGGCGGTCCAGTTCCATCCGGAGTCGATCATGACGATGGGGGAGGGCGCCGGACACACGCTGATCGCCAACGCCGTCACCGGTCTCACCCGGGCCCCCTCGGCCGTCACGACCGCGAGGAACGCCCGTTGACCGGGTACGAGGAGGGCGGGGACAAGGGCGGCGGTGACAGGCCGCCCGCCCGTGACATCCCGCGCTCCCCCTTCGTCCGCAACGCCCGCCTCGCCGGGCTGCCGCTCGGCTTCGCCGGCCGCTCGGCGCTGCGCATCGGCAGGCGCCTCCTCGGTCAGCCGGACGACCTCGTCACCGCCGAACTCCAGCGCAGGACCGGTCGGCACCTCTTCCGCGTGCTCGGTGAACTCAAGGGCGGCGCCATGAAGTTCGGCCAGATGCTGTCCGTGTACGAGGCGGCGCTGCCCGCGGAGGCGATCGGCCCCTACCGGGCGGCCCTGACGCTGCTCCAGGAGGCGGCGCCTGCCCTGCCTGCCGCACGCGTCCACGCGGTACTGGAGGCCGAGCTGGGGAAGGACTGGCGCACACGGTTCGTGTCCTTCGACGACATGCCCGCCGCGGCCGCCTCGATCGGACAGGTGCACAGGGCGGTGTGGGAGGACGGCCGGGCGGTCGCCGTGAAGATCCAGTATCCCGGAGCCGCGGAGGCGCTGCTCGGCGACTACGCCCGACTCGGCCGTCTGATCCGGCTGTTCTCCGTGGCCGCTCCGGGGCTGGACGTCGAACCGATGGTGGGCGAGCTGCGGGAGCGGGTCACGGAGGAACTGGACTACCGCCTGGAGGCCGCTGCGCAGCAGGCGTTCGCCGATGCCTACCGCTCGGACATGGACGTCCTGGTCCCCGACGTGGTGACCTTCACCGAGCGGGTGCTCGTCACCGAGTGGATGGACGGTACCCCTTTCGCCACCGTGATCCGGGAGGGGTCGCAGGCCGAGCGCGACGAGACGGGGCTCCGGTACGCGCGCTTCCTGTTCTCCGGGCCCGAGCGCGCCGGACATCTCCACGCGGACCCGCACCCGGGCAACTTCCGGCGGCTCGACGACGGACGGCTCGGCGTCATCGACTTCGGCGCCGTCAAGCACCTGCCGGAAGGCTTCCCACCCGCCCTGGGCAACCTGAACCGCCTGGTGCACCAGGGCGACTGGGCGGCGGCCCAGGACCTCCTGGTCCAGGAGGGCTTCATCAGGTCCGCCGCTCCAGCCGACCACGCCGCCCTCGCCTCCCTCCTGCTCCCCGTCGCGACCCCGTCGGCCGCCGAGACATACCGCTTCACCCGCGCATGGCTCCGCGAGGAAGTGGTGCAGTCCTTCGACTGGCGCGAGGGAGGCCTGGTGCGCCGCTTCAACCTTCCACCGTCGTACGTCCTGGTGAACCGCGTCATCGGCGCCGCCACCGCGGTGCTGTGCCAACTGGAGTGCGAGATCCCGTTCCGAGCCGAGGCCCTCCGCTGGCTGCCCGGCTTCGCCGGCCCGGAGGCCGGCAGTCCCGTCGCGGAACCGCGAAGAAGACAACCGTGAGAGTTCCTCTGCGGCCCGGGACGGGTTGCTGCCAGGCTCGGCGCTCGTGATCCGGCATGACTCGCGGGGGCGTGTGGCTGTCAACTGAACGACGCGCTCGGCGGTTACTCTAGACTGCCATGTACTTTGCATCGCAAAGTTGATGCTCGGCGAGGGACCGTCTGACGGTCCGTCCACGGGCGCTGCCAAAGCGCCGGCCACAAGGGGGACAGATGGGAACATCCACACCGAGCAGCGCGGGACCGGAACCGAGGGCGGCCGCAGCCGCCTTGCTGGCAGCGACGGAAGGCCTCCGGGCGAGGACCCGCACGCAGACCAACGGAGCATGGACTTCGCTCCTCGGCTTCGGGCTCCTCGCGCTCGCGGCCGTTCCGGTCGCCCGGTACGCCTTCAACTTCGGAGCGCACGGGCGCTACATCGGGTCCTATCCGGCCTTTGCCCACGCCGAGCTGACCGGCCTGTGCGTCGTCCACGAACCAGGAACCCCCTGCCTCAAAGGCGAGTTCGACGGAGCCGTCCTGCGCTTCGCGGCATGGGGCGTGTGGTTCGCGCTCCTCCCGCTCGCATGGTTCGTCCTCGCCCGCTGGTATCGCCTGCGCGGCGAGGCCCGGGGTGTCGTCCCCCGGCGCGGTATGTGGGTGCGCGTGACCGTCGTATCCACCGCTGTGATCACGACAGCTCTGGTGGCGCTGCTGTTCGGCAAGGACCAGCCGTGGGAGGCCGTGCTGCTGGAGAACAGCTACGCCTCCCCGTGGTACCTGGTCGGCATCGGACTCCTCGCCCTCGGAATCGCCGAACGCAGTTGGATCGCCGCGGCGGCCGGCACCGCTCACGCCCTGCTGCTCACGGGGTACCTGGGAGCCTCCTGGGGCAGTGGATGGCTTCCCTGGCAGCACTCCGCCCACCCCGGCTGGTCCGACGGACCGCAGGCCAAAGCCCTTCTGCTCGCCGCCGTCCTGCTCCTCGCCGGTCTGTGCGAGTGGACAGCGGTCCGCCGCCGGGGCGCGCCAGGTGTCGCGGTCGCGGGTACCGTCGCCTCATGAGCGTCGCAGACTCGACCGCTACGCAGGACGACCAAGAGGAACCGCATCCCACCCAGGCGCTGGACGACACCGTGCACCAGCGCGTACGGCTCGGCATCCTCACCGTCGCCCGCGAAGCCGACCGGGTCGAGTTCGGCTTCCTGAAGAAGCAACTGGCCGTCACCGACGGAAATCTCTCCCGGCACCTGAAGGTGCTGGAGGAGTCCGGAATGATCAACGTGGAGAAGGGCTACGCCGGTCGACGCCCCCGAACATGGGTAACCCTCACCCGTGAAGGCGCGCAGGCCCTGGACGCCGAACTCCGGGCCCTACGTGCACTCGTGCTACGCCTTGAGGCTCCCCGTCCCGTGCCCGGCACACCGGACGCGTGATCACCGCTTCGGGGGAGCGGGTGAGGTGCCATGTCGGTGACCCGCGACTACGCCGGTCGAGCCGGCCGGCGGGGAAACAGCCGCCGGAGTCTCCTGTCGCCCGCGGCCGACCCGTGCATCCGGGACGGCCGTGGCACGCGGCGACCGTGCGTTCGTGCTTTCGTGCGTTCACCGGGCGACCTGCGCCGGCCGCGACAGCAAGGGGCTGCCCCGCTACCGGTACCGCAGCCCCGTCGGCCGGGTCCCCGGTCACCACCGCCGACGACAACGCGGAGACCGACGAGCGGCGAGCCCGCGAAGCCGACCGGGTCGAGTTCGGCTTCCTGAAGAAGCAGCCGACGAGCGACGTCGGCCGTGTCCGATGGCCGGCCGACGCGGCGCGCGTCGTCTCCACGTCCCAGGACGGCATCCCAGGGTCCCCCTGTTTCCGCAGGTCAACAGGGGTGGGATGGTCCCACCGTCCCAGATGTGCGGCGGCTGTTGTCGGGGGTTCCCGGCGTCCTGGAAGCTGTGGGTGTCGCACCGGCCGAGGCGGCACGACCGCCCCGCCGACGGCACGACACCATCCACCTTCCGCCTGTGCACCGGGACATCCCTGTGCCCGGGCGGCGATCGGCACCCCACAACACCCGCCGTCCCGCGACGTGGAGAACACCCGCGTTCGGACCGGAGAAGGAAGCCACAACATGAACAGGAACACCCCCGCACGCCGTCGTCCGGGCCGCCGCGTGGCCGTCGCCGCCGGCCTCGTCCTGGCCCTCGGGCTCGGTGCGGCGGCGCAGGCCTCCGCCGCCGCACCGCGGACCGCCGGCGGCAACGCCGGCGCCTCGGCCCCGTCCACCGCGCTCTCCGGCTCGGGCGCTTCGCTGTCCGGCCGCCAGATGATCCGGGTGCTGAAGTCCCTGCTGCCCAAGGGCGGGAAGATCTCCGACGAGCAGAGCCAGGAAGGCTACGCCGCACTGGTCTGGGACGACGGCCACGGAAAGAGCATGATCGGGGTGAACGTCCAGAACGACATGGGCGACGTCCTCGCCGGGCGCATGGGCTGCGACGGCGAGTACATCGAGTGCCAGGCACTGACCCTGGCCGATGGCACCCAGGTGAAGCGGGCCGAGCGGGCATCCGAGAAGGGCGGCTCGGCCGTGGTGTGGCTGGTCGACACCCTTCACCCCGACGGGCGCCGGGTCATCATCCAGGAAGTGAACTCCTACATCGAGGGCGGACCGGTGACGCGGCCGCAGCCCCCGCTCACGCTCGACCGGCTGCAGGCCATCGCGCTCGACTCCCGGTGGGAGGGCTGAACCGAAAGCGGTGAATCCGGGGCACCGTCCGGACAACGCGCCGCCCCCTGGACGACCCGTCCGTACATCGCCGAACGAGCGCCGAGCGAGCCGATCCGCTCGCATCACCCCTGA
This sequence comes from Streptomyces sp. NPDC002742, assembly GCF_042888885.1. NCBI lineage: Bacteria > Bacillati > Actinomycetota > Actinomycetes > Kitasatosporales > Streptomycetaceae > Streptomyces > Streptomyces sp. NPDC002742. Next base: position 212,740 of record NZ_JBIAQF010000002.1, read on the forward strand.
CGGGTCGGCGACCTGCCGGACCTTGCCTGATCGGCTGAACGACGGCTCCGTACGGTCTGGGGTCGAAGACCAACACCCTTTATCTGTAACCGAGTTCCCGCTACGTCACCTGGGAGTGAATGTGAGAAAGAGCCTTGCCGCCGCGGCAGTCCTCGTCGCGTCCGCGCTGAACCTGGCGCTGCTGTCGGCGCCCGCTTCGGCCGGCACCTGCGACACTTCGGGATGCGGTGGTGAGGTGAGCAACAACACCGACTACTCCGTGTCGATCTCGAACTGTTGGGCCGACAGCTACGGCACGTACGAAAACGGAGACAACCTCCCCTGCCACGGCAACCCGGTCCGGGTGGCCAACGTGCCCAACGCTCGGATCTGGCTGGATCCACACGGATGGTCGGGTTCGAGCAAGTACTCGAAATTCTATGACACCGACGCCGTGAAGTTCCCCGCGAACTGTGTCACCAAGTGGCACTGGTGGGGTGGCGGCACCCGGACGACGAACCGCAACGGCGCGGCCAGCATGTGGATGAAGATCAACAGTGCTCAGCACATCTACATCGATTCCCTCTCCTGCTGACGCTCCGGCACAGATCGAATCGCCGTCCGGCGCACATGATGGTCGGCGGCGAGCCGGACGCACACCGCCTGTGAACCTGACCCTGTCGGAGATCCTGGAGTCTCCCGGCGCGTCAGCGTGATCAGCGGCATGCTCGGGAGCCCCCGGTCGCCGGGGAGTCGGGGGCTCCCGTACGTCCGGGTACCGCGGGCTGTCACCGAGGCATCCGACCGCTGGGCATCCGACTGCTGGGCGACCGGCTCGTCAGCCGACCGTAAGGTGACGGTCGTGACCGAGACCACCGACATCGTTCTCGCAGACATCGATCTCCTCCTCGACGAGATCCGAGCCTCCGTCGCGCGAGTCGGCGCCGGCCTCGGCTCGCTGACCCACCTCCAGGCCCGCGAGCCGTCAGCGTTGCCCGGCTGGAGCCGAGGCCACGTCATCACGCACCTGGCTCGCAGCGCCGACGTCTACCGATGGCTGCTGACAGTGGCCCGCACCGGCACGGAGCCCGGTCCCCGGGCGAACGCCGCCGCCCTTGAGCGTGCGCTGCGCGAGGGCGCCGAGCGCTCCGCCGGTGAGCTCGTCGCCGACCTGCGCGGCAGTCTTGACCGACTGCTCGACGAGGCCCGAGCCATGCCGGCCGAACGCTGGTTCATCCTCGTCACCGCACTCGCAGGGTGGCGGCATCCTGCCTGGTTCACTCTCCACCGCTGCCGACGAGAACTCGAGACCCATCACGTCGACCTGAACCTGGGTTACACCACAGCCGACTGGCCTTCCGGCTACGTCACCTGGGCGCTCGACGACACCGTCGCCGCGCTCACTGCACGAGGCTTCCCGGTGACCCGCATCCGGGCCACCGACCTCTCTCGCGCCTGGACCCTGGCCCCGGCCGGCCCCACCGTCACCGGCTCGGGTCGCTCCATCCTCGCCTGGCTCGCCGGGCGTGGCACGGACACGCCGCTCCGGTCGGACGTTCCGCTCCCGACCCCGCCCAGATGGCCGCTCCCGCCGACGCCGGGCTGGTCCTGAGCCCGACCTGCTGGAGCCGGCCGCACCGTGGAGACGATGATCCGCTGGGCGATGATCGGCACCATGGTCCGCCGCCTCACCCGAGTCCGACCGGCAACCCTGCCAGGTCCGCGACCGCTCTCGCGCACCGATGCCCGCGGGCTCAACCGCCTTACGGCCGAAGGCTCTCCGCTCACTTCATGAACGCAATCACCAGCGGGTCCGACTCTGGCGCTATGTAGTCGAATGTCGGGAAGTCGACGTGACAATGACCGCTTGCATCCGCCTCGGAGGCGAAGCCCTCGATGTTGTCGGCGAGAAGGTCGAGAGCTTCTCGCCCACCCTGGATCCTCAGGATCTCGTCCTCCGCGACGATCGAAGCGGTGTCGCCCTCAGGGTCCTCCCGGAACGCGATCTCGGACAACGACCTTTCGTAGGGAAAGGGGTGCCGGTTCTCAGAGAGATCGCAGCTTCCAGCCTTCCCCCGCAGCAGGTGTCCGAGCGCCAAGAGCTCTGGACGCGTCCCAGAGAGCTCGAGTTCTCTGGTCTCCCCGCTGTACCGAACCTGCAACATCTCATCGCCTCCGGTCCGACGACCCCTACCGGTCACCAAGGTGGATCATCCTCCAGTTCCTCGGCCTCAGTCGGGCTTACGGCTCCACGGCAGATCTCAAACGCGGTTTCATAGGTCGTTCTCACCCAGAACTCGCCGTTGTCTTCCGGCTTTTGTCTCGCGAGGCTGCCGTGTTGGTGAGGCGACCGGTGCGGTCGAGTCTGGATGGTCGGGCGCGGTGACGGCTGAGGCAGGAGGCGGCTTGCGCCTGTCCCAGCCCAGAGCACTCCGGAATCCGGCCGGGCTTCCGTCCGCCCCGTCCTCGCGCCTGGGCGCACTCGCGTTCCGGCGGTACGTCCAGGTCATGACGGAGCGTCGCGCCTACCCGAGTGATCTGTCCGATGCGACCAGGAGGGGCCGCCGCTACGGCACCATCCTGGTCGACTGCGAGACGCACCAACTGCATGACCTGCTGCCCGACCGCGACGTGGACAGTGTCGCCGCGTGGCTGCGCGAGCACCCCAGTGTCCAGATCGTGTGCCGGGACCGCGCGACGGTGTTCGTCGACGGCGCCCGCGAAGGCGCCCCGAACGCCCGGCACTGCGCAGACAATTGGCACGTCTGGCACGTGCGCCGTGCGGATCGGCAACGAGTTTCAGAGCTACCCCGGTCGGGTGACCTTTGTCTACGTCGGCATGCAACTGCTGTCGAGTGGTGATTCCTCGGTAGTTTGGCGGTCCCGGGGCCTCTCGGGTCGGCCCCTGACAGGCCCGGCCGGCGAGGGTCCGGTTTCGTATCCGAGGCGCGTGGAAACTGGGATGCCCCGGCCGTGCGCCGCTGCGAAACTGGCCGCCGTGACGCGACCTGAACTCTCCGAACTCGACCACCTGCGAGAAATAGAACGGCTCGCCAGCGTGGTCGCGGGCGCCGCCTCGGCCGAGGGCTGGCTCTCGTATCAACCCGAAGCAGACGACGCGACGCCTCTGCAGCGGGCGGTGAACGCGCTGGCCCGGGGGCTTCGCCACTACCACTTCCCCGGGGACGGCTGCCTCGACGACGAGGCGGATCGCCCCGAGCTGAAGCTCGCGGGCGTGGTGATTCTGCGTCCCGGGGCAATGCCGGATGGCATGGAGGAGAACTATGAGGAGGCGTGCGCCCGTCTCGGGGTCGAGGCCCGGCCCGAGGGGTGGGCCCTGTGGAACACGTGGGGCGACGGGAAGCTCCAGGTGACGATGGTCGTCTCCGCGGTCGACACCACCGAGGGCCTGCTCGCGAACTGGTCGCGGGGCAAGGCCGTCTATCCGCTGACGCCAGTGCCGTCCCAGATCGCTCTCATCCACCACGGCTGGGCTGCCCATATGGTCTTCTCCCCGTTCGGGGTGAAGAAGCTCGGGCTCGGCGGACAGCCGTGACATCGCGTCACCTCGACCGCCGGTCCTCCGCTCCCGTCGGCTGATGCCTCACCAGTAGAACCAACCCGGTGTTGCCGTGTAGTCCTGAGGTGTGTAGTCACACTTGTCGTCGGCGGGCCGCTCGGCTGCGATCGTTGCAGCGCGCCGCTCTCCATGAGCGTCTACGCCGTCTGCTGCCATGAGCACGGCAACCACGGCGATCATGCATGCGAGGTGGAGGCGGGTGCTCCGGGTTCTGTTCCACCACAGGGCGATTGCACCGAGGGTCGACAAGGCGCCCGCCGACAGCACCAGACCAAGAGCGGTGTACGTCAGTCGGTCAACGGCCTCCGAGGCGTGGCAGAAGACGTACTGGCGACCGCTGCTCCAAGCGTTGACCCGCTCGAAGAGCGCGCCGGCGGTCAGCAGCAGTCCGAACGCGGCGACGTGCCCGGCCCTCGGCACGGGTCGGGTGTCAACCGTGGTGTCAGCGGCTTTCAAGATCCCCCCAGTGGCGTGCCCTTGTTGAACTCGTCGTGCACGCTAATGACACCGGCTCCCCAGCCGTCCTGTTCGAGTGTGCCGACCGCCGTGGACATGACTGTCACGACATGAGCGGTCGACTCGCCCCCGGAGAACGCTCCGAACAGCGGGTGTACTGGGGGCCCGGTCTCGATCCCTGGCAACTCAGGGACACACGGGGGAAGATCGTGGGCTGGGTGGTCGTGAACACGCCGCGCCGCGAATCCGGAGCCGTCTACTACCTCGGCGATGCTGAGTCCCGGCCCGGCAGGACGACGACTCCGCGCGTCTTGCCGCACCCGGACCCGATGCGGTAGTCCAGTTCCCCTGGTTCACGCCGGCCCGGCCGCGATGGGCGGTGTGCCCTTGCCCCCTGTGCCGCCTTGCCGACTCGCGTGCTGACTCGGGGCCGACCGCGCCGCGCGGAGGCGAGGTGTCTCGCGGCGGTCGTAGGTCGGTCGGCCGGTCCGCGCGTTCAGTTCCGCAGCGACGACAGCGCGGCGGCCACCCGGTCGCACGCCTCAGGTGGGGTCGAGGCGTGCGGGGAGAACCTCAGCGAGTCGGTGCGGACCGTCGGAGTGACTCCCTCGGCGTGCAAGGCCTTCGCGACGAGGGACGGATCGTGGTCCGGCATGGTGAAGGAGAGGATGCCCGCGCGCCGGGTCGGGTCGGCGGGGGAGAGGACGCGGCCGCTGTGCTCCTCGATGACCTCGGTGAGTTCGGTGATCCGTGCGGCGATCGCGGCCTCGATCGCCGCGACGGTGTGCCGTTCCACGAGGTCCAGCGCGGCCGCGAACGCGGCGGCCGTCACCGGGCTGAGGTTGGTGATCGACCAGCGTTGCGCGTCCGGCGCGGGTGGGTGTTCCGTTCCGTCGAAGAGGCCGACGTCCTCGACGCCCGTCCAGCCGGTGAGGACCGGTTCGAGGGACTCCAGCGCGCGATCCGACAGGGTCGCGAAGCCGGTGGCCCAGCCCGCGCGAAGCCATTTCTGACCGCCCGCCACCACGACGTCGGCCGCGTCCCAGGCCATCTCGGCGACACCGAACGCCTGGATGGCGTCCACGATCAGCAGTCGGTCCGGTCCGATCGCCTCGCGCAGCGCCTCAAGATCGGCGCGGAAGCCGGTGCGGAAGTCCACGGCACTGATGGACACGGCGGCCACGTCGTCGGTCAGAGCGGCACGGACCAGGTCGGGGGTGACCCCGCTGCCGGGCGCCGGATCGAGCCAGTGTGGCGTGGCCCGGCCCAGGCCGGCGGTTCGGCGCCATGGATAGTGGTTGGCCGGGAAGTCGGTGCGCGGTGCGAGGACCACCCCCTCCCTGATGCCGAGGGCGGCGTGGAACAGGCCGGTGGACGCGTTCGGGAGCAGTACGGTGTGCCGGCGGTCGGTGCCGGCGAGGCGCGCGGCTGTGTCCCGGGCGGCCGCTTCCGCGCGCATCAGACCGTCCACGGTGCGGTGATCGGCACGGGCGGACTCCTCCATGGCTCGCGCGGTGGCGGCCACGGCGTCCCGCGACGGCGGACCGAACCGTGCGAAGTCGAGGTACCCGGCGGGCGTGTCGAAGTGGGCTGCGTACGACGTGAGCACGGGGCGCGTCCTTCCGGAACGGTACGGGTCGGGCGGTGTGACGGCGCGGGCGCCAGGTGGGCGGTGCCGCGCGTTCGATGGCCGGCGGCCGCTCCTGGGCGTCGTATGCGCGCCTCGCCTTGCTTGACCGCTTGACCGCTTGCCCGAACGGTACGCGTTCCGCGCGGCGCTGACCGGCCCGGGGTGCCGTCCGGGATCCTCGACCGCGATGCCTGACCCGGATACCGATACGCATAGGAATCGGGACGGCCGGGCACCCTTGCACGGGGTGCCCGGCCGTCCCGATCGTGGATGCCGATGCCGATGCCGATGCCGACACGGCAGGGGCTCAGTGCCCGGCGGATTCCTCGGGGCGCGCGTGGCGCGGCAGGAGGAACGCGAGCAGGAACGTCAGGGCGAGCATGCCGGCGACGATCCAGAGCACCGTCTGCATGACGGAACCGAAACCGCTCCGGAACGCCGACGACGCGGTGGCCTGCAGCGCGGCGGGTATGCGGGCGCCGGCCTGGGGAGAGGCCGCGGCCGACCGGGTGTCCTTCTCCAGGCGGGCGCAGGACGCCGGGGTCGCGGCAGGATCCTTGGCGACGGCGCGGTCCGAGGTGCAGGTCCGCAGGTCCGCCACGATGCGCTCCTGGGCCGCGGGCGCGACGTGCGCGGCGGTCAGCTGTTCCCGCAGGCCGTCGGCGCGGTGGTCGACGGCGGTGGCGATCCCGCCGCCCAGCAGGCCGAAGAACACGGTGCCGAGGATGGCCACGCCGAAGGCGCCGCCGAGCTGCTGCACCGCGGTCATCGTGCCGGACGCCGAACCCGTCTCGTGCTGCTCGACGCTGGCGAGCACGATGTCGAAGAACGGGGCCATGAGCAGGCCCATCCCGATGCCCGTGACGAGCAGCGACGGCAGGAGCTGCCAGGGGCCGACGCCGCCGCCCACCATGTCGAGGGTCAGCCACACACCGAAGACGCCGAGTGCCATGACGAGCGCGCCCGCCTGGAGTACGGCCCGTCCGAACTTGACGAGACCCTGGGCGATCCCGAAGCCGACGATCATGCCGCCCGACCAGGGCACCATCACCAGGCCCGCCTTGAGCGGCGCGTAGCCGAGGCCGATCTGGGTGTAGAGGTTGAACACCAGCATGAAGCCCTGCATGGCCGAGAAGAAGACCAGCCCGAGGATCATGCCGCCGCTGAAGCCGCGCTTGCGGAAGAGGCTGGGGACGACCAGCGGGTCACGGCCGGTCTTGCTGCGGCTCGACTCGTACCGGCCGAAGGCGACGAAGACGACCACCGAGGCGCCCATCATCACGAACGTCCACACCGGCCAGTCGTACTCACGGCCCTGCACCAGCGGGAAGATGATGAGCAGCGCCGCCAGTGCGACCAGGAGCATGCCGAGGATGTCGAGCCGAGGCTTGCTGTCGGACCGGCCCTTCGGCAGGTAGCGGACGGCGCCGAGGATCGCCGCGGCACCCAGCGGCAGGTTGATCAGGAAGATCATGCGCCAGCCGGTGCCGAAGTAGTCGGCGTCCACGAGCCAGCCCGCCAGGATCGGTCCGCAGACCGCGGACAGACCCATGACCGGGCCGAACATGCCGAAGGCCTTCTGCGACTCCTTCGGCGGGAACATCTCCTTGATCATGCCGAGGCCCTGCGGCAGCATCACCGCGCCGAACAGGCCCTGTACGACCCGCGCGCCGATCAGCATCCCCGGCGACACGGACACCGCGCACAGCAGCGATCCCAGGGTGAAGCCGGCGGCTCCGACCAGGAACATCGTGCGGCGCCCGTGAATGTCCCCGAGTCGCCCTCCGGTGACGAGCCCGACGGCCATCGAGAGGGTGTAGGCGGCGGCGAGCCACTGCAGAGTGGAGGCGCCGCCACCGAGATCGGCCCGCATGGAGGGACCGGCGATGTTCGTGACCACGGCGTCGAGGAGGTCCATCACCTCGGCCGCGAGGATCACGAACAGCGCAGCCCAGCGCCACCGGTACGGCACTGGTGAGTCGATGGGCGTCTCGGCGGACGCGACACCGGTGGTGGACATCGGAACTCCTCGTGAAGAGGCCGCGCCAGGGTTACGACCCGCGGGCGCGGTGGGCGGATGGGGGTGACTGCCGGCTTGCCGTCACGGAGGGAGAGACAGGAGACCAGGCGCCGGTGAACGCTGTTCATCTTAACAGAACAGTGCTCTGCGGGAGAACGGCGTTCATTAAGATATAGCGCAACTTGGCGACCAGGACAAGATATATCGCGTTCCGCCTGAGTGAACGCCGCTCTCCGAGCGAGAACACTGCTCTCCCGACGCCTAGACTGTCCTCATGAGCGACGCGGCCGCCGGCACCCCCGCATCACCTCCGCCGTCCCCCTGGGAGCGCGAGCGGCCCGTACGCGCCCGCGCCACACCCGCGCGTGAACCGCTGTCGCGTGAACGCATCGTCGAGGCCGCGTTCACCGTGCTGGACCGTTCAGGACTCGACGGGCTGTCGATGCGCCAGGTGGCGGCCGAACTGGGGGTCACGGTCTCCGCCCTCTACGCCTACGTCAGCTCCAAGGACGACCTCCTGGAGCTGATGTACACGCGGCTCTTCGACGGTTTCACGATGCCGGAACCCGACCCGGAGCGGTGGCGGGAGCAGGTGCGCGACTACGCCCGGGTCGGGCGCCGGCGACTGTTGTCCCACCGCGACATGGCCCGGATCTCGATGGCCCACGTGCCCTTCACCGCCGAACTGCTGCCGCACGTCGAGTCGTTGCTCGCCGTCTTCCGCACCGCCGGACTGCCGGACCGGATCGCGGCGGAGGCCGGTGACCTCATCTCCACGTACATCGACGGCTTCGTCCTGGAGGAGGGCATGTGGCAGGACCGGGCCGCCCAGCACACCGGTGACGGGTCCTCCCTGGCCCGCCCCGACTGGCGTGAGATGGCCGACGACATGCAGAACTACTTCGCGTCCCTGCCCGAAGCCGACTTCCCCCATCTGCGCGCCCTGTCCGGGGTGATGGTGACGGACTCCTCCGACGAGAGGTTCGACATCGGCCTGGAGATCATCCTGCGCGGCCTGGCCAGCTATCTGCCGGACGCGGCGGACCCGGCGGGCGGAACGGGCCGCCAGGGCGGCGAGGCCCCCGCCGCCGACTGATCGGTGGGAGGCCAGGCCGGGTCGGGGCATGCCGGGCGGGCCGGCGTGGATCTGCCGCGACCTGGCCCGACTCAGTTGTTCCAGCTCTCGTCGTACGGATCGTGCGGGGTCGCGACCGGCCTCGCCGAGCTCACGTCGAGGAACGGGATGACGCCGCCGTTGACCGGGTCCGTCGTGCGCTTGCCCGTGTAGCTGCCGGTGACTTCGAGCCAGGTGTCGGGCCGCAGGACGGGCGGAATCCGCCCGGACAGGCCGATCTTGACCGGTTGGGCATCGGCGGCACAGCAGTTGAGGGCCATGCGGACGAGATACGGCGTACCGGCGTGGTCGAGTGCCACGAAGCCGGTGATCTTGACCCGTCGGCCGCCGAGGGAGCGACCGTGGTCGTACGCCGCCCGGCCCGCGTAGTCGACCAGGCCGAGGGTGACCGGGTCACCGGCGGGCAGTTCGGCGTAGCCGAAGGGTGCCTGCAGCGCCGTACCGGTACGCATCGCGCTGTAGGAGCCGAGGGCGGGCGGGGCGACCAGAATGAGCGCGACCAGCGGGAGGACGAGGAGCCACGAGATGCGCGGTTCACGATGCCCGTGCCCGTGGCCGTCCGTGTGCCCGTCCGCGTCCGCGAGCCCGTCCGAATGCCCGCCTGTGCCTGTGCCCGTTTTCGCGTGCCCGTGCCCGGTCTCCTGCTCCCGCACTCGCTCGCCGTCGGACTCGTCGTCGGGGTGGCCGGCGGAAGCCGTTCGGTGCTCGCGTATCTCGTACCAGACCGTCGCGAGGGCCGTGACGATCAGCACCACGCCGGCCGCGAGCAGCAAGGGCCGCAACCCGGCCTTGACGTACCGCAGGTAGAGGTCGGTGACGCTCGCGTGCAGCACCGCCGCGCCCGTGAGGAAGAGCACGGCCGCCTGTGCCTGCCGGTTCACAGCAGCACCGTCCCGATCAGTACGGACATGAGTATCGCCAGGACGAAGGTGGTGGGAGCGAACCGTACGGCGAAACCGCGGCCGAACGTGCCGACCTGCATGGCGAAGAGCTTCAGGTCGATCATCGGTCCGACGACGAGGAACGCCAGCCGGGCGGTGAGCGAGAACTGGGTCAGCGAGGAGACGACGAACGCGTCGGCCTCGGAGCAGATCGACAGCAGTACGGCCAGGATCGCGAGGGCCAGGACCGATACCACCGGATTCCCGGCCGCGGCGTGCAGCCAGCTCGCCGGTACGACCGACTTGAGTGTGGCCGCGGCCATCGCGCCCAGCACGAGGAACCCGCCCGCGTGCATCACGTCGTGCCGCACCGATCCCCAGAACGCCGCCCCCTTTCCGGGGCCGTCGTGCGCGGGGCGGGCCGGTGGGCGCAGCCAGTCGGCGCGGCCGAGACGCTGCCACAACCAACCCATCACGCAGGCCACGAGGAGACTCGCGACGAAGCGGGCGAGAACCATCTCCGGGTTCCGGGGGAAGGCCACGGCGGTGGCGGTCAGCACGATCGGGTTGATCGCCGGGGCGGACAGCAGGAACGCCAGGGCCGCGGCCGGAGTGACGCCGCGGCGCACCAGCGCCCCGGCGACCGGTACGGAGGCGCACTCGCAGCCGGGCAGGACCGCCCCGGCCATCCCGGCGACCGGCACCGCGAGCGACGGGCGCTTCGGCAGCGCGCGGGCGAAGAACGACGGTGGGACGAACACCGCGATGACCGCGGACAGCAGCACTCCGAGTACGAGGAAGGGCAGGGCCTGGACCACCACCGCGACGAACACGGTCATCCAGCTCTGCATCACCGGTGCGGACAGCAACCCGCGGATCGGCCCCTGTGACGCGATGACCAGCAGCAGGAGCATGGTCAGAGCGAGCGGGGAGTTGAGGTTCCAGCCCTGCCGGCCCCGGCGGTCGTCCTCGTCCTGCCGGTGGACCGGCGGCGGGGCTTCCTTGGTGATGGTCACGCTTGAGCTACCTCCGGTCGGGAAAGGGCGCGCCTGCGGATGCCCTTCCGCCTTGAATACGCCGGTTCGGCCACAGCTTCTCACCGGGCGTCGGCGAGATTGCCGGCGCCCGGGGGATTCTTGACCTTCGCGCGACCGGGGTGTCGGTTCACGCCCTCGGCCGTCGTGAGGGGCTGAGTCATCTTCCACCCGACACGTCCGGACGGCGCAGGTGGGGCCCCGGTGGACCCGGCGGGGCGACGGCCGCCACTCGTCTGTTCTCACCTCGCGCCGCGGTCGTTGTGACATCTCTTTACGTCGCTGACATGTACCTGTAGCTTCCGGGCCGCAAGGGCTTTCAGGAACTTGCCGGCTCTTCTTGCAAGGCAACTCCCTCTCCCCGGACCCGCATTGGAGACGCCCCATGAGACACAGCCCCCAACGTCCGCCGCTAAGGCTGCTGATGGCGCTCGTCGCGGTGACCGGACTGCTCGGACTGACCCCGCCGGACGCGGGCTCCGTCCCCATGGAGAGCACGGCCGCCACGTCCGCCACGGCGACCGTCTTCTACTACACGAAGACCAAGAACTGGCCCACCACGTACCTCCACTACGCCCCGGACGGCGGCTCCTGGACCACCGCGCCCGGTGTGCGGATGGAGGCGGGCTGCACGGACTGGGTGAAGGCGACCGTCGACCTCGGCTCGGCCGCCGGGCTGCAGGCCACCTTCAACAACGGAAGCGGCACCTGGGACAACAACGGCGGCAACAACTACGCGCTGGGCACCGGCACCATCACCGTCAAGGACGGCGTGATCGCCCACGGCGACCCGTGCGCCGACACCGGGGCGGGAAGCGGCAGCCAGGCCACCGTCTACTACTCGACCGCCACTTCCGGCTGGACCACGGCCAACATCCACTACGCGCCCACCGGCGGCTCCTGGACGACGGTCCCCGGCATCGGCATGGAGACCGCCTGCACCGGCTGGTGGAAGAAGACCCTCGACATCGGTACGGCGACCTCGCTCAAGGCGGCCTTCAACAACGGAAACGGCGTCTGGGACAACAACAACAGCGCCGACTACACGATCCCGTCCGGCACCACGACCGTGAAGGACCGCACCGTCACCTCCGGCGCCACGGACCCGTGTGCCGCACAGGTGCCCGACACCCAGGCACCCACCACGCCCACCGGGGTCACGGCGACCGCCACCAACACCTCGGTCGTCGTGAGCTGGAATCCCGCGACCGACGACACCGCCGTGACGAAGTACCAGCTCACGCGCACGGGTGGCACGAAGGGGACCGTCGTCACCGACGTCGGCTCGACGGTGTACTCCGACACGGGACTTGAGGAGAAGACCACCTACACCTACACGGTGAAGGCCGTCGACGCGGCCGGGAACACCTCGTCCGCCTCCTCCGCGGCCCCCGTCACGACCGGTGACAAGGCTCCGGCGCCCGCCTCGGGGACCCCGCTCGGGACCGACCCGCGCAAGGACCCGATCTACTTCGTCCTCACCGCCCGCTTCTACGACGGCGACAGTTCCAACAACCGCGGCGGCAGCCAGGACGTCAAGTCGGGCAACGCCGCCAACAACGACCCCATGTTCCGCGGCGACTTCAAGGGTCTCGTCGACAAACTCGACTACATCAAGGCGCTCGGCTTCTCGGCGGTCTGGATCACCCCGGTCGTCCTCAACCGCTCGGACTACGACTACCACGGCTATCACGGCTACGACTTCTACAAGGTCGACCCGCGACTGGAGTCGGCCGGCGCCTCCTACCAGGACCTGATCAACGCGGCCCACGCCAAGGGCATGAAGATCTACCAGGACGTGGTCTACAACCACAGCTCCCGCTGGGGGGCGAAGGGCCTGTTCACGCCGACCGTATACGGCGTACGCGACTCCCAGTGGAGCTGGTACTACGACGAGAAGAACGAGGGCTTCGAGTACGACGGCCTGACCGTCGAGCCCAAGTCGGGGAAGTCGTACTACAACGGCGACCTGTGGTCGACAGCAGAACCCTCCGGGAACACCTGCCTCAACTGGGGCAAGCCCACCGGCGGCAAGAGCGCCGAAGGGTACACCCTGTACAACTGCCAGTGGCCCAGCCCCACTTCGGGGATGTTCCCGAAGGCGTACTACCACCAGTGCTGGATCGGCAACTGGGAGGGCGAGGACTCCCGTTCGTGCTGGCTGCACGAGGACCTCGCCGACTTCAACACCGAGAACGCCACGGTCCAGAACTACCTGATCGGCGCGTACGACAAGTACATCGACATGGGCGTCGACGGATTCCGCGTGGACACCGCCGTCCACATCCCGCGCGTCACCTGGAACCGCCGTTTCCTGCCCGCCATCTACGACCGGGTCACCCAGCGCTTCGGCACGGACGCCGCGAAGAACTTCTTCGTCTTCGGCGAGGTGGGCGCCTTCGTCAACGACAAGTGGAACCGCGGCTCGGTGAACCACTCGGCGCAGTTCTACACGTGGAAGGAACGCAAGGACTACAGCGCGGACGACGAGACGGCCGCGATCGAGCAGTACAACTACGAGGAGCAGCTCGGCACCGGTAACCAGCCCACCTCCGCCAACGCCTTCCTGAGCGGGAACAGCTACCACACGCCGGACCGCAGCCAGTTCTCCGGGATGAACATCATCGACATGCGCATGCACATGAACTTCGGTGACGCGCAGAACGCCTACAACAACGGCAAGGACTCCGACGACTCCGTCAACGACGCCACGTACAACGTCGTCTACGTCGACAGCCACGACTACGGCCCGAACAAGTCCAGCACCCGCTACAGCGGCGGCACCGACGCCTGGGCCGAGAACATGGCGCTGATGTGGACCTTCCGCGGCATCCCCACCCTCTATTACGGATCGGAGATCGAGTTCCAGGCGGGCAAGCAGATCGATTGCGGGCCGACCTGCCCCCTGGCGACCACCGGACGCGCGTACTACGGGGATCATCTCGCGGGCAGCGTCACGGCCTCCGGCTTCGGCAAGGCCGACTCCGCGAGCGGCGAGGTCGCGACGACCCTCGCACAGCCGCTGGTCAAGCACCTCCAGCGGCTCAACCAGATCCGCCGGGCGATCCCCGCCCTGCAGTCGGGCCAGTACTCGACGGACGGCATCACCGGCTCGATGGCCTTCAAGCGCCGCTACACCAGTGGCTCGACCGACAGCTTCGCCCTCGTCACGGTCACCGGCGACGCGACCTTCACCGGCATCCCGAACGGCACCTACACCGACGCCGTCACCGGTGACGTGAAGACGGTCTCCGGCGGCACGCTGTCGGTCGCCGCGCCCGGGAAGGGAAACCTGCGGGTGTACGTGCTGAACGGTCCCGGCAAGATCGGAACCGACGGGCCCTACCTCAAGTAGGCGGCCCGCCCGCGACCGGCCCGCCCGCGACCGGCCCGCCCGCGACCGGCCGGCGGAGCACAGGAGCGGCGGTCACCGTGATCGCGCCGGGCGCCCCACGCCCGAGCGGGACATCGTGATCGCCGCTTCCGCGCCCGACGGGAACCAGGATGAATGGCGTGGTGAGCGTTGGGTACGCGACCGTCGACACGCCCGGGAGCCGGACCGGCCCGGGTGGCCGCCCGCCCGCCACTACCCGGGGATCCGCCATGGACACGCCCATGAACAACCACCACCCCACCGCACCCGCGGCGACACCCGCCCAGGAGGCCCTCGACACCCTCGCCGAGAACACCGACGACACCGCGGCGCTGGACACGCTCGCCGGCAGCGACGTCCTGGTGCCCGTGCCGGACGACGCCACCGACGCGGACATCGCCGATCCCCACGCTGTCGCGCTTCCCGTCCTCGACCAGCCCGACGGCGGACAGGTGGTTCCGGTGTTCACCTCCGAGCTGGAGCTGGCCGAGCTCCTGCCCACCGTCTCGCGCTACCGGCTCGTACCGCTCGGCGCGCTCGCCTCCCAGTGGCCGTCCGGCGATCTGGCCCTCACGATCGACGCCGCCTCACCGCACGGTCTGACCCTCACCTCCGAGGGCGTACGCACACTGCTGGCGCGGCCGTAGGCCGACGACCGCGCGACGCGGGCTCCGCCCACGGCCCCGCCCGGGGGGCCGTCGGGCCCGCGCGCGGGCGAAGGACGTCCGGAATTACTCCTCCCCGTGGAGTGGACCGGCCCGTCCCGAAGGGGAAGATCCCTGGAAAGTCCGCCGCGGAGGAGTGGGGTTCCCTTGAGAGTCGTCCTGCTGGGTACCGCCGCCGACGGCGGCTTCCCTCAGTGGAACTGCGCCTGCGCGCTCTGCTCGGCCGCCCGCGACGGAAAGCTGCCCGCACGCACCCAGGAATGCGTCGCCATCAGCGGCAACTCCCGCGACTGGTGGCTGCTCAACGCCTCACCCGACGTCCGATCGCAGCTGAACGCCACCCCCGCGCTCGCGCCCGGACCCAGGGGCACACCCGTGCGCGGCGTCCTGCTGACGGACGCCGAGGCCGATCACGTCATGGGACTGGCCGTGCTGCGCGATGCCCCGGGACTGAAGGTCTACGCGGCGCCCCCGGTCCTGGCCGCGCTCTCGCCGCTGCGCACCCTGCTCGACCGCCACACCCCGTGGGAATGGTCGGACAGCCTGACCGAGGGGGGATTCGTCCTGGCCGGAGGACTGGTCGTCAGCGCCCACGCGGTCGGTTCCAGGGCCCCCAGGCGCATCGCCGGGGCCGACGACGACCGCTGGACGACGGCGTACCGGATCGAGGACCTGGCCAGCGGGGGTGTGCTCGTCTACGCGCCCTGCCTGGGGCGATGGACGCCCGCGCTGGACGAGCTGCTCACCGGGGCGACCTGTGTCCTGCTCGACGGCACGTTCTACGCGGCCGGGGCGACGGACCCGGGGGTACGCGCGTCCTGCGGGCGGAAGCACGTGAAGCACCATCCCGGGCACCTTCCGGTCGCCGGCGCGGACGGCAGCCTGGCCGCGCTCGCCCGGCACCCCGGACCACGCGTTGTCTACACCCACCTCGACAGCACGAACCCGCTGCTCGACCCGGCCTCGGACGCCTGTGCGTCGGTGACCGGGGCCGGCGCCGAAATCCTGCCGGACGGAGCGGAGTTCGTGCTGTAGCGGCGTAAGGAGTGCGGAGTGCGCAGGGCGGGTGCAGAAGGGCGGTGGAGGCGGGCCGCGGAGGAGGTCAGTCGTGCGGCCGCAACATGCGGGCGAGCACGGACCGCTGCAGGGGGAGTACCTCGGAGTGCAGGTCGCGGCCCTTGCGGGTGAGGGCGACCCACACTCCGCGGCGGTCCTCCTGGCAGACGGTGCGTTCCACCAGGCCGTCCTTCTCCAGCCGGCCGATGAGCCGGGACAGCGCGCTCTGGCTCAGATGGACCCGGCCCGCGATGTTCTGCACCCTGCACTGCTCGCCGGACTCGGTGGCCGTCCGGGAGGCGAGGATGTCCAGGACCTCGAAGTCACTGGCGCCCAGGCCGTGCGGGTGCAACGCGCGGTCGATCTCGCACATCGTGCGCGCGTGGACCGAGAGGATGTCCCGCCACTGGTCCTCCAGCCGGCCATCGGGCGTCTTCGTTGCCATAACTGAACGGTAACAGAGATCCGGCCACTAGTTGAGTATGCAACTAGTGCGCCTGCATTCAGTCGCCCCTCGCCGCTCGCCCCTCGCCCGCGTCCGGTGGGCCGGGCAGGCAGTCCCTGTCAGGGGGTGGGGTCCTGGATCAGCCCGACCTGGTTGCCGTCCGCGTCCTTCACCGACGCGATGAGCCTGCCGTTGCCCACGTCCTGGATCTCCTGGAGCGTCTCGGCGCCGGCGCCGAGCAGCGCCGCCAGCGACGCCTTGATGTCGTCGACGTGCCAGAACGGAACCGGCCCGACCAGTCCCTTGGCGTGGCCGTTCGGGTCGAGGCCGACATCCTGACCCGCGTCCTTGAAGCCGACGTAGTACGGCTCGTCCGCGTAGGGCTCCACCCCCAGCAGCGCGGTGAACAGGGCCTTCGCCTTCGCGATGTCCTTGACGGGGTAGATGATCGTCTTGACTCCGGTGGTCATCCCGGCTCCTCCGTGGTGCGTGGCGGCCGTGTCGGCCGGCTGTCGTGCCGTCGGCGTTCCGACGGTCCTTTCACGCTAAGCCGGGGGAAGCGCGTATGGCTTCTCGAATCCTGACCGGCGCGCCGGCCACCCCCGGAACCGAATCTCCCCCGGTTCCGGGCCCTTCGTGTGTCCGGGGCCAATCAGGGGGCGGACCCGGGTCGGCCGCTCGGGCGGGCCCCCGGTGTGCTTCGGTGCGGCCCTCAGGTGGACTCGCGGCGCACCAGTTCCGTCGGCAGGATCACCGCCGCCGGGTCCTCGCCGCCGATCTGGGCGAGGAGTACCCGGACCATCTCGGAGCTGATGCGGTCCCAGGGCTGGCGGATGGTGGTGAGGGCCGGGGTGGCGGCCGTGGCGGCGGGGGAGTCGTCGAAGCCGCCGACCGAGACATCCTCCGGGACCCGGCGGCCCGCCTTGCGGAGCGCGGCGAGCACGCCCTGGGCCATCAGGTCTGAGGCGACGAACACGGCGTCCATGTCCGGGGCGCGGTCGAGGAGTTGTTCGGCGCCCGCCTCACCGCTGGCGCGGCTGTAGTCGCCGGAGGCGATGAGACGGTCGTCGGTCTCGACGCCCGCCTCGGTGAGCACCTCCCGGTAGCCCGCGAGGCGCTCGACACCGCCGGGGGTGTCCAGCGGGCCGGTCACCATGCCGATCCGGCGCCGCCCGAGCGAGAGCAGATGCGTGACCATGTCCCGCGCGCCGTCCCGGTCGTCGGCGGCCACGTAACTCACCTTGGAACCGAGGCCGATGGGCTTGCCGCAGGCGACGAGCGGCACCCCCGCCTCACGCAGTTCCTCGGCGACCGGGTCGCCGGAGTGGCTGGAGACCAGCAGCACCCCGTCCACATGGCCGGCCGTGATGTAGCGGGTGATGCGCCGCCGCTCGTCCTGGGTGCCGGCGAGCATCAGCAGGAGGGGAACGTCGTGCGCGGCGAGCGCCTGGGTGCAGCCGCGCAGCAGGACGTTGAAGTTCGGGTCCTCGAAGAACCGCTCCTGCGGCTCGGTCAGCAGGAAGCCGACCGAGTCGGACCGTCCGGTGATCAGCGAACGGGCGTGCCGGTTCACGACGTAGCCCGTCCTGCGGATGGCGGCGTTGACCGCCTCCGCGGCCGTGGGGCTCACATAGTGCCCGCCGTTGAGTACGCGTGACACGGTGCCTCGTGAGACACCGGCCTCGCGCGCGACGTCGTGGATCGTCGGCGGTCTGCGTCGGCCCCCCGTGTTGCTCATGGTCATGATTTTACGGCTCCGGACAGCAGGTCGAGGCTCCAGAAGCGCTGGATGACCAGGAACAGCGCGACCAGCGGGATGATCGCGAGCAGGGCGCCGGTGATCACCAGGGTGTACAGGGCCGGGGTGTTGGAGCCCTGTTCGAGGAGGGTGAACAGACCGAGCGTGATCGGGAACTTCTCGTCGTCGCTGAGCATGATGTAGGGGAGCAGGAAGTTGTTCCACACGGCCACGAACTGGAACAGGAACACCGTCACCAGACCGGGCACCATCATGGGCAGCGCGACCCGCGTGAAGATCCGCCACTCTCCGGCGCCGTCCATCCGCCCGGCCTCGACCACGTCACCGGGGACGGCCGCGGCGGCGTAGATCCGGGCGAGGTAGACGCCGTACGGGGAGAGGACGAGCGGCAGGAGCACGGAGGCGTACGAATCCGTCAGGTCCGCCTTGGCGAGGAGCAGGTACTGCGGGATCGCGAGGATCACCGGTGGCATCAGCACGCCCGCCATGAGCACGCTGAAGATGGTCTCGCGGCCCCGGAAACGGTAGATCGCCAGGGCGTAGCCGCTGATCGCCGAGACGCCCGTCGACAGAAGGGCGCCGAGACCGGCGTAGAGGGCGGAGTTGCCCATCCATGTCCAGTAGATGCCGTCGCGGTAGCCGTTGAGGTCCTTGACGTTCTGGGTGAAGCCGGTGCCCGGCAGGAACGTGAACGTCGAGAACAGCTCGCGGCCCGACTTGGTGGCCGCGATCACCACCCAGGCCACGGGCAGCAGACAGTAGAGCGCGCCGAGCAGCAGGGTGAGGGTCGGGACCAGGGCGATCCCGGCGCGCGGGGGCGGGCCCTGGGCGGTGCCGGGGGTCGTGCCCGCGGCCGGAGCGGCCTTGCGGACGGCAAGAGAACTCATCGTGCTTCCTCCTGCCTGGTACGGGAGTTCGCGGCGCGCAGGAAACCGAAGGACAGGAGCAGCGTGGCCACGGCGATGATCACTGCCTCGGCGGCGGCCGCGTAGATGTCACCGGTGTTGAACGCGTCCCGGTAGACCTTCATCAGCGGACTCCAGGTCGTGGAGACGGAGTTGGTGAGGGGCTTGAGGGTGGTCGGCTCGCTGAACACCTGGAGCGTGGCGATGATCGAGAAGAAGAAGGTGAGCACCAGGGAGGGCGCCACCATCGGGATCTTGATCCGCAGCGCGGTCTGCAGCGGGGTGGCGCCGTCCAGCTTCGCCGCCTCGCGCACCTCGGCCGGGATGGCCTGGAGCGAGGTGTAGATGACGATCATGTTGAAGCCGGTGCCGCCCCAGACCGCGATGTTCGACAGCGCGAGGTACAGCGGGCCGCCGTCCAGCAGGTCCGGCTGCGGCAGGCCCAGTCTGTCGAGGACGAAGTAGAAGGGGCTGACGTCCGGGAGGTAGAGGAACCCCCACAGCAGGGCGGCCACGACGCCGGGGATGGCGTACGGCAGGAAGATCGCGAGCCGGGTGACGGGGGCCAGGCGCACCTTCTCCGCGTCGAGCATGAGCGCGAAGACCAGCGCGAGGCCGAGCATCACCGGTACCACGATGAGGCCGTAGCCCGCCACGCGCAGCGCGCCGGCGACCAGTTCGCTGTCGGTCAGCGCGTCGGTGTAGTTCCTGAGGCCCGCCCAGACCTCGTCACGAGCACCGGCGCCCAGGCCGAGGCCCTTGACCTGGACCTTGTGCAGGCTCAGCCAGATCGCGTAGCCGATGGGCAGTGCGAAGAAGAGGACGAAGAGGATCGTCGCGGGGAGGAGAAAACCGTACGGGGCTCCCTTGACCCCGTACGGCTTCCGGCGTGCGGTCGTCACTGAGCGACCCCGAAGCCCTGCTTCTTGAGGTCGGCGACGGTGGCGTTCTGCATGGTCGTCAGGGCGGCACCGAAGTCCGACTTGTTCTTCGCGGCGGCGCCGAAGGCGTCGTTGAAGGACGTATAGGCGACGTTCACGTTCGGGCCCCACGCGGACGGAGCGGTGCTCTTGGCGATCTCCGAGGCCTTGGTGTAGAAGTCCGGCTGGTTGGAGAAGAAGGCCGGCGGCTGGGCGAACGCGTCACTGGTCTGCGCGCTCGTGGCCGCCGGGTAGATGCCGCTCTCCTTCGCCAGCGCGGCCACCGCCTGCGGGTCCGTGTTCAGCCAGGCGGCGAACTTCGCGGCGGCCGCCTTGTGCGGGGAGTCCGTGGTGACGGCCGTCGAGGAACCGCCCCAGCTGCCGGTGACGTTCTCGCCGGCCGACCACTGCGGCAGCGGGGCCATCGCCCACTTGCCCTTGGTGTCCGGGGCCGCCGTGGTCAGGGTGCCCGGCGCCCACACCGCGCTCACCCAGGCGATCTGCTTGCCGGTGTTCAGCGCCTTGTTCCAGGCCGGCTGGTACATCGGCTGGTTGTCGATCGCGCCCTCCTTGACCAGACCGCCCCAGAAGTCGGCGACCTTCTGGGTGGCCGTGTCGTCGATGCCGACCTTCCACTTGTCGCCCGAGGAGGTCCACCACTTGGCGCCCGCCTGCTGGGCCAGACCGGCGAAGAGGCCGGAGTCGTTGGCGGAGAAGGTGGTCAGCGCCTTGTCCGGCGCCTTCTTCTTCAGCGCGCGGGCGGTCTCGGCGAACTGCTCCCAGGTCGTCGGAACCGTCAGGCCGTACTTCTTGAACAGGTCCGCGCGGTAGTAGAACATCATCGGTCCGATGTCCTGCGGTATCGCGTAGACCGCGTCCGTCCCCAGCGTCGTCTGCTGCCAGACCCCGTCGGCGAACTTGGTCCTGGCCTCCTTCGACTCGGCGGCTATGTCCGCGAGCGCGTCGTTGCTGACCAGCGTCGGCAGCGCCTGGTACTCGGCCTGGACCAGGTCCGGAGCCTTCTTCGCCTTGTGCGCGGTGAGGATCTTGGTGATGAGCGTGTCGCCCGAGGCCTGCTTCTTCACCTCGACGGTGATCTGCTGCTGCTTCCCCGGCCCCTTGTTCCAGAGGTCGACGACCTTGTCCATGCCCGGCGCCCAGGTCCAGAACGTCAGTGTCGCGGGTCCGGACTGGGTTTCGCTCTTGCCGTCGTCGGACGAGCCGCAGGCGACGAGCGAGGTGGCGCCGAGGACGACGGCGATGGTACTGGCCACGAGGCGGTTGTGCTTCGTGTTGGGCATGGAACGTTCTCCCCTGACCTGGGCCCCCGCCTG
The DNA here is from genome assembly GCF_042888885.1 of Streptomyces sp. NPDC002742. Classification (NCBI taxonomy): domain Bacteria; kingdom Bacillati; phylum Actinomycetota; class Actinomycetes; order Kitasatosporales; family Streptomycetaceae; genus Streptomyces; species Streptomyces sp. NPDC002742. Next base: position 233,912 of record NZ_JBIAQF010000002.1, read on the forward strand.
CTGCGGAGGCCTGCCCTGTTCTTGCGCGGGTCGCCTTCGGGGCGCGTCCGCCGGTACCGGGACCGCGACCGTGTCCTGAGCCCATCGGGCCTTCGCACAGTCGCCTCTCGACACCGGAGCGCCTCCTTCGACACACTCGCGGTGCTTCTGTGAGCGTTCACAGTAGAGAAACATCCCGGACACTTGTCAATGGTTGTTGCTGTGCGGTTATGTTGGACTCACGCCGCTGGCGCTGTGTGTGCACGTTCCCAAATGATCGATTACATGGGAGAGATCCATGCCGGAGACCAACCCCAAGGGCCTCGCTCGGCTCGCCTTCGGTGGGGACTACAACCCCGAGCAGTGGCCGGAAAGCATCTGGCCCGAGGACGTCCGCCTGATGCGCGAGGCGGGCGTCACGATGGTGAGCGTCGGGATCTTCTCCTGGGCGCTGCTCGAACCGGATCCGGGCAGCTACGAGTTCGGCTGGCTCGACCGCCTGCTCGACCTGCTGCACGAGAACGGCATACGCGCGGACCTGGGCACCCCGACCGTCGCGCCGCCCGCCTGGTTCTACCGCGAGCACCCCGAAGCGCTCCCCGTGGCCGCCGACGGCACCCGCTACTCCTTCGGCTCACGCGGCGCGATCTGCCACAGCAACACCGACTACCGCGCCGCCGCCGCCGCCATCACGACCAGGCTCGCGACCCGTTACGCCGGCCACCCGTCGCTCGCCCTGTGGCACGTCCACAACGAGTACGGCGTCCCCGTCTCGGCCTGCTACTGCGACTCCTGCGCCGCGCACTTCCGTACCTGGCTGATCAGCGCCTACGGCACGATCGACGCGCTCAACGAGGCCTGGGGGACCGCCTTCTGGGGTCAGCGATACGCCGACTTCGACCAGATCGACCCGCCGCGCGTCACTCCGACCGTCGGCAATCCGGCCCAGGCGCTGGACTACAAGCGGTTCGCCGACGCCACCATGCGCGAGAACTTCGTGGCCGAGCGGGACATCCTGCACCGCCTCGCGCCCGGCATCCCGGTGACCACCAACTTCATGACCGCCCTCAGCCAGTGCGACTCCGTCGACTACTGGGCATGGGGCCGCGAGGTCGACCTCGTCACCAACGACCACTACCTGATGACCGACGGCCGCCGCACCCATGTGAACCTCGCGATGGCCGCCGACCTCACCCGATCGGTCGCGGGCGGCGCACCCTGGCTGCTCCTCGAACACTCCACCTCGGGCGTCAACTGGCAGCCCCGCAACCCCGCCAAGGCGCCCGGCCAGATGGCCCGCAACTCCCTCTCCCATGTGGCGCGTGGCTCCGAGGGAGCCATGTTCTTCCAGTGGCGGCAGTCCCGGCGCGGGGCCGAGAAGTTCCACTCCTCGATGCTGCCGCACGCCGGCACCGACTCTCGCGTGTGGCGCGAGGTCGTCGAACTCGGCGCGTCCGTCGACTCGCTGGCCCCCGTCAAGGGCACCCGCACGGTCGCCGACGTGGCCGTGCTGTGGGACTGGCAGTCCTGGTGGGCGCAGAACCTGCAGTGGCGCCCCAGTGAGGACCACGACGCGCGCGAGCGCGCCGACGCCTTCTACGAAGCCCTCTACGACCGCCACCTCACGGTCGACTTCGCCCATCCGGAAGACGACTTGTCGGCCTATCCCCTTGTCGTCGTACCCGCTCTCTATCTGATGACCGAGGCCGCGGGGAACAACCTCAGGGAGTACGTCGACAGCGGCGGCACCCTGCTCGTCTCGTACTTCTCCGGCATCGTCGACGAGCACGACGCCGTGCACGAGGGCCCCCACCCCGGCGCCCTGAGGGACGTACTCGGCCTGACCGTCGAGGAGTTCTCCCCGCTGCTGCGAGGCGAGCTCGTCCGGATCACCGGGCCCGACGGCTCCGAACTCACCGGCGACGTGTGGACCGAGTTCGTGGTGCCGCGCGGCGCCGAGACCGTCTGGACCTACGCCGACGGGCTCACCGCCGGTCACCCCGCGGTCACCCGGCACCAGAGCGGCGCCGGCTCCGCCTGGTACGTGTCGACGCGCCTCGCGGCCGAGGGGCTCGACGCCCTGATCGGCTGGGTCGCCGACGACGCGCGCATCGCGCCGCGCGCGGACCTGCCCCGCGATGTCGAAGTCGTGCGCCGCACCGGCGAGTCGGGCACCTACGTCTTCGCCGTCAACCACACCTCGTCGGACGCCAAGGTGCCCCTGGACGCGCACGGCACCGAGCTTTTGACCGGCGAACGCGCCGCAGGCCGCCTCGCGGTCCCGGCGGGCACCGTCCGGGTCGTACGCCTCGACCGCTGACCGGGCCGTCGGCCGCGCGCGTCATGGGACGCGCGCGGCCCGGACCGTCAGCGGGTCTCCGGAACACGGGACCTGCCCGCGACCCGGCCGGGCTCCGGCGGCCGGCCCCGGCGGTCGGCCGGGGCAGTGAACCTGCGACCGCACCAGTTACCACCGGGTCCGCCGACCGCACCAGTTACCGCCGGGTCCGCCGACCCGGCCGAACCGCCCACGCCGCCGCGTCCGCCGACCCGGCGGCGGCACCGAAGCCGTCCGGGGCACTGCCCGAAGAGGTACCGACAGCGCTGGGTTCCCAGCCCGGCGCAAGGAACCGGCCATCGCCCGTGGTGCGGCCACGGCGACGGGCCTCAGCCCTCCGGGCCGCGACCCGGTGACGACACCCCGGTCGTCGGTGTCGCGACCCGGCGACCGCCACCAGCCCGTAAGGGTCGCAACGGGCGACCAGCCCGAGTTGTCGGCCTCGCGATACGACGACTGCCCCCACCCCGTCGGGACCGCGATCCGGCAACCGCCCCCCAGCCGTCGGGACCGTGACCCAACGGCCGCTCCGCATCGAGCCGAGCCGTCCGGGTCGCGCGACCCGGTGACCGCCCCCGATCCCGCCGGGTCACCACCCGGTGACCGCCCCGCCCGGACGGGTTCCGCGACCCGCCGGTCGGACCGACAGCCGTCCGGGTCGAGCGACTCGGCGGCACCCCGACCCCCCTCCGCCCGTGTGAGCCACGTAGCCGCGGGCGGAGGGGTTCGCCCCCGGATCCACCGGGGGCGCCCTCTCCCCACCACGTCGAAGGGACGACGGACGATGAAGTTCCATCCCAGACGCACACTCAGGGCCCTGCTGCTGCCGCTCGCGGCCGGGCTCGCCCTCACCGCCCTCCCCGCGCAGACCGCGCAGGCGGCGAGCACCCTGACCAACGCCGGATTCGAGGCCGACGGGACCGGCGCCGCCGTGCCCAGCGGCTGGTCGGAGTCCGGCACCACCGCCGCCTCGTACGTCGAAGCCGGTGGCCACGGCGGGAGTTACCGCCTCAGCCACTACTCCGCCTCCGCCTACAAGGTGGAGACCTACCAGACCCTCACCGGGCTGACCAACGGGAACTACAAGCTCACCGCGTGGGTGCGCTCGGGCGGCGGACAGAACTCCGCCTACCTCGCCCTGAAGAGCTGCGGCGGCACCGGGCAGCGCACCGATCTGCCGGTCTCCGCGAGCGGCTGGATCCATCTGGTCGTGCCCGTCGCCGTGACGAACAACCAGTGCACGATCAGTATTTACTCCGACGCCAACGCCGGAAACTGGATCAACGTCGACGACCTCACGTTCACCTCCGGCACCACCGGAGTGTCCGTGAAGGGCTCCGACATCTCCTCCCTCGCCAAGAGCGAGGCCTACGGCGGGGTCTACAAGACCAGTTCCGGCACCACCGGCGACGCGCTCGCCATCCTCAAGTCCGCCGGGATGAACTACGCGCGCCTCAAGGTCTGGGTGAACCCGGCCGACGGCTACAACAACAAGGCCCGCGTCCTCGCGATGGCCAAGCGCATCAAGGCGCAGGGCATGAAGCTCCTGGTCGACTTCCACTACTCGGACACCTGGGCCGACCCCGGCACCCAGACCAAGCCGGCCGCCTGGGCCGGACACTCGTACAGCCAGCTCAAGACGGACGTCTACAACCACACGTACGACGTCCTCAACGCCCTGAAGGCGCAGGGCACCACCGCCGACATGGTGCAGATCGGCAACGAGATCAACGGCGGCATGCTCTGGTCCGAGGGTTCCACGGACAACTTCGCGCAGCTCGCCGGACTGCTCAACTCCGGCTACGACGCCGCCAAGGCGGTCAGCTCCTCGACCGTCGTCGCCCTGCACCTCGCCAAGGGCGGGGACCTCACCGGCACCCGCTGGTGGTTCGACACCGCCCTCGCCAACGGCGTGAAGTTCGACGCCATCGGCCTGTCCTACTACGGCTACTGGCACGGCTCGCTCTACGACTTCCAGACGACCCTGGACGACGCGGCCGCCCGCTACGGCAAGCCGGTCTTCGTCGCCGAGACGGCCTACCCCTTCCGTCTGGACAGCGACGACGCGCTCACCAACCAGATCGACACGACGGCCGAACTGGTCTCCGGCTACGCGGCCACGACCACCGGGCAGTCCAACTGGCTGCGTGACGTCATGAACATCGTGGAGGCCGTGCCGAACGGCCGCGGTCTCGGCGTCTTCTACTGGGAGGCCACCTGGACGGCGGTCACCGGCAACGGCTGGGACCCGACCGACGCGACCTCCGGCAACGGATGGGAGAACCAGGCCCTGTTCGGCTTCGACGACAAGGCGCTTCCGGCCATGTCCCTGTTCAGTCACCGCTGACCGGGAGGGGTCCGGCCGCCGGTGCGGCCGGGCCCCGCGCCCTTTCGGGGCCGTCGGGCTCCGGCCAGGGTCGTGGAAGGCCGTGCGTGCCACCCCGGGCTGCGGGACAGTAGCGGAAGACCGCCGCGACAGAGGGGGACGAGATGCTGAAGGGGCCCGCCAACGGGCAGCGACTGGACATCCTGGAGTGGTTGCGCAACCCCGCGGCCCACTTCCCGCCGCAGCGCCGCGGCGACCTCGCCGAGGAAGGGGTCAGCCCAGAGGCCCTCGCCGTCAAACTCGGTGTGAGCCGGACCGTGGCGCGCACCCACCTCGACCTCCTCACCCGCGTCGGACTGCTGCGCGCGAAGAAAGTGGGCCGGCGCACCTACTATCGCCGCGACGAGTACCGCATCGCGGAGGTCACCCATTACTTCGAGAAGGGCTGGTAGACACGTGGGACAACGGTCCGCGACGGCGAGACCCACCGCACTCGCACCCCGGCAGGTCGTGCCGCTCGGCGGCCGCGGCCCCGAGGACGTGGTGGCCGACCCCCTGGGCGGGGTGCTGACCGGTCTGGAGGACGGCCGCATCGTACGCGTCGACGGGCTCGGCGACCCCGACCGGACAGGCGTCAAGGTCGTCGCCGAGACCGGCGGCAGACCGCTGGGCCTCGAACTCCTCCCGGACAACGCCCTGCTGGTGTGCGACGCCGAACGAGGACTGCTGCGGATCGGGCTCGGCGACGGGGTCGTCCACGTCCTCGCCGACCGGGTCGCCGGTGTCCCGCTGCGCTTCTGCAGCAATGTGGTCGCCCTCTCGGACGGCACGGTGTACTTCACCGTCTCCAGCCGGAGTTACCCCCTCAAGCAGTGGATCGGCGATCTCGTCGAACACACCGGATCCGGCTGCCTGCTGCGCCTCGCGCCGGGGGAGACGCAACCCGAAGTGCTCCTGGAGGGACTGCAGTTCGCCAACGGACTTGCCTCATCGGCCGACGAGTCGTTCCTCGTCGTGGCGGAGACCGGCGCGTGGCGGCTCGTCCGCTACTGGCTCACCGGGCCGCGGGCCGGCCACGCCGAAACCTTCGTCGACGACCTCCCGGGCCAGCCGGACAACCTCTGGCGCGCTCCCGAAGGTCCGATCTGGGTGGCGCTGGCGGGACCCCGCGTCGGCGCCCTGGAGTTCCTGCACGGCCGGGGTCCGGCCGTTCGGCGTACCGCGGCCCGGATCGCCGTGCGCGCTCCCTTCCGCCCGCCGGGCACCACGGGCGTCCTGGCCGTCGACGACGCGGGCGGTGTCGTGCATCACCTGGAAAGCCGCCGTGCGCGGTTCCGCATGGTCACCAGCGTCTGCGAGGCCGACGGCCGGCTGATCCTCGGAAGCATCTGGGAGCGGGGCCTCGCGGTCTGTGATCTGCCCGGCGCCTCCGACTGAGGCCCCGCGCGAGGCCTTTCGAGGGGCGGGCCGGGTGTGCGCGGCCCACGCACCCGGCGTTACCCTGTTCACCGGCCGCGATCTTGCGTCGCGGCGCGGCGGTGGGGCCCGCCGTACCCGAACCGCGGCACGGATGCCGCCGACGGTCCCTGCTTGCGATGCCGAGTGCCCGCACCGGCCCGGCGAGTAGGAGCACCAGACACATGACAGTCCCGCATCCCGAGCGCGTCGGCGAATCCGGCACTCCCGCGCGCTCGCCCGCGCGCGCGGCGTCCCCCTGGCACGGCCAGGGCCCGGTCGTCGCGGCGGTCGCCGTCGGCGGCGCCCTCGGCGCCACGGCCCGGTACGGGGCGGCGCGGCTGTGGCCCACAGCGGACGGCGCCTTCCCCTGGACCACGTTCACGATCAACGTCGTGGGCTGCTCCGTGATCGGCGTCTTCATGGTGCTGATCACCGACGCGTGGAGGGCGCACCGCCTGGTGCGCCCCTTCTTCGGCACCGGAGTCCTCGGCGGGTTCACCACCTTCTCGACGTACGCCGTCGACATCCGGAAACTGGTCGGCACGGGCCACCCGGGCACCGGGCTCGGCTATCTGGCCGCGACCCTGTGCGCGGCGCTCGCGGCGGTGTGGCTCGCGGTGACGGCGACCCGCCGCGCCCTGGCATGGAGGCGGCGGTGACACGACTCACGGGCAGTGCCCTGCGGTTGACGATCTTCATCGGCGAGAACGACACCTGGCACCACAAGCCGCTCTACGCGGAGATCGTGCACCGCGCTCATGCCGCCGGCCTCGCGGGAGCCAGCGTCTTCCGCGGCATCGAGGGTTTCGGTACCTCCTCCCTCATCCACACCTCGCGGCTGCTCTCGCTCAGCGAGGACCTTCCGGTTGCCGTGATCGTCGTGGACACCGAGGAGCGCGTGCGGGCCTTCCTGCCGCAGCTCGACGAACTCGTCACCGAGGGCCTGGTGATCCTCGACGAGTGCGAGGTCGTCCGTCACGTGGGACGGGACCGCACCGCTGAGGGCTCCTCGGGCGCCACCGGCGGCGACCTGCCTGGGAAGGGTGAGAAGTCGTCGTGAACTGGCTGCTGGTGATCGTCGGTGCCGCGGTCGGCGCACCCCTGCGGTACCTGACCGACCGGGCGGTACAGCTGAAGCACGATACGGTCTTCCCCTGGGGCACCCTCGTCGTGAACGTGACAGGGTGCCTGGTTCTCGGCCTGCTGACCGGCGCCGCCTCGGCCGGTCAGGTGTCCGGACACCTCCAGCTGCTGATCGGGACCGGTCTGTGCGGGGCGCTCACCACGTACTCGACGTTCTCGTACGAGACCCTGCGTCTGACCGAGACCGGCGCGGCGTTCTACGCTGCCGCCAACGTGATCGTGAGCGTGACGGCGGGCCTCGGCGCGGCGTTCGCCGGGGTCTCGTTTGCGCAAGCTTTGTGGACGTAGGTGCCGGGCGTCCACGCGCATAGGTAACACTGTCTCCTGCACCGTCTACAGCACTGTCGACCAACTCCTCAGAACTGGATCCCATGAGCGTCATCAACGTCGGTCAGGCCGTCGTCCTCGGAGTCGTCGAGGGGGTGACCGAATTCCTTCCCGTCTCCTCGACCGGCCACCTCAAGATCACCGAGGGGCTGATGAACATCCCCGTCGACGACGACGCCGTCGTCGGCTTCTCCGCGGTCATCCAGGTCGGCGCGATCGCCGCCGTGCTCGTGTACTTCTTCAAGGACATCGTGCGGATCGTCTCCGCCTGGGGACGCGGGCTGCGCAACAAGGACGAGCGGCACAACCACGACTACAAGTTCGCCTGGTGGGTCATCTACGCGACGATCCCGATCGTGGCCGTGGGTCTCGCGGCCAAGCCGCTCATCGAGGGGCCGCTGGCGTCCCTGTGGGTGGTCGCGGGCTCGTTGATCGCGGGCAGCGCCGTGATGTGGGCGGCCGACCAGATGGGCCGCCACAAGCGCGGTGAGGACGACGTCTCGTTCAAGGACGCGATGCTGGTCGGCAGCTCCCAGATCCTCGCCCTGCTCTTCCCCGGGTTCTCACGCTCCGGCGCCACCATGTCGACGGGCCTCGTCCTCGACCTGGACCGTGTCGCCGCCACCCGGCTCTCCTTCTTCCTCGGCATCCCGGCCCTCACCGGCGCCGGCCTGTACGAGCTGAAGGACGCCCTGGGCACCGGTGTGGGCGCCGCTCCGCTGATCGTCGGCACCGTCGTGTCGTTCGTCGTGGCCTACGCCTCGATCGCCTGGCTGCTGAAGTTCGTCGCCAAGCACTCCTTCAACGCCTTCGTGATCTACCGCATCATCATCGGCGTGCTGCTCTTCGGGCTGCTGGGCGCCGGCATCATCGACAGCTGACACCGCCCGGGCGCCGGTGCGAACCGGTCCCAGGACTTGAACACGCCGCTCACCGGGGGCGCGAAGCCGATTTCCAGGCTTCGCGCCCCCGGTGTCGTTCCCCGCACCCCGCTTGACATCCCCTCCGGCCGCCCGGAGTATCGCGTCCGTGAACCTGTCAGACAGCCAGACAGGTGGAGCGGTACCGCGGCGCGTCAGCGCCATGGAAGCGGTGCTCACCCACCTTCGCGACGCCATCGAGCGAGGCGACCACGCCGTCGGTGACAAGCTCCCCTCCGAGGCCGAGCTCTGCCGCCGTCTGGAGGTCAGCCGCCCCGTGCTGCGCGAAGCGCTGCGGGCCCTCCAAGTGATGGGCCTGACCGTGTCCCGTACCGGCAAGGGCACCTTCGTGGTCGCCGACGCGGTCCAGGACCCCACCTTCGGCGACTACGCGGCCGGCGACCTCCTCGAAGTGCGGCGCCACGTCGAGATCCCCGTCGCAGGCTACGCTGCCGTCCGCCGCACCCCGGAGAACCTCGACCACCTCTCCCACCTGCTCGACCGGATGGAGCGGGAGACCGACACCACGGCGTGGGTCGCCATGGACACGATCTTCCACATCGCCATCGCGGAGGCCTCCCAGAACCCGGTCTTCCGCCGCGTCATCGAGGAGATCCGGGACGCGCTGGCCCGTCAGTCGGCCTTCCTGAACGACCTCGGCGGCCGTCGTGAGCAGTCGAACCGGGAACACCGGGCGATCGTCGAAGCGCTGGTCGACGGCAGTGAACAGGACGCGGTCGACGCCATGTCCCATCACCTCGACCGCGTGGACACCGCGCTCACCTCCATCGTGCGCCCCGAGCGCACGGACACCCCCACGAAAGGCGGACCCGACGCGTGAACCCGACCCTGACGTACGGAGGTCCGCTCGTCCCGGCCCCCGTGATCCGTGAACCCCGGCACGCGCCCGTCGCCCACCTCGTACGCGGGGGCGTGATCGAGGGCGTCCACTACGGTTCGGTCGTCGTCCTGGGCGCCGACGGCGGAGTGGAACTCGGCATCGGCGACATCGAGGCGGCCTTCTATCCGCGCTCGGCACTCAAGCCCGTACAGGCCGTGGCGATGCTGCGCGCGGGGCTGCCGCTGGACGGTGAACTGCTCGCGCTCACCGCGGCCAGCCACTCCGCCGAGGAACGGCACCTCGCCGGCACCCGACGCATCCTGGAGACGGCCGGGCTGTCCGAGCAGCGCCTGCGCAACATCCCCGACCTGCCCTTCGACCCGGTCGTCAGGGAGACCTGGATACGCGACGGCCGGCTGCCCTCCCGGCTCGCCCAGAACTGCTCCGGCAAGCACGCGGCCATGCTGTACACGGCCCGCCTCAACGACTGGTCGCTCGACGACTACCTCGACCCGGCCCACCCGCTCCAGCGGGCGATCGCCGCCACCGTCGAGGACCTCACCGGACAGGCCGTCGCACAGGTCACCGTCGACGGCTGCGGCGCGCCCCTGTTCTCCGTCTCGCTGCGAGGCCTCGCCCGCGCCGCCGTCCGGATAGTCACCGCCGCGCCGGGCACCCCCGAAGCCCGCGTCGCCGACGCGATGCGCGAGCACCCGGAGATGGCCTCCGGGTTCGGGCGTGACGTCGCCGCTCTGATGCGGGCGGTGCCGGGGCTGCTCGCCAAGGACGGGTTCGAGGGCGTGCAGGTCGCGGCGCTGCCGGACGGCCGCGCCGTCGCCGTGAAGATCGCCGACGGCGCCGACCGGGCGCGGGTCCCGGTGGCCGCCGCGGCCCTGGCACGGGCCGGGGTCGACCCGGCGGCCCTCGCGGAGTTCGCGGGCGCGCCCCTCCTCGGCGGCGGCGCGGTCGTCGGTGGCGTCCGGCCCGTCCGCGAACTCGGCGCGCTCGACGGGCCTGCGTGGGTTTGACGTACGGCGACTGGGCTCGGCGGGCCTGCGTGGGTTTGACGTACGGCGACAGGGCTCGGCGGGCCTGCGTGGGTCTGACGTACGGCGACAGGGCTTGACCGGTCTGTGCACGTCTGACGTACGGCGGCAGCCCTCGCGACCGGCCGCGGTGACGCCCGACTCGTGCTGGAGAGGCCACGAAACCGGGCCCAGGACGAGCGCCGGATGCGGGAGCGAGGTCTCCGGCGGCCGTCGGAGGCGAGGAGCCGCGGGACCGAGCGGGCGGCACAATGGCGATCATGCCCGCGAATTCGTCCTATCCGTCCTCCTTCACCTTCCAGCCGGTCCTGGAGCGCATCGCCACCGAGATCGCGCAGACGCCGGGACGCGGACGGCCCGCCGACTACATTCCGGCGCTGGCCGCCTGCGACCCACGGCGCTTCGGCATGGCCGTCGCGGAGCTGGACGGCACGGTGTACGGCGTGGGGGACTGGCGGCAGCCGTTCTCCACGCAGTCCATCACGAAGGTCTTCACGCTCGCCCTCGACCTGGCCCGCGAGGGCGACGCGCTGTGGGAACACGTCGGGCGGGAGCCCTCCGGCAACCCGTTCAACTCCCTGGTGCAGCTGGAATACGAGAACGGCATCCCGCGCAACCCGTTCATCAACGCGGGAGCCCTCGTCGTCACCGACCGGCTGCAGACCCGGACCGGCGACGCGGCCGGCACCCTGCTGGAGTTCCTGAGGGCCGAGAGCGGCAACGCGCGGCTCGGCTTCGACAAGGACATCGCCGCCTCCGAGACCGCGAACGGAGACCGCAACGCGGCACTCGGCCACTTCATGGCGTCGTACGGCAACATCGACAACCCGGTGCCGGTCCTGCTCGAACAGTATTTCCTCCAGTGCTCGATCGCCGCGTCCTGCGCCGACCTCGCCCTCGCCACCGGATTCCTGGCACGGCACGGCATCCGTGCCGACGGCGGCCGGCTGCTCGCCAAGAGCCAGGCCAAACAGATCAACGCGATCATGCTGACGTGCGGGACGTACGACGCCGCGGGCGACTTCGCCTACCGGGTCGGGCTGCCGGGCAAGAGCGGGGTCGGCGGCGGCATCATCGCCGTGGTGCCGGGCCGCTGCACCCTGTGTGTATGGAGCCCGGGCCTCGACGAACGCGGCAACTCGGTGGCGGGCGTGGCAGCCCTGGACCGCTTCACGACCCTGACGGGTCTGTCGGTCTTCTAGAGCAGAAACGTACCGATCGCGAGGCCGGTGCCGGTGCCGGCACCGGTGCCGGTGGCGCGGGCCTCGCCGCCGCACCAGCACCCCGGATTTCGTGCCCACCACACGGAGGTCACGCGCCGGACCCCGTCAGGAGGGCACCGCGTCGCCTTCCGGCCACCCGGCGTTGACACGCTTGCGGAGTGTTGGCCATGGCTTTCCCCGTCGATCTCCGCCGTTGCCAGGCTCTGGGCCTGGCCGGTACCGCCTTTCTCGCGCTGGGCGGCGAGACCGCGGGGGCCCTGCCCGCGCGCGACCTCCTCGCCCCCGAGTCGGGGCGGGCCGTACTGGGCCTGGTCGGGGTGTACTTCGGCGTCGTTCTGCTGATAGCCGCGTGGGCGCTGCTGGGCACCGTCGTACGCGGCCCCGAACCGCCGTCCCCGCGTTCGCTGTTGCTCGTTCTGGCCACCTGGGCGGCGCCGCTGCTGCTCGCGCCGCCGCTGTTCAGCCGGGACGTATACAGCTATCTCGCGCAGGGCGCCATGGTGGACGCCCACATAGACGTGTACGCGTACGGGCCAGCGCAGCTGGGCGGCCCGCTCGCCGACGAGGTGGCGCCCGTGTGGCAGCAGACGACGACCCCGTACGGACCGGTCTTCCTCGCCGTCGCCCGCGGTCTGTCGGCGCTCACCCGCGGGGAGATACCGGCCGGACTCTTCGGTATGCGCATGGTCGCCCTGCTCGGCGTCGCCCTGATGGCGGCGGCACTGCCCCGTCTCGCCCGGCACAGCGGCGCCGACCCGGCCGCCGCGCTGTGGCTGGGCGCGCTCAACCCGCTGGTCCTGCTGCACCTGGTGGCCGGCGCTCACAACGACGCCATCATGCTCGGTCTGCTGGGTGTCGGCCTGGTGGCCGCCCGCGGCCGATGGCCCGTCGTGGGCATCGTCCTGGTCACCCTCGCCGCACTCGTCAAGGCGCCCGCCGTGCTCGGCCTGGTGGCGGTGATCGCGCTGCGCGGGCGCGGGCAGGGGCGCCGGGGGATCGCGCTGGCCACCCTGATGACCACGGTGGTCGCGGTCGCGACGACGGTCGCCGCGACGGCGGTCGCCGGTACGGGCTACGGCTGGATAGCCGCCCTGAAGACTCCGGTCTCGCCGCACAACTGGTCACCCACCAGCGTCCTCGGGCGCGCCACCGGTGTCCTGCTCGAAAAGCTCGGCAGCGGACTCGCGCCGTTCGCGATGCCCGCCTGGCACGCGACCGGGCTCGTGGCGACCGTGGGCCTGCTGCTCTTCATATGGCTGCGGCTGCGCCCGCACCCGGTCTACGCGCTCGGCCTGAGCCTCGCCGCGGTCGCGGTGTTCGGTCCGGCCGTCCGGCCCTGGTACGCGCTGTGGGGCCTGTTCCTCATCGCGGCGGCGGCGCCCACCGGTTCGGTGCGGAGCAGGGTCGCCGCCGCCAGCGCGGTGCTCGCCCTCGCGGTGCTGCCGAGCGGCTCGCCGGCGGACGCGGGACAGGTGATCCTCGCCGTCTCCGGGGGCGTGCTCGCCGTGGTCGTGCTCTGGCAGGCCCACCAGGCGGCGCGGCCGCCGGCACCGGGACTGGAACGGACGGCATGACCGGCGGCACGGAGAACGGGCCTGGCCCGAGCGGAACGACCGCGACGACGGCGACGACGGCGACGAGCACGACGAGCACGACGAGCAGGACGAGCAGGACGAGCAGGACCAGTGCGACGAGCACGACGAGCAGGACGAGTGCGACGAGCACGACGAGGGGGACGACGGGAGTGAAGGTGCCGAGCGGCGGACAGGGTCCCGGCGGCGGACAGGGGCCCGGTGCCCTGGCGGCACTGCTGAGCACCGATCGCCGACGGCTCCTCCTCGTCCTCGGACTGGCCGTCGTCGTCGGCGTGTTCACGGCCACCGTGCCGCTGCTGCGCGACTGGTTCGACCTGCGCGTGTACTACGGGGCCGTCGACACCTGGGTCCACCACGGCGGCAGCATCTACGACTACCGGGTGCCGGGAACGACGTACGGCTTCACCTATCCGCCCTTCGCGGCCGTCGGCATGCTGCCGATGGCCCTGGTCGGGCTCGGTACGGCGATAGCCGTCGGGCTGCTGCTCAACCTCGTCGCCCTGGCCCTGGTGGTGGGCATCCTGGTCGGCCCCGCCTTGCGCCGCTACGGCTGGTTCGGCTTCGCCCTGACGGCCGTTCTGCTGGCGCTGTTCGAACCGGTCCGTGACACCTTGAGCTTCGGCCAGGTCAACCTGGTGCTGCTCGCTCTGGTGCTGAGCGACGCCTGGCTGCTGTCCAGTGGCCGCGGCCGCCGGGCGGGTGCCGGCATCGGACTCGCCGCGGCGATCAAGCTCACCCCGGCACTCTTCATCGCGCTGCTGCTGCTCGGCCGTCGCTGGCGCGCAGCCGGTGTCGCCACGGCCGTCGCGCTGGCGGCCACCGCGCTGGCGGCCTGGGTGGCACCGGACGCCTCGCGCTTCTACTGGACCGACGCGCTGTGGGACACGAGCCGCATCGGGCGCCTCGCCTACGTCTCCAACCAGTCGTTGCAGGGTGTGCTGGCACGGCTCGTGGCACCGGAGGAACCGAGCAGGGCCCCGTGGGCGACACTGGCCCTGCTGGTCCTGTGCGTCTGGGCGTGGCGCACCTCGCGTGCCCTGGCCGACGAGGACTGGACCGCGGCCTTCGCCCTCACCGGGCTCGCGGCCTGTCTGGTCAGCCCGATCACCTGGGTGCACCATCTCGTCTGGCTGCTGCCGTCCTTCGCCGTGCTGCTGCACCGGCGTCGGTTGCGGGTCGCGGCCGCCCTGTACGCGGTGCTGTGCAGCAGCGTGGTGTGGCTGTGGTTCGACGACGCGTCGGGCCTCGACGGTTTCCTCGGAAGCAACACCTATACGTGGATCACGCTCGGGCTGCTGCTGTGGCTGCCCGTCGGTCAGCCGCGGTCGGCCCGGTCCGCCTTGAGCCTGAGGGCCAGAGTGACGCCCGCGGCGCCCAGCGCGGCGGCGCCCGCGATCTCGGCCGCGTCGGACCAGCCGGGTCCCGGGTCCTCCGAGGGTGCGGCGGCCACGGCAGGTGCGCTGGTCGCGGGCCGGGCGCCGGCCACGGGCCGTGCGGAGGGACCGGCCGGGGCGGAGGGACCGGCCGCCGGTACGGCCCGTGTGTCGGCCAGCGTTCCCACGGGATCGACACGGCCGTCCGCCTCGAAGCCCCAGTCGAGCAGTGAGCGTGCCTCCTCGTACACGGCCAACCCGCCGCCCGCCTGAGGGTTCATCACCGTGACGACGAGGGTGCGCGTGCCGTGCTCGGCGGCGGCGACCAGGGTGTTGCCCGCGTTCGTGGTGTAGCCGTTCTTGACGCCGATCAGACCCGGGTACGGTTCGACCCCGTTCGCGCCGGTGAGCAGCCGGTTGGTGTTCTGGATCCCGTACGAGGAGCCGCCCTCGCCGGGGAACATCGCCTCGGCGGTGGAGCAGTACCGCGCGAAATCGGGGTTGCGCAGCCCGGCCCGCCCGAACACCGCCAGGTCGTACGCCGACGAGACCTGCCCGGGTGTGTCGTACCCGTCCGGCGATACGACGTGGGTGTCGAGGGCGCCGAGAGCGCGGGCCTTGGCCTGCATCTGGGCGGCGGTGCTCGTCCAGCCGCCGTTCATCGCGGCGAGCACGTGCACCGCGTCGTTGCCGGAGTTGAGGAAGACGCCCCTCCACAGGTCCGCCACGCGGTAGGTGATCCCCTCGGCCACGCCGACCATGCTGCTGCCCGCGCCGATGCCCTCCAGCTCCTCCTCCTTGACGGTGTGCCGGGTGCCGCCGGGCAGCGTCGGGAGGACGGTGAGGGCGAACAGGGTCTTGAGGGTGCTGGCGGGCGGCAGCCTGCGGTGGGCGTTGTGCGCGGCGAGCACATCGCCGGTGCGGGCGTCGGCCACCACCCATGACAGCGCGGAGATGTCCTCGGGAACCTCGGGTGCCCCGGCCCTGGGGCGTACCTGCGTCCCTGGTTCGTAGAGCGACGAGGGGGGCGACACGGCGGGCTGAGGCACCTCGGGGGCCGCTTCGGCGAGTGCGGCGGCCGGGCTCTGCGCGGCGGCCAGCACACCGACCGCACAGACGGCGGAGCAGGACAGGGCGGCGCGCGTGACTGCGGAGCGAGAAGCGGCAGCCCGGAATGAGAATCCGATGGTCATACCGCAAACGTAGGAACGGACTCGCGACACGCCGGGGTGGCCGGGCCGAGCGGCGGCGTCGAGCACCCGGATGCCGCAGACGAGGAGGGTCAGGAGGGCAGGGTGGGCTGAACCTGGCGCAGGAAGGCGGCGTTGTCCGGGGTGGCGCGCAGTCGCTCCAGGAGTGTTTCGAGACCGGCCTGCCCGTCCCGCGTCAACAGGGCGCGCCGAATCCCTCGCGTTGCTGCCAACTCGCGTGCGGGCAGCAGGAGTTCCTCGCGACGGGTGCCGGAGGGGGTGATGTCGACCGCGGGGAAGACGCGTCGGGCGGCCAGGGTCCGGTCGAGCCGGAGCTCCATGTTGCCGGTGCCCTTGAGCTCCTCGAAGAAGAAGTCGTCGGCGCGGGAACCGGTCTCCACCAGGGCGGTGGCGAGGATCGTGAGCGAGCCGCCCTCCTCGGCGAGGCGCGCCGCGCCGAACAGCCGCTTGGGGCCCTGGAGCGCGGCGGCGTCGACACCGCCGCTGAGGGTGCGCCCGCCGGCGGCGGCCGCGTTGTTGTGCGCCCGGCACAGCCGGGTGAGCGAGTCGAGCAGGACCACGACGTCCTGGCCCGCTTCGACGAGCCGTTTGGCCCGCTCGATGACGAGCTCGGCGAGGGCGATGTGCTGCTTCGGGGTCTGGTCGAACGTGGAGGCGTAGACCTCGCCGCGTACGGAGCGCCGCATGTCGGTGACTTCCTCGGGGCGCTCGTCGAGCAGCACCACCATCAGACGGCATTCGGGATGGTTGCCGGCCACGGCGGCGGCGATCTGCTGGAGCATCACCGTCTTGCCGGTCTTGGGCGGGGCGACGATCAGGCCGCGCTGGCCCTTGCCGACCGGGGAGACCAGGTCGACGACGCGTCCGGTCAGTCCGCTCGCCGGGTGTTCCAGCCGGAGCCGGTCACGCGGGTGCAGCGGGGTGAGGTCGCCGAAGTGCGGGCGGCGGCGCAGCTCTTCGGGCGTACGGCCGTTGATCCGGTCGACCTCGGTGAGGATCCGGGGCGCGCCGCGCACCCCTTCCACGGTGTCGCCCTTGCGCAGTCCGTGACGGCGGATCAGCGCGGGGGAGACCTGGAGGTCGGTGGGCGAGGGCAGGCAGTTCGCGGAGCGCAGGTGCCCCTTCCCGTTGCCGTCGATGTCCAGGACACCGGTGGCGACCTGGGCGTGGGGCCGCTGCTGTACAGGGGGGTGTTCGAGTGTGGTGGTCATGGGATGTCCTTTCGCGGACGGGAAAGCGTGGGGCGTGCGCAAGGGAGGGGGTAGGCCGCGGAGGGAGGGCGCGGGGCGCGCCTCGGTGCGGCGGGAACAGCACCTCGGGTACGACGGGGCGATCCCTGGCCGTACTCGGGAGGTGGTGCCGAGAAGCTGGTCCGCCGGTCGGAATCGACAGCGGCACAGCGGGAGAAAGGAACTGGCACCGGCGCCTGAAAGAAGAGGCGTACACGAGTGCTGATGCGAGAGTACCACCGATGGGACCGGTTCGGCCGTGATCCGCGTCTCAGTCGCGCGAAACGCTCGGAGGCTCGGGCGAGGGAGCGCCGGTTGTCGAGGTCGTCGGCGAAGTGCCGGAATCCAGACGGGGAGGGGCGGCCTTCAGCCGCCGGGCCTCCCCGTGACGCCAGGGGGCCTCGCCGTGCGGCGTGCCGACGGGCCTCGCGGTGTGGCGGTGCCGATGGGCCTCGCGGTGTGGCGCGCCGAGCGGGTGCGACGTCAGCGCAGGCGCCCGAGGGCGTCCGGCGACAGTCGTTCGGCGAGCTGTTCCAGCAGGGCGACCGTCTCGGCGACGGTCGCGCTGTCCTCGGTGCCGAGGGCGGCGCCCAGCGGCATCCCGAGCGGCTGAGCGTCCTGGTCGCACACGAGCCGGCCATTCCCGGCATGCTGCCCGACGCCGAAAAGATCCGCGCGCGGCGGGAGTTGGGCGAGATGCGTGAGGTCTTCCGTCGCGACGGATGGGTCGCCGGGGTGCGCAGGATCGGCGAGATACTCGGCATCGACCCGGCGCGCCAGGAAGTCGAACCGGGCGCCAGGACGGCCCCGTTGGACGCCTCCCGCGAGGCGAACTTCACGTTCTTCATCGAACACGACGCACTGACCATGAGCAGGGCGGAACTCGGGCAGGACGAGATCGGCGCGCTCAAGGCCGGGCCGGTTCGTGTCGTGCCGGCGGCGGGACGCACCACGCCGCGCCAGGTGTTCGACTACCGCTGCGCCGAGGAGCTGGCCGCCGGACTCGGCGCGGCGCCGGTCCACTTCCCCGGTGGTCACAACGGCAACCTGACCCACCCGAAGGGCTTCGCCGAGCTGCTGCGCACGCTGCTCTGAGCAGGCACAATCGATCGTCGTACAGCGCCCGGTGGTGCCGTACGACCGTCAACTCGGCCCAGCAGCAAGGAGAACACGGTGGACACCTCGCCCGTCACGCCGCACCGCATGGACCCCGCGGGTGGCTGCCCGCACGCCGACAACGAGCGGCTGCTCGCGCGGGGCGCCGTCGCGACGGTGGTGATGCCCGGTGCGGTGGAAGGCGCGGTGGTGCTCGGGCACGAGGCGTTGAAGGAGTTCCTCGCGCACCCTGATGTCGCCAAGGGGGCCCAGCACTTCACGGCACTGCGCGAGGGAGACATAGCCGCCGGCTGGCCGCTGCTGACCTTCGCCACCGTGCAGGGGATGACGACCGCCGACGGTGACGACCACCGGCGGCTGCGATCCCTCGTCAGCAAGGCGTTCACCGTCCGACGCGTCGAGCAACTGCGCCCTCGCATCGAGGAGCTGACCTCCGGACTGCTCGACGGCCTGTACACGGCGGCACAGGAGGGCGGGGGAGTGGCCGACCTGCGCCGGCACTTCGCGCTCCCGCTGCCGATGGGCGTCATCGGTGAACTCCTCGGCGTGGAAGCCGAGTACCTCGAACGGCTCCACCATCTGTCGAACCAGGTCGTCGCCACCGACATCGGCCCGGAGCGGGCCGTCGCCGCGAACCGCGAACTGGTGGCCGTGCTGAGCGCCGTCGCGGCCGCGCGCGCGGAGAACCCCGGCGACGACCTCACCAGCGCGCTGATCGCCGCCCGCGACGAGGAGGGCGACCGGCTCAGCCAGCAGGAACTCATCGGCACCCTGGTGCTGATGATCATCGCCGGGCACGAGACCACACTGAACCTGATCACCAACGCCGTACGGGCGCTGTGCGGGCACCGGGACCAGCTGGAATCCGTCCAGCGGGGCGAGTCGAGCTGGGCGGACGTCGTCGAGGAGACCCTGCGCTGGGACGCGCCCGTCAGCTACTTCCCGTTCCGTTACCCGGTGCGGGACCTGACCGTCGACGGGACCGTCATTCCCCGGGGCACGCCCGTCCTCGCCGGCTACTCGGCCGCGGGCCGCGACCGGGCCGCGCACGGACCGGACGCCGACCTCTTCGACGTCACCCGCCCCGGGCGGCCCGGTGCCGTCCGGCACATCTCCCTCGGGCACGGCGCCCACTACTGTCTCGGCGCGCCGCTCGCCAGGATGGAGGCCACCATCGCCCTGGAGCGGCTGTTCACCCGCTTCCCCGACCTCGACCTCGCCGTGTCCGAGCCGGAGCTCACCCGGCACGCCAGCTTCGTGGGCAACAGCGTCCGGGCCCTTCCCGTGCGGCCGGGAGCCTCCCGGCTCTGAATCCGCGTACCCCGGCCGGGTACGAGGACGTGCCGGCCGGGGCCGGCGTCCCCGGTCCCACGCGTGCCCGAATCCGGTGCCCCGGCCCTGCCGCGCGTGCTCCGCCGCACGAGTCCCGCCGTGTGTGCCTCTCCGTACGGGCCTTGCCCCGCGTGCCCCGTCGTACGTGCCCCCGGCGTCCCGCGTGCGAAAACAAGTTGGCGCGGCCTGTCGATTCGTCGCGCCGCCGTTCGTCGGTGGGGTGTAGGAAGCTCATGAGTACCGGGAGGAACCATGAAGTACATGCTGCTGGTCTGCGGCGACGACACAGCTGACGCCTCCGGCATGGCGCCCGTCGAACCCTGGGTCGAGGAGCTGGGCGCCGAGCGCGGCGTACGGCTGCACGGTCACCGGCTCCGGCTGCCCGCCGAGGCGGTCACCGTCCGGGTGCGCGACGGCGAAGTGCTGCGCACCGACGGACCGTTCGCCGAGACGAAGGAGTACGTCGCCGGCTTCGACATCCTCGACTGCGCCGACATGGAGGAGGCGATCGAGGCCGCCGCGAAACACCCGGTCGCGACCATCGGTGCCATGGAGGTCCGCGCGTTCTGGGACGACGAGGACGCCGCGGCGGAGATCCACCGCCTCGACGCGGAGCTCACCGAGGCGGTCCGCGAGCGTGACATCGAGCGGGCGATGGCCTGCTACGCCCCGGACGTCGAGGTCTTCCACCCCCTGAGCGGCGTGGAACGGAGCGGCGCCGACGCCCTGCGCAAGGCGGAGGAGCAGTGGTTCTCGACGCTCGCAGGACCCGCCGACCGCGAGGTGCTCGACTTCCGTCTGCGCATCGACGAGAGCGTCGCCTTCAGCCATGCCCTGGTACGCCTGCGCGCCCCGCTCGTCGACGGCGGAACGCTGGACACCACCGCACGCGTCACCACGGGCTACCGCGCGGCCGGCGACCGCTGGCAGATCGTCCACCAGCACACCTCGGTGCCGTCGCCGCCCGCCGACAGGCCGGGGTCCGGGGACCTCCGGCCATGAGGTACGCCCTGTTCATCTGCGCGCCCGTCGGCGGCGAGGAACTCGGTCCCGAGGAGATCGCCGACGACCCCCGGTTCACCGCGTACAGCCAAGAGGCGCGCGACCGCGACATCCTGAAGGGGGGCGCCCGGCTGCGGCCGGCCACCGACGCCACCACCGTCCGGGTCCAGGGCGACGAGGTCCTGCTCAGCGACGGACCCTTCGTCGAATCGAAGGAGTACGTCGCGGGTATCGACATCATCGAGGTCGCCGACCTCGACGAGGCCATCGCGCTCGCGTCCCGGCATCCGGCGGCGCTGGGCGGCGGTTCGGTGGAGGTGCGGCCGGTCTGGGAGTGAACGACGAGGTCGAGGAGGCGGTCGCCGCCGCGTTCCGCGAGGAGTGGGGCCAGGTCGTCGCCACCCTGATCCGGGTGACCGGCGACTGGGACCTCGCCGAGGAGTGCGCGCAGGACGCCTTCGCCCAGGCACTCGACCGGTGGCGGCGCGACGGAGTACCGCGCCGTCCCGGCGCCTGGCTGACCACGACCGCGCGCAACCGCGCCCTGGACGTGCTGCGCCGGGAGGCGGTCGGTGCGCAGAAGCTGCGGGAGGTGGCGGTGTCGACGCGCGACGAGGAGCCGTACGACCCGTACGGCGCGTATGACCTGTACGGCCCCGATGGCCCCGAGGGCCCTCACGACCTCTACGACTCGGAGCCCGACGACGGGAGCGGAGTCCGCGACGACCGGCTGCGGCTGATCTTCACCTGCTGCCATCCGGCGCTGTCCATCGAGGCCCGGGTGGCGCTCACCCTGCGTACCCTGGCCGGGCTGACCACGCCTGAGATCGCGCGCGCCTTCCTCGTCCCCGAGGCGACGATGGCGCAGCGGCTGGTGCGTGCCAAACGGAAGATCCGCAACGCGGGCATCCCGTACCGCGTACCGCCCGCGCACCTCCTGCCCGAACGCACCACGGGCGTCCTCGGCGTCCTCTACCTGCTCTTCAACGAGGGGTACGCCGCCACGGCCGGTGCCGAACTGGTACGCACGAACCTCTCGGCCGAGGCGATCCGCCTCGCTCGCGTCCTGGCCCGCCTGATGCCCGACGAGCCCGAAGTCCTCGGTCTGCTGGCGCTGTTGCTGCTGCACGACGCCCGGCGCGGAACACGTGTCGACGCCTCCGGCGATCTGGTGACCCTGGAGGAGCAGGACCGTACCGCCTGGGACAGATCCGAGGCCGACGAGGGCGCCGCACTGCTGGAGACCGCCCTGCGCCGCGGGCGCCCGGGCCCGCACCAGATCCAGGCCGCGATCGCCGCCTGCCACACCACCGCCGCCACGGCCGAGGAAACCGACTGGGCCGACATCGCGGCCCTCTACGGCGAGCTCCGGCGCTTCGTGCCCTCCGCCGTGGTCCGGCTCAACAGAGCGGTCGCCGTGGGCATGGCCGAAAGCCCCGATGCAGGGCTCGCCCTGGTCGCCGAACTGGAGGGTGAGGGCGAGCTGGACGCGTACCACCTGCTGCCCGCCACCCGCGCGGACCTGCTGCGCCGGGCCGGACGCATGACGGAGGCCGCCGAGGCGTACGAGAGGGCGCTCGACCTGGTGGAGAACACGGCCGAGCGGAGGTTTCTGGAAAAGCGGCTCGCGGAGTGTCGATCGGCGTAGGGGCCTTGCGGTGGAGGTGCTTTCGTGCGGCGCTTCAGCCGGAAGCCCGCCCGGCTGGAGCCGGGGCAGGCCCCCGGCGGGGCTTCTCCGGGTCCGATCTGGGTCCGGAAGGACGGTGAAACCCCGTGAACCAAGACCGCACCGCAGCCCCGGACCGAGGCACGGATCAGATCCGGACGCCGAACTGGAAGGGCATGTCGGCCATCGACTCGATGCGGACGAACGCGCCGGTGTGCGGGGCGTGCAGCACTCGGCCGTTGCCGGCGTAGAGGCCGACGTGGTGCTGGTCGCCGTAGAAGATGACCAGGTCGCCGACCTGGAGATCACTCTGCGAGTAGATGCGGGTGCCCGCGTTGGCCTGGGCCTGCGACGTGCGCGGAATGGTCACGTCGGCCTGGGCGTACGCCCAGGAGGTGAGGCCCGAGCAGTCGAAGGTGCTGGGGCCGGAGTGGGCGTACGCGTACGGTGATCCGATCACGCTCTGGGCGGCGGCGAACGCGGCGGCGGCGCGTCCCGAGGCGGCCTTGGTGGTGCCGAGGTCGACCCGCTCGTCGGCGCGGGTGGCCCGCTGCTGGTCCTGGGTGGTCAGCGCCGCCTTCTCCTGCGCCGTCAGCGTGTTCAGGAGCTTCTGCGCCGCGCCCAGCTTGCTCTGGACTTCCTTCTTCTTGCTCGCGAGCTCGGTCCGGGTGTCGGCGAGGTCCTTGAGCTTCGCGGAGGCCTCGGCACGCTGCTGGGCGAGCGAACGCTGCTTCTCCTGGACCTTCTTGAGCGACTCGGCCTGCTGAGCGGTCAGCTGGTCCATGGCCGAGGCCTTGTCCAGGAAGTCGTCCGGGTCCGAGGAGAGGAAGAGCGCCACGGAGGGGTCGATGCCGCCGGTGCGGTACTGGGCGCTCGCCATCGAACCGAGGCCGTCGCGGAGCTGATTGAGCGCGTCCTGGCCGCGGGCGACGTTGTCCTGCAGGGAGTTGATCTCCTTCTGCAGTTCCTTCTGCTTCTCCTGGGCGCCGTCGAGCTTCTCCGTGGCCTGCTCGGCCTCCTGGTAGAGCTTGTCGACCTTGGTCTTGACCTCGTCCTTGTCGGGCTTCTCGGACGGCGCGGCATTGGCGACGGTGGCACTGAGGGCAACGGCGGCAGCGGCGGCTGTGGTGAGCACGGTCACACGGGTGCGGCTCGGCTGCTTGGGTCGACGGTGGGACGCCACGAAAGCGAACTCCTTCTTCTTTCGGCCGCCTGCCGCATACGCCGACGAGCGGTGATCCTTCACTGTCACCCCAGCGAGTGAACAACCGAGCAAAGGTTCGGGTGGCGACTGTAGTGACTCAGTCTTCATTCGAGCAAGTGGCGTTTTAATGCCGGATGTTGAGTGACAGAGACGAGTGACGGCTCCCTTCAGGGTGTTGCCGGTTAGGCGGCAGGTGTTGATTTGGATTCGACCGGTCAAGGCGACACTCTCGGCTGATGTGCGAAATCCCGGGCACTCGCGCGGCCGGTTGTCGAGCTTCGTCGCGATGGCGTCAAGCTCGTCCTGGCTGAACGTCGACAGGTTTGTTCCTTTGGGCAGATGCTGCCGGAGCAGCTTCTCGATCGGTCGGGCGTCGGTGATCTGTGAACGCCACTGGCCTTTCACCGTGTGGCGCTTGTTCTTCCGGATCAGGCGGCCAGTTCGAACGCGCCTGCACAGTTCGCGGGGGACCACCTGTCAGCGGGTGGTGTGGATCGTCCGGTAGATCGTCTCGTGGGTGATCTGCGTCCGCGGGTCGTCCCCGTGACGCAGACGCAGGTGCCCGACGATCTGTTCGGGCGACCACTCCTCCGGCAGCAGGGGCAGCGCCGTCTGCCTCCAACCGGCACCGTCGCTCCGGCCGGTTGAATCCGAGTCCGTCAAAGCGGATCTGGTTCAGCGGGAACCTTCGGCCGGTTGCCGGACACGTATAGAGCATGGAACTGAATGACGCTGGTCCCGCCGTACAGGTCGGAGGGATATCTGATCGAGAACTGTGGGCGAGGGCCGTCGACGGCGACCGGGAGGCGTTCGGCCGGATCTTCGACCGTCACGGGAAGACCGTCTACAACCACCTGTTCCGGCGGACGGCCGACTGGTCCGAGGCCGAAGACCTCACGTCGACCGTGTTCTTGCATGCCTGGCGTCGGCGATCGGAGACGGTGCTGGACCGCGACTCGGCCCTGCCGTGGTTGTTGGGCATCGCCGACCGCCTGCTGTCGAACACCAGGCGGCGGCTGAGGCGGGCCGAGGCGTTGCTGCGCCGGCTCGTCTCGCACGACGAGTCGGTGGGCGACCACGCGGACCGCGTCGCCGTCCTGGTCGACGACGCGCGTCGTATGTCGGAGATCCACCGGGCGCTGGCTCGGCTGCCGCGCCACGAACGCGAGGTCGTCGAGCTCTGCGTGTGGTCGGGCCTGGATCAGCAGGCGGCTGCGGCAACGCTGGAGGTGGCGGTCGGAACCGTGAAGTCCAGACTGCACCGGGCGCGGCGGAGGCTGGGGGCCGACCTCGTCGGCAGATCCACGGTTCCGGCGTCATTCAGTTCGAGGAGTCCCGTCAACGCGGAAGAGGTCGCACGATGAATGACATGCCGGGCATTCCCGCGGCTCCTTCCGATCGTGATCTGCCGAACCACCGGCGGACCCGAGAGGAGCTACTGATGAAGATCGGTCCAGAGGACAACCGTGCTTCGCTGCGACGCGGGTGGGGAGTGCCGCTGGGTGTTGCCACCGGCGTCGCGGCGGTGAGCGTCGCGGCCGTGGCCGTCTTCAGCGGGGTAGGGGATGCCAAGCCGCTTCTCGCCGATCCCGCCGGAAACCCGACGAGCGTCGCCGCACCGAGTCCGATCACAACGCGTGGCTCCACGTCGGCCGGAGCCGGGTCGGCGCCGTCATCGACTCGCACGACTTCCACCCCGGACGCGTTCGCCATCACCAGCGGGACGACGAGCCCGATCGACGCGGGGACCGTCGCCAAGATCCTGGCCTCCTGCCTGGGCTCGGATGCCTCGCGCTACCACGCGGTGGTCGCGGCCCGCGCTCCCATCGCCTCGCGGGACGGGGACGGTGTGGTCATCGCCGTCAACTCCGCCGATCAGTACGCGCAATGCCAGTCAAAGGGCGACAAGGGCAACAGTCAGGATTCCCCGCCCACGTTCATCAACAATCGCCTGTGGGGCACCGGTCGTACGATCGAGTATTTCGACTCCATTCGCGAGGCCGCCG
This sequence comes from Streptomyces sp. NPDC002742, assembly GCF_042888885.1. Taxonomy (NCBI): domain Bacteria; kingdom Bacillati; phylum Actinomycetota; class Actinomycetes; order Kitasatosporales; family Streptomycetaceae; genus Streptomyces; species Streptomyces sp. NPDC002742. The sequence continues at coordinate 259,247 of NZ_JBIAQF010000002.1, forward strand.
GCAAGGGGCGATATCTCATGTTGGGCGCTGGGCATTACACATCCGACATTGCCAAGATCGCCATCAGCTACGGCGATAATCCGAAGCAGTACCCGGCGGTCATGGCAGGCGGCGCGTTCGTCTACGCGGCGGCTCTCTCCGTCGACAACCCCGGCTCGCACTATGCGGGCCCGAGCCCCTACGTCCATGCCTACAACGCATCCGGTGAGGAGATCTACAACCAGGAGAAGGACCCGCAGTTCACCAACAACCGGTAAATCGGCCATTCGGCCGACCTTATTGCTGCCCGGCGAAGTCGAAGGACTACGCGCCGGTCTCGCCGGCGCCGAGGATGAGCTCGCCCAGATCGACAGGCGTTCCCGCAAGTAAACGGTCGTCGGTCTCGGTATGCCTACGGCCTGGAGCGAAGATCGTCGAGTGCCGTGCAGGTCGGGCGGACGCCGGCGCTCTCGGCAGCAACTGGCGCGAGCTGCCTGTCGAGCGGATCCGTGAACTACGGCGTCACAAGAACCTGACAGCCCATCTGGAGAGGTTTCTCAGCCACCTGCAGTCCGGCTACGACGGCTGCTCACCGTTGTCGAAGGCGGCGGCGACAGGCCGGCCGACCGATGCCGCGTACCACCACCGCCCCGGCCGAAAGCACCGGAGCGGGTCACCGGACCGGACGGTGGCCGGACCTCTCATCAGCGTCTCCGACGGCACCTCCCGGACTCGGTGACACCACCTCCCAGGTCATGCGTTCGACAGGGGGCAACAGTCATGCCGGGCCCGGAGGCCAGCGGCCCTCTTGCAGGACCGCGAAAAACATAACGGGGCTGACCCTGCCCGTCACCACCGCTTCCCCCGTCGTCCTCGCCACCCTCGGCCCGAGTCGCCGGGGCGCCCTCGCGCTGCTCAGCCGTGGTGGTAGGCGTGCTCAGTGTCCCGCCCGCCGCCCGGCGAGCTCGAAGACGCCGTAACCGAATCCCTCGGTGTGCACGGTGTCGGCGTCGATCCGGATGCCGGCGGTTTCCAGGGAGCGGGCGTCCGTGGCGCCGTCGTACCGGCAACTGGCCTGCTCCCGGCGGGGGTTGACCACGACGAGATACCGGCCGCCGCGCACGTACACGAACGGATACCCGGCGTGCACCACCTCCACCGAGCCGCCCGGCCCCAGCTCCGGGGTGCCGGTGCGCAACGCGATCAGACGGCGTACGAGATGCAGGAGCGAGGTGTCGTCGGCCAGTTGGGCGGCGACCGTCGGGCGGTCCGGGGACGGGTCGAGGGGGAGGTAGAGGCGGTCGGCCGGCGCGGTGGAGAAGCCGGCGTTGGGGCTGTCGTCCCACTGCATCGGGGTACGGGAACCCGCTCGGTTGTAGCGTGGTCCCAGCACGCTGCCCTCCTTCCCGGGCAGTCCCGCAAGGAAGCGCATGCCGATCTCGTCGCCGTAGTAGATCGCCGGAAGGGTCGGCCAGGTCAGCTGGAAGGCGAAGGCGACGGGCAGCTGATCGGCTGTGCGGGGACCGCAGTTGAGGCGGGAGAAGTCGTGGTTGGCGGTCGGGAGCGCGACGAACCCGTCCTCGCCGAGCGCGGAGACCGTGCTGCGCCAGGCTTCCACGAAGGGGAGCGGGGAGCCGCGGCCCTCGGCGTCGAAGAAGCAGTCGAGCGGGTCCCAGGCCTCGTTGACCGTGCCCTCGCCGTTGCTCCAGAGCGAGCGCAGGGCGAGCCCGTCGGCGGGGCCGCCGAACTGGAGGAAGAAGTCCGCGTGGAAGCCCGCGGGGACGGACACCTCCGGTTCGCCCCACTCCGAGAGCAGCACCGCGTCCGTATGGGCGCCGTCCAGCCAGTGGCGCAACTCCGCCCAGATCGCGGCCGTTTCCTTCTTGCCCGGATCGTCCTTCACCAGGGAGGCGGCCATGTCCACGCGGAAGCCGGAGAGTCCGAGACCCAGCCAGTGGTCCATGACCGCGCGTAGCGCGGCGCGGTTGGCGCGCGGCCCCTCCGCGTCGACCGGCCCGCGCCAGGGCTCAGCCGGACGGGTGCGCCCGTAACCGAAGTTGAGGGCGGGCTGGAACGCGAAGAAGTTCGGCAGGTACGACCCCGGGCGGGTCCCGGGGGACGGGACGAAGCCGTCCGGGGAGCCCTCGGGCGCCCAGATGTACCGGTCGTCGGCCGGATCGTCCATCGCGGCCCGGAACCAGGGGTGTTGGTCGGAGGTGTGACCTGCCACGAGGTCGAGGAGTACGCGGATGCCGCGGCGGCCCGCCGCGTCGACGAGGCGGGCGAGGTCGTCGGACGAGCCGTAGCGGGGTGCGACGTCCAGGTAGTCGGCGACGTCGTACCCGGCGTCGCCGAACGGTGAGACGAAACACGGGTTGAGCCATACGGTGTTGACGCCCAGCCACGCGAGGTGGTCGAGGCGCTCGGTGATTCCGTCGAAGTCGCCGATGCCGTCGCCGTTCGAGTCGGCGAACGACTGCGGGTAGATCTGGTAGAAGACGGCGTCGGCCAGCCAGGCGGGGGCGGGGCGGAACGTGGTCATGTCCGGGACGATAGATCAGCGCACCCGGTGCCCGCTGCCCCACAGGCCGCCGTTCGGCCGCTGTTCGAACTCATGCCGCGGACACTGGGCCACCCCGGCCGAGCAGACACCCTCCTCGCCCTCGTCGCCCTCGTCGCCCTCCTCGTCCTCCTTGCCCTCCTCGTCCTCCTTGCCCTCCGCACCCTTCGACCCGATCCGAACCACAGCCCCTAAGCTCGGCGAGATGTTCACCCCGCAAGGTCCCACCCTCCGCGAACTGGCCGCGCAGGCCCTCTCGTCGATCGAGCACGGCTACGACCTACTCGCACCCAAGTTTGACCACACGCCGTTCCGGACCCCGGACGCGATCCTCGAAGCGGTGGGTCGGGCCCTCGCGCCGATGGGACCGTTCGCCGCGGGACTCGACCTCTGCTGCGGTACCGGCGCGGGCATGGAGGTCCTGCGGGACCTGTGCCGGGAGAGCGTCACCGGCGTCGACATCAGTACGGGAATGCTGACGGTCGGACGCTCGCGGCTCGGCGCCGACGACGGGCCGTCCCCTGCAGGGACGTACGCCAGGGACTCACCGTCCTCGGCAGGGTCGTACGACGGCGACTCGCCGTCCACAGCCCGGACGTGTGACGGCGGGACAACGTCCTCGGCGGTGAGATGCGACGGCGGGACGTCGGCCCCGGCGACGACGTGCGACCGCGGGACGCCCTGCCGGCCGGTGCGGCGCGACGGCTGGACACCCTCCCCGGCGGCGGGGCACGACGACAGGTCGCCGTCGGTTGCCTGGGTGCGCGGAGATGCCCGCGCCCTCCCCTTCGCGCCCGCGTTCGACCTGGTCGTGAGCTTCGGTGCGTTCGGGCACTTCCTGCCGCGCGAGCTGCCCGTCCTGTTCGCGGGGGTCCACGCCGTCCTGCGACCCGGCGGACGCTTCGCGTTTCCGGTCGTGGCTCCGCCGCGGCCCGGCTCGCCCTGGTACTGGGCCCTGCTGGGCTTCGACACGGTCATGCGGGTGCGCAACGCCGTCCGGCGGCCGACCTTCGTCATGTACTACCGCGCGTTCCGGCTCGGCGACGTGGAGCGGGAGCTGGCGCGGGCCGGATTCCGGACGGAGCTTCACCCGCTGACCGAGTTCGGCCGCCGCCGGGACGGCAGCCCGCGGGCCCGGATGGTGGTGGCAACGCGCGAGGACAGCTCGGTCGTGGCCAGGCGCGAGGACAGCTCGGGAAGGCCCGCCGGCGTCGCGTGACGGGCGGGCCCGGGGCCCGCCCGTCACGCGGGCGGACGCCGGCCCCCAGTGGGAGAGCCCCCTCGGCGGGCTCGCCGACGTCCTCGCCCTTCCTGCCGCACCCGCCCCTCCGTCGTTCACCGCACCCGGGGGCTCACTTGGCGGCCGGAAGTGTGAACTCATAGACGAGCGCGTCCTGTTGGGAGTCGACGGTCAGGTCGGTGATCTCCAGCGGCCGGTCGTACTGGTCGTGCACGCGTCGGGTGACCCGCACCGACTGCGGGAGACGGGTGATCGCGTCCCGGTGATGCAGGGTCAGACCCGCCTTGCGCATCCAGTCGTAGGCGCGCGACAGCTGTGCCGAGGCGTGGCCGTCCGCGCGGTCGCGGTAGCGGGCGAGCTCCTCCACCTCGGTCACCGCGATGGCGGAGAAGGATGTCACGGCCGAGCGCAGCCCGCTGCCGTCGGCGGCGGCGGACTCGTAGCGATGGACCAACGTCGCCCGCAGCGGGGCGAGTCCGAGAGCTTCGGCGTGTTCCGGCGGGGGAGCCTCCCAGGTCACGGTGGCCCGCCGGCACCCGTCGGGTTCGCCGCCGTGCGCGCCGACGGGGAAGTCGAGCGAAGGGACGTGCTCGGCGCCGGTGCCGGACAGCGTCGCATGGCTGCCACGCCGGTCGGTGGAGACCTGGCCGTCGCGCCGCAGCATCTGCAACGCCTGCCGTACGGTCTCCCGGCTGACGCCGAACCGGGTGGCCAACTCACGTTCTCCCGGCAGGCGTTCGCCAGGCGGGATGGTTCCGTCGCGCAGCTCGCCGAGCAGTTGTGCGGCGATCCGCGCGTAGAGCGGTTCGTGGTCGGACGGATGGGTGGTGCGGGCCATGTCCGCGCCTCCTGCGTGGTGACAAAACGTAGCCGCGTGGGCTCAGTGCGCCACCACATCTAGCATTGGTCTAAACCAGCAGGAAAGGGCTTCACGGTACTTCGGCCGATTTCGGCCCGCGCCCCTGGTCGGCGAGGGCCACGCCCGGAGCGTGCCGACCAGGGTGTCGATGGGCGCCGACTCTCTTGGGTCGACTGCGATGCGCGGGCCCGCACGTCTTGTCAGGCACCCCGCCAAGACCGGCTCGTGAGTCCGCGAGATCGCGAGCGCCGCCGAACCCGCCGTGTCCGAAAGTCCTCGTACCGCGTCCGTACGGGCCGTCGACCCGTCGGCTGGGCGGGCGAGAGCCGTACGACGGCAACACGCCACGACCTCACCCGCCACCTGGGGAACGGCGGGTGAACCCCTGACGGCGAACGGTGCCCGTCGCGCCGCCGGAGCCGAGGGACAGCGAACCGGTGGGCTCCCGGTGCCCGGTGCCCGGTGCCCGGTGGTCGTACGCGACACCGCCGCGAAAGGGCCCGACGCCTCGGCGTTGTCAGTGTTCCGTCATAGGCTCGGTCCCGTTCGAAGGCAGGCACCGGCGGATGGAGTGACGTGAGTTTTGATCTTGCGGTGTGGTTCGAGACCGAGCGGATACCGACCTCGGACGCCGCTGGGAAGTACGAGCGGCTGTGTGCCGGCGACCTCGCAGGGGCGGGAGTTGTCGCGAACGAGGCCGTCTCCGCGTTCCATCAGGCGCTGATCACGCAATTCCCCGAGCTTTCTGCTGCCGGGGACGACTGGCAGCAGGCCACCGTGTCGCCGTGGACGGCAAGCCTCGACGTCTCCCCGGCTCACGTGATCATGCCCATGTCCTGGAGTCGGTCCGGTGAGATCGCGCCCGAGGTAGTGGCTCTCGCCGGCACCCATGGACTGGTCTGTTTCGACCCGCAGGCGGAGGTGCTGCACCTCCCGCCGGCGCTCAGCGGGACAGCTGGGCTGAGTCTCCGGTCGTGCGCCGGGCTGAAGGTCGAGGACCCGGACCTCGACGTGATCGAACATGCCGTGCACGGATTGTCCGCGGAGAACTGGTTCTTGATCCTGGAGAAGGGGAGGGGCCGCTACCTCCAGGTCGGTCAGGGGCCGAACGCGGGCCTGACCACGAGCGGGTTCGCAGTGGAGCACCGGGATGGTTCGCCGGACCGCCACTACCGTTGCGTGCTGAGCGACAAGGATCAGGTGGCCATGGTCTTCGCCGACTTCGCTTCGGGAAGGACCGTACGGAGTGTGGACGCGCAGTGGGCCAAGGTGCAGCTGTAACCGGTACGGGCCTGGGGCCTGCTGACGTCCGAAGTCGACACTGACGTCCGAAGCCGACCGCTCCCGAGCCGGGCCGTGAGCGCGGCTTGACCTGAGCATCAAGCCGCGCTCACAATCCCCTTTTCCGGGCGGCCGGGGCATGCCGGCCGGCAAGTGAGGGGGCTGTGGCCACTCCGGACCGTGACTGTCGAACTGGTCCGTCACTTCCGTGTTTCCAGGAGAGACCGCAGATCGGTGCGCAGGTGGTCGAGTGCGCTGCGGTACAGCTGGGGTCCCACGGAGACCCGGGCCACACCGATTGCGCGAAGCTCGTCCAGCGACCCCGCCTTCAGTGGAAGACCGGCGTTCACCGGCGCGCCGACCTCGACGACGGCCCGGAGGTCGTCCGGCCCGGCTCCGGGCGGGAAGACACAATCAGCGCCGGCCGACCAGTACGCCTCGGCCCTCCTGACCGCATCGGCACGCTTCTGATTCTCGGCCAGAGGCGAGGTGGGGAAGAACGAGTCGATCCGGGCGTTGACGACCAGCGGCACCCCGATACGCTCGGCGGCCGCGCGCATCTCCGCGATGTAGACGGCGCGGACATCGACGTCGATCAGGCCGCCGTTGGCGTGATCACTGTCCTCGATGTTGCAGCCGACGACTCCGATCCCGCTCAGCGCTTCGACCAGTTCCCCGGGCGCCATCCCGTAGCCGGCCTCGGCGTCGACGGTGACCGGTACGTCGACAGAGGCCGCCATGCGTCCGGCGACGAACAGCATCTCCTCGCTCGGGGCACCCTCACCGTCGTCGTAGCCCAGAGCGGCGGCGATCGCGTTGCTCGCGGTCGCGACCACCGGGAACCCCGCGTCGACCACGGCGCGGGCGCTGCCCACGTCCCAGGCGTTCGGCAGTACCAGTGGAACGCCCGGGACGTGCAGGGAACGAAGCAGCCTGGCCTTGTCGGCCTGATCGGACAAAGTAACGATCTGATCGGACATGGTGGCCTCAGTCGACGAGTGCGCCGGCGGACAGATTGGCGATCGTTCCGGTCATGGCTCCGGCTCGATCCGAAGCCAGGAACGCGGCTGTCTCCGCGATTTCGGAGAGGGTGGGCAGCCTCTTCAGGAGTGTTCCCTGTGCCATCCCCCCGTCTTCGAGCATTTCCTGGACCGACTGCCCGGCTGCCGCGGCGATGGGCTTGAACAGGTCCTTGGTGTAGGAACCCGCCGCCGGCGCGTCGACGACAGCGTGTGGACGGATGCAGATCACCCGGATGTTGCCGGGGGCCAGCTCCGCGGCCAGCACGCGTGAGAAGGCCTCCTTGCCGGCCGCGCTCACGCTGTGCCCCAGGATGCCGCCCACCGCCAGTTTGGAACCGGGCTCGGACAACGTCAGGATGACGCCAGGGCGCTCGCTGCCCATGTGACGTGCCACGGCCTTGCTCGTGATGAACAGCGTCCGCAGAAAGCCGTCGACCGGCCGCATGAACTCCTCCAGCGAGAGGTCCGCCAGCAAAGTCCCCTGGTCGTGCATGACGCTCACGGCGTTGAGGGCGATGTCGATGCCGCCGGCCGTCGCCGCGACCGCGGCGGCGTGCTTCTCGACCGCCTGTTCGTCGAGAACGTCGACTTGCGAGGTCTCGACCGTTCCGCCGGCGGCGGCGATATCCCGTGCCACGACGTCGAGCTTCGACTGCGTCCGCCCGGCGATGAAGACGTTCGCGCCTTCCCGGGCGAATACCCGCGCGACAGCGCCGCCGATAGCGCCCCCGCCTCCGTAGATCACGGCGTTCTTGTCACCAAGCAGCAATTCACTCATTTGTACCCTCCAAAGGTGATTTGTTCTTCTGAATGACCATGGCCATGACCACGAGGGGTCGGCGATCACCCCGTTGCCGCCGCGAGTTCTGTCGCGTCCGTGGTCACCGGAGGCTCCACGGGACCGGCGGCGGCGCCGACGCCGGTCGAGGAGGCCGTCCGGGGAACGGAGCTCTTCCGGCGGCTTCTGGTCAGTCGTGCTTCTGGCGCTGGATCTGTTCCGCGATGCGCTTGATGCGGTTCAGTCGCGCATCCCAGTTCCTGCCGACCTCGTTCAGCTGCCGGACGGCGCGGGTGAGCTGCGCCTCGTCGACTTCGTAACGCCGCTCGCGGCCCATCGGTGTCGCGTGCACGAGGCCTGCGCGATCGAGGACGACCAGGTGCTTGGTGACCGCCTGGCGTGAGATCGGGAGGTGATCGCTGAGGCTGGTCGGTGTACCGACTCCTTCCGTGAGCAGCAGATCGAGCAGGCGGCGCCTGATCGGGTCGCCGATCGCCGACCAGAGCTCGTCGTCGAAGGCGACCGTCATTGCGCCACCACGGAAGGTGCGTAGCCCTGCAGTTTGGGCAGGAACATGTCCCAGCCGCGCTCGTGGTCGTGGAAGGCCTCCTCCAGTACGGCGGCTTCCCAGCCCTTCTCCCGCCAGCCGCTCTCGGTCAGGCGCAGAAGCGTGCCGTCACCGGAGGGCTCGAGCTCGAAGGTGACCAGGAGCGAGTTGTCCGCATCGGGGACTTGGCCGCCGGGAGCGACCCAGCGGAAGGTGAACCTGTGCGGCGGGTCGACATCGACCACCGTGATCGCCTCAACCGCTGCTCGGTCGCCCCACACCAGTTCGCCGACCGCGCCCGGCGTGGGCTCGAACGAGGCGTCGTCGGACCACCACATCTTGATGTGCTCGGGACGACTCACCACGTCGAACACGATCTCCGGCGCCGCGTCGATGCGGATCTCGCGCTCCAGCTTTCCGAACTCCATCAGGGACCTCCAATAGGCAACCATCGGTTGCGTATGACCCTAGTGGTCCCGCGGGTGATCCGCAACCTCATGTTGCGTATGGGGTGTGAGTTCGACGCGGGGGAGCGCTTGACCGGGCGGTGGACGGCCGTGGGGGAGCGTATTCGGATTTCAGATGCTGTCCGAGGCGCGATAGGCGTGCGTCCTGGCCAACCGGGCCGTGGAAGCGCGGAATACGATCCCCGATTCGGGCGACCCGAGGACGACCTCGAAGAGGTCTTCGCGGACGGTCAAGCCGATCGTCTCGGCGGCTGCGGCGTCCCAACCGGTAACCCGGAGTTCCTCCACTCCTTCGAAGACGAGGTGGAACTCGAACGCGTTGAATCCGCTCTCGTGCCATTCCGCCGGGGCGTTCACCGGGAAGGTCCGTGTGTCGAACCCCAGGGTCACCGAGTTCTCGCGTTCGTCGATGTGCACGTAGAACGGATCGCAGGAGCCGGCCGAAGGCGGGCTGCGGTCGTACAGGTCTCCCAGACAGTCGGGGGACGCAAGGAGACGCGACCAATCAGCGCTCATGGAACGTCCTGTCCTCGGTGCCGGGAAGAGAACCGTGCCGTCGGGCGTCGACCTTGCTCATGAACAGATGGACCCCGTCGTCGCGTCCGTCTTCCTCGATCCTGAACGCACTCACGTGGCCGACGCGCACGGAGTCACTGCAGGTGAAGTGGAGCGACACTCCGCTGCCTCTGACAGCCACGCGAATGCGTCGCTCCGTTCCGTACGGAACCGTCTCGACGCTGCCCACGGCCGGTGGACTCCAGTCGGTGAGGGAGATGCCTTCCACCGCCAGGAACCGGAGGTGACACTGCACCGTGTCCAGGCCCGCGTCGATCCATTCCGGTGGCGCCGTTTCGGGGTGTGAAGGCAGGTCGACGCGTAGTGTCACCGTGGGTCCGCGCCGATTCAGATTGATCGATCGGATCCGAACGCCGATCAATTCCGGGACACGGCCGAAGAGCGACCGCAGCGGCCCCGGATTCACGAGGAATCTCTCGACGGTCATGGTGACAGCGCTCCTCGCGGCCGGGTTCCTGCCCGTTGCGCGTGTCCTCGAACGGCCTCGGCGGACACGCGAGGGCTGGTAACCGGGTTTCTCCTGGCTCCTGGTGACCGAACCAGTGGTCCTGGGAGACTATAAGGTCCTTCCCCTTCGGCCCTCCCCCTTCGGCCCTCCTGGGCCCCACGTCGACCAGTGCGCGTCAGGCACCGCTTCCGCACCCAGGAACCCTCGACCTCCCCGCCGTTGACGAACCGAGGGCCGGCCTCATCCGGCGTGGGTCGGATGAGAACTCGCCCTCGGCCCTTCAACGGACAGCCGGGCCGGGCCTGCTGGACGCCCATCAGCCGAACGGCACGGCCGACACGGCCCGACATCAGTCGCGGGGCAGGCCGTACGTCGTCTGCCAGGGCAGAGATGGTACGTACGCGGAGGTGCTGTGCCAGTAGTCCCGGGTTTCCACGGCGAGCCCCGTCGCGTCGAAGCGGACGAAGACGCAGCCCGCGAGTGTCGACGGACGGCCGTCCTCCTCCGCGAGGACGCGGAACTCGGCGACCGCGCGGCCGTCCCGGCCGACCATGGGTTCGGAGAAGCGGACATCGGTCGTGGTCTCGGACGCGAAGGACCAGCGGAAGTACGCGGCGAGCTCGTCCCGGCCGCGGTGGGGCTCCCTGAACGGCATGGAGCGGTGGACGCACGCGTCCGAGTACAGCTCCAGGATCGCCTCGACGTCATGGGCCGCCCAGGCCCGCTCCCACACCCGTACGAAGCGTTGTGCCGCCGTGGTCGTGTCCATCGCGGGCCTCACACGCGGGCGGGCAGCCAGCGCAGCTGCGCGGCCTGCTGGTAGGGGCCGCCGCCCTCGTGGTCGTTGAAGTCGTACACCTCGATCTGCTTCTCCTCGTTCGCCCAGGCGTTGAAGGCCGCGAAGACCGTCGACGGCGGGCAGGTCTGGTCCTCCAGTGCCGCCGAGAACAGGGCGGGGGCCCGGCCGCGCGCGGCGAAGTGCACCCCGTCGAAGTAGGAGAGAGTGCGCCGCACTTGCTCGGTGCGGCCGCGGTGGGTCTTGAGGTAGTTGCCGATCTCCCGGTAGGGGGTGCGGTCCGTGAGCACGGTGGCGCGCGGGAAATCGCACAGGAACGGTACGTCGGGCGCGATCGCCGCCAGGTCGGGCACCAGCCCGCCGACGGCGATGGTGATGCCACCGCCCTGGCTCCCGCCGAGCGCGGCGACGCGGGCCGGGTCGACCAGCGGATGCGAGCGGGCCGCCTCCACGGCGCGCACCGCGTCGGTGAACACCCGCCGGTAGTAGTAGTTTTCGGGGTCCTCGATCCCTCGCGTCATGAACCCGGGGAAGGCGGGCGCGCTGCCGACCGGGTCCGGGGTCTCGCCGCCGCCCCACACGCTCGCCTGGCCGCGCGTGTCCATCACGAGGTGGGCGAAGCCGGCCGAGGCCCACAACAGATGTGTGTGCGCGAGCCCACGTCCGCCGCCGTATCCGATGAACTCGACGACCGTGGGCAGTGGCGAGTTCGCCCAGGCCGGCATGGTCAGCCAGCCCTTGACCGGATGTCCGCCGAACCCGGCGAAGGTGACGTCGTGGACCGTGACGGTCTTCAGCGGGATCTCGACCCGCTCGAAGCGGGCGGCGAGATCGTGCTCACGGGCTTCCTGCAGCGTCTTGGCCCAGAAGGAGTCGAAGTCCGCGGGCTCGGTGGACGCGCTGCGGTAGGTGCGGAGTTCGTCGAGAGGGAGGTCGAACAGGGCCATCGAGGACCGCCTTTCGGCACACGGATGCGGATGATCACACCGTACGTCCGCCCTCTGGGGCCCGCCACGGCCGCGCCGAGAACGAAGGCGTTCTCGGCGCCGTCCGGCATGCCGCATGCCGCATGCCGCATGCAGCGCGCGGCAGCCGCGGTTCGTACGACCCCGGGGGACTCCGGCGCCGTACGACTGATCCCCGCCCGCCGTGGAACCCGCGAACCCGCCTACCACCGCAGGCGAACAGGAGCCCGATGGCGAAACACCGACCGTTCCCGCCCGCGGCATCCGGGCGCACCCCGACTGCCCCGCCGTCGGCGGGATACACCCGTCGGCCGAATTCCGCGGCGACGCCGCGCGCAAAGGATCGCGGCATCCGTCGCCCAAACTCCGAAAGGCATCGGCCATGAACTCCGGCACCACCATCACCGCAGGAATCGACGGCTCACGCGCCAGCCTGGATGCCGCCGACTGGGCGGCACGCGAGGCCGGACGGCGCCGTCTCCCGCTGCGTCTGCTGCACGCGGGCACACGGCACCGCGTATCCGCGCGCGTTCCGGACGTCGACGTACCCGCCGGGTGCACCAGGACGACCCTCGACCGGGCGGCGATCCAACTCTCCTACGCACACCCGGCGTTGGACATCGTCGCGCGCGACACCGAGACGCCCGCGGTGCCCGCGCTGATCGCTGCGGCCGCCGAGTCCGAGACCCTCGTCGTCGGCACCCGCGGCCGCACCGGCCACTCCGCTCTGGCGGGCTTCCTGGCAGGCTCCGTCGCCTTGACCGTCGCGTCCGGCGCGACCTGCCCGGTCGTTCTCGTCCGTGCGGGCGAACTCCCCGAGGACGAAAGGGAATTCACCCCGGGGCGCACACCGATGAGCGCCGCGTCCTACCGTCCTGTGGTCCTCGGCCTCGACCTGAAGCACCCCGCCGACGACCTGATCGGCCACGCCTTCGACACCGCCGTCGTCCGCTCGGCACCGCTCCTCGTGGTGCACGCCTGGACCCCGCCTCCGCTGCACGGCCGCGCGCCCGCAGACCGTTCGGTCAACGCGCCGTCACCCGGCGGCGCGCACGACCGGGGGACCGGTCGACGGCGTGCCCTGACCGGCACGTTGCGGCCCTGGCGCGACAAATTCCCGGGCGCCCCGGTCGCGGAACAGGTCGTTCATGGTCATGCCGGAGACCAACTGCTTCGGGCGTCCACCGGAGCCGGTCTGCTGATCGTCGGCCGTCGCGCGGGTGGGCGCCTGGGCCGCGCCGCACGGAGCGTCATCCGGCAGGTGACGTGTCCGGTCGTCGTGGTGCCGTACGGCTGACGCCACTCCTGCACCCTTGCGGCGCGTCCTGCGACTCCCCGCGCGTCCTGCGACTTCCTGCGCACCCTGCGACTTCCTGCGCACCTCGGGCCTCCCGGGCTTCCCGGGCACACGTCGGCCGATCCGGCCGAAGTCGCCCGGCCCAGCCGTGGATGGCTACGGGAACCCCGTGGGACCCCGGACTCCGTGCGGCCCCCTGGGGCCCGACGGAACCGACGGAACCGACGGAACCGACGGAACCGACGGAACCGACGGAACCGACGGAACCCGGGCCCAACGCGGCGGAGGACGGCCGTTAGCCGAAACGTTCGATCCGAATCCGGTCCACCGGCTGTCCGGCCTCCACCAGCAACCGCGAGGCGTGCTCGGCGAATCCGTTGGAGCCGCAGATGTAGGCCTCCCAACCACCGGGCGGCTGCTCGGCCAGGAAGGGCGCCACATGTGCGGCGGCCATACGCCCGACGGGCGCACCGTCCGGGGCGCTGCGGGTGAACACGGCTGTGGTCTCGTCGCCGTACTCCCGTGCGTAGATGAGCTCTTCGGGGCTCCGCGCGGAGACGAGAAGACGCAGCGGAACGTCCATCGCCAGCGCGCGGTGGTGCCGCAGCATCGACATCAGCGGTACGACGCCGGAGCCGGCGCCGACGAGCAGCGCGGGCCGGTCCCCGGGCCAGGCGAAGAAGCCGCTGAGCGGACCGCGGATCTCGACGGAGTCGCCGGGCCGGGCCACGTGGTGGAACCATCCCGAGACCTCACCGCCGTCGACATGGTCCATGGTCAGTTCGATGTGACCGCTGTCGTCGGGCGGCGACGCGATCGAGTAGTGGCGCTGCGCCACATATCCGTCCCCGGCGGTGAGCCGCAGCATCAGATGCTGGCCGGGCAGATGTCCCTCCCACGCGGGCACTGCGAATCGGAAGGTCGCCGCGTGAGGCGTCTCGTGGCGGATCCCGGTGAGCGTGGCGGTCTGCCAGGTGGTGGCCGCCTGGGCGCTCACGGCGATGCGGCCGGGCACGGCGAACCGTGTCGGCGGTACGAACGCCGTGGTCGTGGTCTTCGTGGTCTCGGTCGTGGTCTCAGTCACCGGAGTAGCGCTGCTCTTCCCAGGGGTTGCCGCGGGCGTGGTAGCCGTTCTGTTCCCAGAAGCCCGGCTCGTCGTGGTCGAGGATCCGGATGCCCGCGATCCACTTGGCGCTCTTCCAGAAGTACAGATGGGGCACGACCAGTCGCGCAGGGCCGCCGTGTTCGGCCGGCAGCGGTGCGCCGTCGTACTCCCAGACGATCCAGGCGCGTCCGCCGGTGAGGTCGGCCAGCGGAAGGTTCGCGGTGTACCCGGTGTGCGAGTACGCGACCGCGTGGGTGGCGGACGGGTCCGGTCGTACGGCCTCCAGGAAGGCGTCCAGCGACACACCCCCGAACCGCACCCCGAACTTCGACCAGCTCGTCACGCAGTGGATGTCGCCCTCGTACGCCGAGGCGGGCAGCGCGTGCGCCTGTTCCCAGTTCCAGGTGCGCGGCTCGGCCACCAGGCCGTCGATCCGCAGGGTCCAGTCGGCCGGCGCCAGGTCCGGGGTGACCTCGGCGGACAGGACGGGCCAGTCGTCGCCGGCGTCGTACTGGCCGGGCGGCAGTCCCGGGTTGTGGGCGCGCGGGCGCCCGGTGAAGCCTCGCGTGACGTTCATACGGCTGGTGCCTCCAGGACCGCCGGGGGCGGCGGCCCGCGGATCGAGCGTGATCGGTGCGAGCGTGCGGGTCGGCGACCCGGTCACGCACCAGTGCTTAGCCATTCAACGGTACGCGCAAGCGGAGTGTGCTCCGGGCGGCAGTGCGGGCGCTGATCGGTGCGGACGCCCTGACCGTCGCGGACGAGCTGATCACTGCATGAGCTGATCGCTGCGGACGAGCTGATCAATGCGGGCGTATGAACTCTCCCCGCGCCCGGGAATAGCCGTGCCCCCGTCGGCCTTGCTCCTGGAGTCGAGTTCGATGGTCCGTACATGTACAGCCGGTGAGCGCGGCCGCGACAACCGGTGACAGCAGCGAAGGGGAGTGAGGGAGCGGATGGCCGAGGCGTACGTCTTGACAGGTTTCGGGGGCCCGGAGGAATCGGCGAACCCTCCCGGCCGTCATCCCCTCGACAATCCGGCCCTCGGCTCTCTCACCGGGCCCCACGCCCACTTCGCCGAGCGGCGTGGACGCGTCCTGCGCTACCCCGTGGACGTGTCTCCGTGGCTGGCGCTGCCCGACGACCCCGACGACGGTGACTGGGCGGATCTCGCCGCCCTGGTGGGGCCCGGGGGCGAGGCGCCGCTGGCGGGGTTCGGCGGGCGGATCCCGGACGGCTGGGAGGTGATTTTCAGCCTCGACGGCGTCCAGCTCGTCGACGACGGACTCGCCGCGGCACCGGACACCGAGGTGGTGGTACTCGGCCCCGAGGACGTGCCGGACATGCTCGACCTGGTGGACCGGACCCGCCCCGGCCCCTTCCTGTCACGCACCGTCGAACTCGGCACGTATCTCGGGATCCGCCGGGACGGCGCCCTGATCGCCATGGCGGGCGAGCGGCTCCGGCCACCGGGCTGGACCGAGATCAGCGCGGTCTGCACCGACCCCGCCCACCGGGGAGAGGGGCTGGCCACGCGCCTGATCCTGGCCGTCGCCCACGGTATCCGTGCCCGCGGCGAGACCCCGTTCCTGCACACCGCCGCGGGCAACACCGGTGCCATCCGCCTCTACGAGTCGCTGGGCTTCCGGCTGCGCCGCGGGACCCGCTTCATGGCCGCGCGGGTGCCCGAGCATCTGGGCGACGGCCGGACCGTGGGCGTGGGATGACACCCGTGCGCGGCGGGACGACATCGCGCCGCCGTGTGGTGACATCGGGCCGCCGCGGGACGACACTGTGCCCTGATCCGCAGGAAGCCGCCGGGAAGCCACCCTGAAACCACCGGGACGTGGCGACGTAGGGACGTCGGGTCAGTCTCTCGGCGGAGACGCTTCCGGCTTCTCCGCGGCGGTGTCGCTGTCGGTGGCTGTGCCGTTGTCGGTGGCTGTGCCGTTGTAACGCTGCACGTACGAGGCGAAGCGGGCGAGGTCCTCCACCGACCAGTCCGTGAGCCGCTCGCGGAAGGCCACCCGGCGGCTGCGGGTCACCTGCGCCAGGATCTCCGTGCCCGCCGCTGTCAGATGCAGTACCTGGACGCGGTGGTCCTCGGGATCCATCCGCCGGTCGATCAGCCCGGCACGCTCCAGCGCCGCCACCTGACGGCTCACCGTGGACTTGTCCAGCGCGTAGTGCTCGGCGAGATCCGTGGCCCGGCAGCCGCCGACCTCCTCCAGATGACCGAGGAGGGTGTACGAGACCAGGGACAGCTCGGGATGCATGCGCCCCGCCGAGGCGCGGGCTCGCCGGGCGAACACGGTCATCTCCCGTTGGATGATCTCCACGGCCGCGTCGGCCTTCACCCCGTCGGCCGGTGTCCCGGGGGTGACCGCGCACTCACCGGATCCCTCGGATGCCATCACGGGACCTCGCTTCCTTCCCTGGTTGCATAGTACAACTCGACTGAAGGGGGAGGTGGCCGCACAGGCCGACCGACGAGGATCCGGCGGTCACCGGTCCGCACCCGTCGGCTGATCGTTCCTGTAGGGTGGCCGTTCCGGCCGTGGACAGTCTCGGCCGATGAGTTGCCGAGGAGGTGAGACCCATTACCGCTGTGTCAGGTCGGGTGCTCTCCTCTCCAGGCAAGGTGGTCACCGTCTCCGGGTGACCGTGGGAGCGCCCTTCGGCTCGTCGAAAGGCTCTCGGCTTCATGCCTCCTCTCTCTCCTGATGTTCCTGACGCGGCAGACCCCTTGGTCGCCGCGCTCCGCTCCGCCGGTTGTGTCTTCGCCGAGGACGAGGCGGAGTTGATCCTCTCCGCCGCCCGCACCCCGGACGAGGCCGCCGCGATGGTGGACCGGCGCGTCGCGGGACTGCCCCTCGAACACGTCCTCGGCTGGGCCGAGTTCCACGGTCTGCGCATCACCCTCGACCCCGGCGTCTTCGTGCCGCGCCGCCGCACCGAGTTCCTCGTCGAGCAGGCCGTCGCGCTCGCGCGCGAAGCGTCCGTCGTGGTGGACCTGTGCTGCGGCTCGGGTGCGGTCGGCGCCGCGCTGGCCGCGTCCCTCGGCGGGCCCGAACTGCACGCCGCCGACATCGACCCGGCCGCGGTGGCCTGTGCCCGCCGCAATGTCGCGCCGTTCGCCGGCCAGGTCCACGAGGGGGACCTCTTCGCCGCGCTGCCCGTCACTCTGCGCGGCCGCGTCGACGTCCTGGCCGCCAACGTGCCGTACGTCCCGACCGACGAGGTCGGCCTGCTGCCGGCGGAGGCCCGGGACCACGAACCCCTGGTCGCCCTCGACGGCGGCGCGGACGGACTCGACCTCGTGCGCCGGGTGGCCGCCGAGGCACCGCGGTGGCTGGCCCGCGGAGGCTGCCTCCTCGTCGAGACGAGCGAGCGTCAGGCACCCACGGCCGTCGAGGCCTTCGCCCGCGGCGGACTGATCGTGCGACTGGCGGTCTCGGAGGAGAGGTACGCCAACGTGGTGATCGGGGTGAAGCCCTGACCGGCGCTCGAAGCCCTGCCGGGTGGGCCGGTGCGGGCGACATGCCGCGTTCGGGCCCTGATCGGCCGATTGTGCCGTCCCGCGCGCCACACTCTGGCTGACCGCAGTTGCCAGAGGGAGGCCGAACGTGAGCAGTGCCCCCGAGAAGTTCGACGCGTGGGACATCAAGGAGTCGGGGCCCGCCGACGCGAGCACCAGGGTGTTGCTGCTGCCCGGCGGGATGTGCAGTACCGCGTTCTACGACGACCTGATGGCCGCACCGCCGCTCGCCACCGCGCCGGTGCGGCTGGTGGCCGCGACCCTTCCCGGGCACGCGGGCACCACGCCGCCGCGTGATCTCTCCATGGAGAACTACGCGGCGCTGGCGGGAGCCCTGGCCGCCGAGCGCGGCTGCGGCGTAGTGGTCGGGCACAGCATCGGTGCCAATGTCGCCCTGGAGATGGCGGCGGGCGGGCACTTCGCCGGACCTGTCGTCCTGCTGTCCCCGGCGTTCTCGGCGTCCGACGAGGACAAGGCGCTGGCGATCGCCAACAGCCTCGGGCGGGTGCCGGGCGTCGGGATGCTGGCCTGGGCCGGCCTGCTCAAGCTGACGCCCCGGGTCATGGTGAGCCGTCTGCCACCGGCCCGCCGCGAAGAGCTGACCGCCGAGTTCGAGAAGAACGATCCTGCGTTCTGCCGCCAGGTGATCCGGCACTACTTCGACTATCTGGACCGGTACCGGGACCTGGTCGCCCGGCTCCGTGACTCGGGTGTGCCCGCCTGGGTCGTGCGCGGCGACCACGACGACGTCGGACTGTCGGAGGAGGAGCGGGCCGGACTCGAGGCCATTCCCGACGTGACGATGGTCTCGGTCCCCGACGCGGGCCATCTGGTGATGGTCGACCAGCCGGTGGCGGTGGCCGAAGTCGTGGCCCAGGCGACTCTCGGCTGACCTTCGTCCGGCCTCGCGCCGGGCGTTCCCGATGCTCTGGCCGGGTCTTCGTCCGGCCCGAGCCGGGCGGTCCCGAGGCTCCGCGTCGAACGTTCCTCCGTCCTGACGCCGGGCCTTCGTCCGGACTGGCGCCGAGCGCCCCTCAGGCTCCGGGCCGAGCTTCCCTCCGGCCCGAGCGGAGGGATCCCGGGTCTCCGTGCCGAGTGATCCTCCTCATTGTGCAACTAGTTGCACAATGCGTGGCCCGTCGTCTACAACAGACGTACGACACCGCGCACGGAGGGCCCGATGAGCCGTTACCCGCATCTGCTGAACCCGCTCGACCTGGGCTTCACAACGCTGCCCAACCGCGTGCTCATGGGCTCCATGCACGTGGGTCTGGAGGAGGCCGAGCGCGGCTTCGAGCGCATGGCGGAGTTCTACGCCGCCCGCGCGCGAGGCGGCGTCGGCCTGATCGTCACCGGCGGCATCGCGCCCAACGACGCGGGCAGGCCCTACGAGGGCGGCGCCAAGCTGACCACCGAGGCCGAGGCCGGACAGCACGCCGAGATCACCGCCGCGGTGCACCGTGAGGGCGGGAAGATCGCGATGCAGATCCTGCACTTCGGGCGGTACGCCTACCACCAGGACCTGGTCGCCCCCAGCGCGCTCCAGGCACCGATCAGCCCCTTCCCGCCGCACGAACTCAGCGACGCCGAGATCGAGCAGACCGTCGACGACTACGCGCGCGCCGCCCGCCTCGCCCGGCAGGCCGGCTACGACGGCGTCGAGATCATGGGCTCCGAGGGCTACCTCATCAACGAGTTCATCGCCCTGCAGACCAACCGGCGCGACGACCGCTGGGGCGGCTCGTACGAGAACCGGATGCGCTTCCCCGTCGAGATCGTCCGCCGCGTACGCGAGGCCGTCGGCGACGACTTCATCATCATCTACCGTCTGTCGATGCTCGACCTGGTGCCCGGCGGCTCCTCGCTGGACGAGGTCATCACGCTCGCCCGGGCCGTCGAGGCCGCCGGAGCGACGATCATCAACACCGGCATCGGCTGGCACGAGGCCCGTATCCCCACGATCGCGACCTCGGTGCCGCGCGGCGCGTACGCCTGGGTGACCAAGAAGGTCATGGGCTCCGTCTCGATCCCGCTGGTGACCACCAACCGCATCAACACCCCCGAGATCGCTGAGCAGTTGCTCGCCGACGGCCACGCGGACATGGTCTCGCTGGCCCGGCCGATGCTCGCCGACCCCGACTTCGTCGCGAAGGCCGAAGCCGGACGTCCGGAGGCCATCAACACCTGCATCGGGTGCAACCAGGCCTGCCTCGACCACACCTTCAGCGGCAAGATCACCTCCTGTCTGGTCAACCCGCGCGCCTGCCACGAGACGGAGTTGGTCCTCGCGCCGACCCGGCTGCGCAAGACCGTCGCCGTCGTGGGCGCCGGGCCCGCCGGACTCGCCTGCGCCGTCAGCTCGGCCGAACGCGGCCACGACGTCACCCTGTTCGACGCCGCGGGCGACATCGGCGGCCAGCTCAACGTGGCCCGCAAGGTCCCCGGCAAGCAGGAGTTCGACGAGACCATCCGCTACTTCCGCACCCAGCTCGAACTGCACGGCGTGGACGTCCGGTTGAACACCCGGGCCACCGTGGAGACGCTGGAGGCCTTCGACGAGGTCGTCGTCGCCACCGGCGTCAGCCCGCGCACCCCGGAGATCCCCGGCGTCGACCACCCGAGCGTCGTCGGCTACCTCGACGTGCTGCGCGACGGAGCCCCCGTCGGCGACCGCGTCGCCATCCTCGGCGCCGGCGGCATCGGCTTCGACGTCGCCGAGTTCATCACCGACGGCGGCGACAAGGCGAGCGAGGACCCGCAGACGTACTTCCGCAACTGGGGCGTCGACATGGACTACCGGGCGCCCGGCGGTCTCACCGCTCCGGAACGGCCCGCCCCGCCGCGCACCGTGCACCTTCTCCAGCGCAAGGCGTCCAAGGTCGGAGCCGGACTCGGCAAGACCACCGGCTGGATCCACCGCACCGAGCTCAAGCACCGCGGCGTCACCATGGTTCCGGGCGTTCAGTACGACCGGATCGACGACGCCGGACTGCACGTCACCGTCGACGGGCACAGCCAGGTCCTGGAGGTCGACACGATCGTGCTGTGCACCGGGCAGGAGCCCCGCCGCGACCTGTACGACGCGCTGCGCGCCACCGGCCGCGGCGTCCACCTCATCGGCGGCGCCGACGTGGCCGCGGAGCTGGACGCGAAGCGGGCCATCAAGCAGGGCACCGAGCTGGCGGCGGCGCTCTAGGCCACCGCAGGAAACGAACCGCGGGAGGGCTGTCGCGGTGTCCGGTGAACCACGGCCGGGCACCGGGCAGCGCCCGCGGCCCTCCCTAGGATGACCCCATGTCACTCCCGCACGCGATCCTCACCGCCCTGCTCGAGAAGCCCTCGTCGGGCCTCGAACTGACCCGGCGGTTCGACAAGTCGATCGGCTACTTCTGGTCGGCGACGCATCAGCAGATCTATCGCGAGCTGGGCAAACTGGAGGCCGAGGGGTACATTCGGGCGCTGCCCCCGGAGCAGCACGCCCGGGGCCAGAAGAAGACCTACGAAGTCCTGCCCGCGGGCCGCGCCGAACTCGCCCGCTGGACCGCCACCTCGCAGGACCCGAAGCCGTTGCGCGACACCATGCTGTTGCGCCTGCGCGCCGCGGCCGTCGTCGGCACCGAGGGCATCGAGGCCGACCTGCGCCGCCATCTCGCTCTGCACCGGCGCCAGTTGGCCGAGTACGAAGAGATCCAGGACCGGGACTTCCCGCCGGAGAAGAGCACCCCCGAAGACCGTCTGCGGCACCTCGTCCTGCGGGCCGGCATCGACCTGGAGACCTTCTGGACCCAGTGGCTGACCCACGCCCTGGCGGAGTTCGAAAGCATGCCGGGGCGCGACCAGGACTCTGCGTCATGACCGGCCGGACAGTCCTGGCGGCCGATCATGACCGGAGTCGACGGAACGGCCGCCCGTCGCGACGGACTTCGTGTCAGAGCCGGTGGGGCTTGGACCGGCGGCGCAGGAACCACGCGGCCGCCACCGTGCCGGTCACGACCAGGGCCGCGCCGCCCACGACCGTGGCCGTGCCGTAGTCCTTCACGGCTCCGCCGAGGCCGCCCATGACGCCGCGCGACGGCGAGGGGGAAACCGTCGTCGAGATCGTGGGAGTCGCGGGAGGCGCGGTGGGCGCGACGATGATCGACTGGGTGCCCGCCGTCGTGCCGTCCTGGCAGACGACGATGACCGTGAAGGTGCCGGGGCCCACGCCTGTCCAGGCCGCCGACTGGTTGTTGCTCGTCCCGGTGAGCGACATCTGCCGCCCCTGGGCGAAGTTCGACTGCCCGCTGGAGAGCAGCGAGGCGTCGCCGAAACTGCTTCCGTTGCTCGGGCAGGCGCTGGTGGTGACCGAGACCGAGGTGCCACTGGTGCTCACGGAGATCCCGGAACCCCATGCGACGGCCGCCGGGGCGGCCAGGGTGAGCGGAAGCGCAGCGGTGGCGGCCACGGTCAGGCCGGAGCGGAGAAGTGTCTGACTGGTACGCATAGGAACTGCCCTCCAGCGGCACGGTTGGCGGTACATCCCATGCGCCGCCGAGGATCGGAGGGCCCGTGCTGCCTCAGTGCGAGCCAATGCGCCCCGGACCGGGCCCGCATGCGGACGGGGACCGGGCAGGTGACGAATTCCATCGTCCGGCGGACTGCCGGTGCACTGCCGACGCGCCAGGGGGCCCGCTTCCTCAGCGGGTCGGCCGCTGCCCCGTCGTGACAGAACGCTCCGCGGAGAAGCCGCCCCAGGTGCCGTCGGGCAGCTTCGCCCGGATCCGTACCCGGTGCGTCACGTCCGCCTCCCGGCCGATGTAGAAGCTGTAGGAGCAGGTGCCGTGGGGCGGACTTCCGCCCCAGACGAGCGAGGTCACGGGACGCCCGTCGAGATGGATCCGGTACTCCGTGATCACTCCGTCGACCTCGGGCGCGGTCCAGGAGAGGTCGATGTAGTACGCCCCGTCGCTCCGGTGGGTCGTCGCCCGGAAGCCGGCCGGTGCCGTGCCCCGGCCGTCGTCGGCGCCCGGGGCGGTGGTGATCCGGACCGTGCCGCTCGGCGGCGAGACGTTGTCAGCGGCGTCACGGGCCCGCACGGTGAAGGCGTAGGCCGTGCCCGGCCGCAGCCCGGTGACCACGGTGGCCGTCTGAGCTCCGCCGACACTGTGGATCTTCGAGGTGCCCTGGTAGATGTCGTACGAGGCCACGCCCCGCGCGTCGGACGACCTTGCCCAGGACAGCTGGGCCGCCCGGTCGCCGACCGCCCTGCCGCGCGGGCTGCCGGGGCGGGTGGGCGGAGTGCCGTCGGCCGCGACCGCCGCCGGAGTGGTGGACCGCACCGGTCTGCTGGGCGGCCCCGGGACTCCGGCGGCGTTCCGGGCCCGGACGGTGAAGACGTACGAGGTGGACGGTTCGAGCCTGGTGATATCCACCATGTGCTCTGAACCGGGCACTTCCTTGACCTTGGTGGTGCCGCGATACACCTCGTAGCGGGTGATCCTCGGGTTCTCGGAGGCCAGGTTCCACATGACGTGCACGCTGGTCGCGCTGCCCGCGGTGGCGGTCACGCCCATCGGAGCGGCGGGCAGCCGTTCGCCCTGGCCCGATGTCCGGGCGCCCCATCCGCAGGACGCGAGCGCGAGCAGCGCGCCGCACACCAGCGTGCGCAGGACGGTGGGGGGAACGCTTCGCACGGGTCTGCCCTCCCTCGACGGGATTGGTCTGTACCTATAAGACACGGGTGACGCGGCCACATCAAGAGGGGCGGCACCGTTGGCCGGACTGTCGAGGGGGTACGTATGCTGATCCTGACGCGGCGTGAACTCGCCCCGCTTTCAGGGGAGTTCCTGCCCGCGGCGCGGAACGCTGTCGTCGCTGATCCCGCGCCGACGCGTGCGGTCGAGTGGCCGGAGCCGGCTGTGGCTCGGGCCCTCGGCCGTACGGCGCCCGGGGAAGTCGCCGTGCACCGTCCGGCCCCCTCCCGGTGGACGCGCCGTCGGACGCCCGCCAGATTTGGGCAAATGAGCGTCCGTATCCCCCAGGAGAGGGTCTCCCATAGTGCGTGCCCAGTCGCTGACGCTGGCCGCGGCTGCGGCAGCCGCCCTGCTGGCCTCGGCTCCGGCCGTGCTGTCCACCACCCCCACCACGGGCCGCCCCGGAAGCCCCGTCGTGCCCGTGCGGGAGGGCTCGGTCCGAGCCGCCGAACTGCTGGCGAAGCTCGTTGGCTGTGCCGTCGTCTCGCACGGGCGTTACCGCAGCGACGACGGAACCCGTGCCGAGATCCCGGTCTGCGGCACCCCGGGTGCCGTCTTCTGGAAGGCGGACATGGACATCGACTGCGACGGCAGACCGGGCCCCCTGTGCAACAGCCGTACCGACCCGCTCTTCTCCGAGTCCACGGCCTTCCAGCAGTCCGACGGCCGCTGTCTGAGTGCCGAGACGCTGCCCTACATCGTCGTCCCGGCCCCCAGTGCTGTCTGGAACTACCGGGACCACGGCATCGAGCCCGGTTCGGTGGCGGCCGTCATCTACCGGGACCGCGTCCAGTACGCCGTCGTCGGTGACACCGGCCCGGGGGACATCATCGGCGAGGCCTCGTACGCGACGGCCTCGGCGCTCGGTATCCGCCCCGATCCGCGCGGCGGCGGTACACCTTCCGGGGTCACCTACATCGTCTTCAGGAACTCGCGGGTGTCACCCATCGAGGACCACGCCGCCGCCGTGACGGCGGGGGAGCGGCTGGCCCGGAGGCTGCTGGACGGGGGATAGCCTCTGGACGGGGGATAGCCTCTGGAGCCCGGAGCCCGGAGCCCGGAGCCCGGAGCCCGGAGCCCGGCACCCGGCACCGGTCCGCCGCGGTGGCGGCGGACCCGGTGGTTTCCCGGCCGCCCAGGTCTCGCCGTCCGATTCCGGTCCGCCGCCGGAGCCCGACCGGACGTCAGACCGCCGCCCAGCCGTTGTCGACGGGCAGGATCACGCCGTTGATGTTGCTCGCCGCGTCCGAGGCGAGGAACACGATCGCGGCGGCCTGCTCCTCGGCCTCGGCGGGCCGCCCGACGTTGCCCATGTACGCGCCGAGGACGGCGGGGCCGTGGGCACCGGCCTCGAGGTCCACCGTGATGCCGGTCTTGGTACCGCCCGGGGCGATGGCGTTGGTGCGGATGCCCTTGTCCCGGTACATGACGGCGAGGGACTTGGTGAGCCCCACGATGCCGTGCTTCGAGGCGGTGTACGCGGCGCCGGCGGCGCTGCCCCGCAGGCCCGCCTCCGAGGCGGTGTTCACGACGGCACCCTTGCCGGCGGCGAGCATGTGCGGCAGCACCGCCCGGGTGAGCAGGAACGGAGCGGTGAGGTTGACCCGGATGACCCGCTCCCACTCCGCGTCGCTGACCTCGGCCACCGCCGACATACGGTCCATGATCCCGGCGTTGTTCACCAGCACGTCCACTCCGCCGAACCGCTCCACCGCGGTCGCCGTCACCCGGTCGACGACCGCCTGCTCGCTCAGGTCGCCCGTGACGGCCACGGCGCTGCCGCCGGCCCCCTCGATCTCCTTGACGACCTCCGCCGCGCCGTCGGCGTTGAGATCGGCCACGACCACCCGCGCGCCCTCGGCCGCGAAGGCGAGGGCGGTGGCACGGCCGATGCCGGAGCCCGCGCCGGTGACGATGACGCTGCGGCCGTCCAGTCCAGTGGTGCTCATGACGTTCTCCCAGAGATGCGTACGGGTGCAGCCGACGTGCTGAGCTGACACGGTACGACTTAATGTCGCTAAATGACAGAAAGTCTCGGGGAGGTGACGGAGATCGCTAGAATCACCGCAGTCCCGGGCAGTATCCGCAGACGGAACCGAGGAGTCACCAGTGCCGGACGGCGCGATCGGCGAACGCCCAGGCCGGGGCCGCGGCCGTACCGGGCGGCCACCGCTGACCGATGAGCGCAGGGCCGAGATCCGGCTGGAGATCGCCCGCGCCGCGGTGGAACTCTTCGTGGACCAGGGCGTGGCCGCCACCACCGGGGACCAGATCGCCCAGGCCGTCGGCGTGTCCGGGCGGACCCTGTGGCGCTACTTCCCGAGCAAGGAGAGCTGCGTCAGCCCACTGTTCGCGGCCGGGATCGACGCGATCGCCGCGGCGCTGCGGACCTGGCCCGCGGACGGTCCCCTGGAGGACGCCCTGGAGCGCGCGTCCGTGAGCGCCGAGGGCCCGCTGGCGAAACCACAGCCGCCGAGGGTCCGCACCCTGCTGAGACTCACCCGCACCGAACCGGGACTGCGAGCCGTCTGGCTCCAGGCCCATGACGAGGCGGAGCCGGTCTTCGCCCGCGCCCTCGCCGACCGCGCCGGGCTGAGCGCGGTCGATCTGCGCTCGGAGATCCAGGCCGCCATGCTCAACGCGGCGCTGCGCGCGGCGGTCGAGCACTACGCGTGGCGCACCGACGAAGAGGAGCCCGATCCGGCGACGGCCCGGTCGGAGCTGGCGGCCACCATCCGCGCAGCTCTGACCGTCGCGGCGAACGGGATCTCCTGATCCCGTTCCGCGCCTCCTGTTCCGCGCCTCCTGTTCCGCGCTTCCCGTTCCTCGCTTCCCGTTCCTCGCGCTTCGCGCTTCTTGGGCCTTCCGTCCTCATACCTTCCGATAGGCGTACGCCTCCGCTGCCGCCGCCTCCACCGCCGCGAGGCCGGCGCCCGCCGAGGCCGTGACGACGGCGGCCACCGCCCCCTCGACGAAGGGGGCGTCCACCAGCCTCGTGTTGTCCGGGAGTTCGTCGCCCTCGGCCAGCAGGGCCTTGACGGTGAGCACGGCACTCCCCAGGTCGGTGAGTACGGCGATCCCGGCACCGCGGTCCACGGAGGCCGCGGCTGCGGCTATCAGCTCGGCGCTGGTGCCGAGGCCCCCGTCCGGAGTGCCGCCCGCCGGGGCCACGGGAGCGATCGTGCCGCCACCGGCCAGGCCCGTCGCCAGGTCGGCGACGGACGAGGCGACGGCGGCGCTGTGCGAGACCAGCACTATGCCGACGAGCTGTTCCTCGGTGTCACTCACCGGCCGCCTCCACGAGTGCGGCGATCAGCAGTGCCGAGGACGTGGCGCCCGGGTCCTGGTGCCCGATGCTGCGCTCGCCCAGGTAGCTCGCCCGGCCCTTGCGGGCCTGCAGGGGTGTCGTCGCGACGGCGCCCTCCTCGGCGGCGGACTTCGCCGCGGCGAACGACTCGGCCAGCGCGTCGACCGCGGGCACCAGTGCGTCGATCATGGTCTTGTCACCGGGCGCGGCTCCGCCCAGGGCCATGACCGCGTCGACGCCCGTGCGCAGCGCGTCCGTGAACTGTTCGTCGGTGACCTCGTCGGCGTCCCCGAGTGCCTTGCCGGTCCGGCGCAGCAGGGTGCCGTACAGCGGCCCGGACGCACCGCCGACCGTCGAGATCAGCTGCCTCCCGGCAAGTGTGAGGACGGCGCCGGGGGTGTCCGGAGCCTCCTTCTCCAGAGTGGCGGTCACGGCGGCGAATCCGCGCTGCAGATTGCTGCCGTGGTCGGCGTCACCGATGGGCGAGTCCAGGTCGGTGAGCCACTCCGCCTCGCGGTCCACGGACGCGGCGGTCACCGTCATCCAACGGCGGAAGAAATCGGCGTCGAGCACGGAATCTCCTTGCGTGGTACGAAAGTTGACCTGATGTCTGCCGACGTTCGCAGGGCGGCAGCCGCCACCCCCGTCAGCCGACCCCACCGTCGACCGGGCTCACCCGCACCGGTTCACAGGCCGGGTTGCTCCGGCTTGTCGTCCGGTCCAGGTGCTCCGGCTTGTCGACCGGTTCGCGTACCCGGCCCGTCGACCGGCTTGCCTGACCAGGCCCGTCGACCGGCCTCACACCCCCCAGCGCAGCCCCGGCGTCTTCACCGGCGCGTCCCACAGACGCAGCAGTTCCTCGTCCACCTGGCACAGGGTCACGGACGCCCCGGCCATGTCGAGAGAGGTGACGTAGTTGCCGACCAGGGTGCGCGCGACCGGGATGCCCCGCTCGGTCAGCACCCGTTGCACCTCCGCGTTGAAGCCGTAGAGCTCCAGCAGCGGGGTGGCGCCCATGCCGTTGACGAGGACCAGCACGGGATTGCGTGGTGCGAGATCCTCCAGGACGGCGTGCACGGAGAAGTCGGCGATCTCGCGCGAGGTCATCATCGCGCGCCGCTCCCGGCCCGGCTCGCCGTGGATACCGACGCCGAGCTCCAGCTCTCCGGGCGGCAGATCGAACGTCGGGCTGCCCTTGGCCGGAGTCGTACAGGCGCTGAGCGCGACGCCGAAACTGCGGGAGTTCTCGTTGACCTGCCGGGCCAGTGCCTCGACCGCCTCCAGGGGCGCGCCCTCCTCGGCGGCGGCGCCCGCGATCTTCTCCACGAACAGCGTCGCGCCAGTTCCGCGCCGCCCGGCCGTGTACAGGCTGTCGGTGACGGCCACGTCGTCATTGACGAGGACCTTGGCGATCCGGATGCCCTCGTCCTCGGCCAGCTCCGCCGCCATGTCGAAGTTGAGGACGTCGCCGGTGTAGTTCTTCACGATGAACAGGACGCCCGCGCCGCTGTTCACGGCGGCCGCCGCCCGCAGCATCTGGTCCGGCACCGGTGAGGTGAAGACCTCGCCCGGGCAGGCCGCCGACAGCATTCCCGGGCCGACGAATCCGCCGTGCAGCGGCTCGTGCCCGGAGCCGCCGCCGGAGACGAGGCCCACCCTTCCCGCGACCGGGGCGTCCCTGCGTACGATCACGCGGTTCTCGACGTCCACCGTCAGCTCCGGATGGGCTGCCGCCATACCCCGCAGCGCGTCCGCCACCACCGTCTCCGCCACGTTGATGAGCATCTTCATGGGTACCTCCTGGCGAGATCAACAGATGAGCCTCTGACCTGCGTTTCCCCTGGTCAAACCCGGTGTGGATAGTTCTTGATCCTGGTGCCTCGTGGTGTTCGTCGTCGGACTGTGGCGGTGCTGATGCTGACCTGCTGCTGACTTTCGTGATGGCCTGTCAGTTGCGCTGGGCTGTCGGATCCGGGTCGGCGGGAGTGCTGTCATTTGCAGTATCGACCTTGCGGCAGCGAAGGTCACGTGCGCGGACACTCGGGTATGCGTGCGCATGTTCGAACTGCTCTGTCGTCCATGTCCACACCACCCCTCGTTGCGACCTCCCCCAGAGTTCTTCGCTGAGGTCGGCACGGACCGGGCGCACGGCGGTTCCATCCGGCGCCGCTGGGTCGCAGGAATTCTTGAAACAATGCCAGTCGAGCCGCACGGCGACCCTGCTCGGCCATTCCCGGGGCTTTCGTCAGGCTGATCGACCATCTGATGAGCTCCGTCGACGCTCTCAATGAGGGGTCTGATCGTCCGAACGTTCTTGACCGGCTCAAACAGGTGCCGCTGCAGGAGGGCTTCGAAGCCCCCTGTGCCGACGAGGGGTACTGCTGTCTCCGCCGTTCCGGCGACTCGGCTTCCGTCGGTCAGTGCAGCTGGGCACAGGGATGTGGCGCTGGAGTACGACAAGGACATCTGGATGCGTTTCCACGCTACCCACGCGGCACTTTCTGCATTTCGGAATTCAGGTGAATCGAGGGAATCGGTCCTGACGCGCGGGGGTGGCGAGAGTCGGTAACGCCAACATCGCAGGGAATCGCGATCAAGCGCTCGTGGTGCTTTCCCGTGAGATCATCGATCCCGAGACCAATGGGAGAGTTCTCGTCGACCATCCTTTCATTGTGGCTGGCGGTGAAATCACCAGGTGATACGGAATTGAATGGATGCAGGTCCTTATCGGTGGCCGCGTTAGCCTCGGGCTTTCACGAGGGGCTTGTGCGGGTCTTGATCAGACAGGCTAAGAGTGCTTCTTAACTGCAACGATGGGACTTGCCGGGGGTTCTGGCAGCTGCAAGGGAAGAAGCACTCTCCAGGTGAACAAGCGCATCAG
The DNA here is from genome assembly GCF_042888885.1 of Streptomyces sp. NPDC002742. NCBI lineage: Bacteria > Bacillati > Actinomycetota > Actinomycetes > Kitasatosporales > Streptomycetaceae > Streptomyces > Streptomyces sp. NPDC002742. Next base: position 288,625 of record NZ_JBIAQF010000002.1, read on the forward strand.
GTCGTATCCGCACGTCCGCGTCCAGGGCGACGGGGCCGGGGTGCTCTCGCAGGCCGGTGGGGTGCTGCTGGTGGAGACGGTCCGTGAGGCCGGGCTGGATACGGCGATGACGGCGCGCTGGCCCCGTGGCGCAAGCCGCGGGCGGTGCATGATCCGGGCAAGGTCCTGCTGGACCTCGCTCTGGCGGTGGCACTGGGCGGGGACTGCCTGTCGGATGTGGCGATGCTGCGGGCCGAGCCGCAGATGTTCGGCTCGGTGGCTTCCGATCCCACCGTCTCGCGGCTGGTCGACACCCTGGCCACCGCCGGCTCACGCGCGCTGACGGCAATCCGCCGGGCAAGGGCCGAAGTCCGCGGACGGGTCTGGAAGTTGGATGCCCCCGATGCCCCCGATGCGGGCGGCCAGGTGATCGTGGACATCGACGGTGTCCTGGTCCTGGCGCACTCCGAGAAGCAGGACGCCGCCGCGACCTGGAAGCGGACCTTCGGGCATCATCCGCTGGTTGCGTTCGTCGACCACGGCCAGGCCGGGCCGGGGAGCCGGTGGCCGGGTTGCTGCGGCCGGGCAACGCCGGGAGTAACACCGCTGCCGACCACGTCACCACCATGAAGCTGGCGCCGGCCCAGTTGCCGAAGCCCTATCGGCGCGGCCGGCGGACCCTGATCCGCACCGACTCCGCCGGCGGCACACACGACTTCCTGAACTGGCTGACCGCGTCCGGCCGATGGTTGTCCTACTCGGTCGGAATGACGATCACCGATGCCGTCCACCACGCCGTTCTTCAGGTTCCGGCCTCGGCCTGGACCCCTCTTGCGCGTCAGTCCGGCAGCCAGTGCAGCTCGTGCGCCAGGGTTTTGGCGACGGCACGGACGCGGCGGTGTAGCGGCGACTGCTCGCGTGGGAGGACCAGGTGGATCGTCAGGCTGGGCGCGCCCCGCAGCGGTCGCCAGGTGAGACCGGCCGGTTGTGCCGTGACCGCGGTTTCTCCGGCCGGGGCGAGGGTGACCCCGTCGCGCAGGTCGCGCTGAGACATGTCGAAAGAGACTGCGGGCGTGTGGAATCGGGGGTGTGGTCGGGTGTCCCGGAACAGTGCGGACAGCTGATCGTGGATCACGGGGTTGGCCGCACGGTCCGGGAGTCGCAGCGGATACGCGGCCGCGTCGGCGATCTCGATCTCCGGGTGTTCGGCCAGCGGATGGTGCTGCGCCAGCTGGACCCCGACGCGCACACGTCGCAGCAGGAACCGGCGCACGCCACGGCCCGGCTGTTCACCGCGGGTGATCCCGGCATCGATGCGGCCGTCGGCGACCGCGGGGGAGATCTCCGGTGTCGCCATCGGGACCGCGCCGACCTCAAGTCCGCTGTTGCCGCGAATCAGCCTGTCCACCAGGGCCGGTGCCGTCTCGGCCCCGGCGCTGAGGCTGTATCCGATGCGCAGCGTGCCCAGTTCACCGGCCGCCGCGCTCCGGGCGGTGTCCCATGCCCGGTCCAGCGCCGCCAGCGCGGGCGGCGCGGACTCCGCCAAAGCCGCACCGGCCGTGGTCAATACGACGCTACGCGTGTTGCGGACCAGCAGGGCCGTACCGAGTTCCGCCTCCAATCGGCGCATCCGGGCGCTGAGCGCGGGCTGTGCGATACCGATCCGTGCGGCGGCGCGGGTGAAGTTCAACTCCTGCGCCAGCACCAGGAAGTACCGCAGGCTCACCGTATCCGGCGCCACGTGTCCTCCCTGCCGATTGATAACGATCCGTTCTGAGTCTAGCCCGTACCGGTCTTTCCCTCGACCGCACATCAAGCCCTAACCTGCGCATATGACGATTCAACCGACCGCAGTACCCGTCGCCGGGATCGATCGATCTGCGTGTCAATTCGAAGTCGGACGTGTCCGGCCGAACACAGGAGGTTTCCATGGCTAAGGGCTACTGGGTCAGTGTCTACCCCGCCATTTCCGACCCTGAGAGGCTGACTGCCTACGACGAACTGGCCCGTCCGGCTGTCCAGGCCGGGGGCGGGCGCCTCCTGTCCCGTGGCGGTCAAGTCGTCGCCCACGAGGCCGGAATCACGCAACGCGTCGTTCTGATCGAGTTCGCCAGCTTTGAACAGGCCGTCGCGGCATACGAGAGCGAGGCATACCAGAAGGCACTGGTGGCCTTCCCCGGCGGCGTCGAGCGCGACTTCCGCATCATCGAAGGCATCGACTGACCGGCGGCCCAGCCATCGCTGAGCATCCGTCACCTGATACGCACACGGTGCTGAACGACGACTCACGAGACGAGTTCGAAGCCATGCCCCTCGTCCCAGAACGACGTGACCGGTCTGCGCAAGGCCAGCACCTCAATAGATCAACATCACGGCGGGCCGTACCGCCGATCTCCTCACCGCCTGGGCGTTCAGTGGCGAGCTCAACCTCGGCATCCGCATCGTGCTGGAGGAAGCGATCCGGGATCAGCGCCACCGTACCCGGCCGGCCGATCCGGCAACTGAGTAGACGTACATGACCAGCCCAGCGGGGCTGGCACGCCCCATCGCCTAGATAGCGGCAGGCTGCTGCTGAAGCGATCGACGCCGCGTCAGCGCAGTGCGACCTCGCCGGCGTGTACGGCGCGCAGGGCGCGCTCGACGGTCTCCTGGCTTTCACCGACCGGGGCCACGTAGCCGAGGACGTCGCGTACGGCGTCCTCCCCGAGCGTGCGGGTCATCACCCACGTGGCCAGGTACTGGGAGGCCAGGCAGCCGCCTGCCGTGGCGATGTTCCCCTCGGCGTGGAACGGCGTGTCCAGCACCGTGACGTCGCATGCCTCTACGAAGGGCCTGCTCTTCACGTCCGTGCTCACCGGCATGCCGTTCAGCAATCCGAGCCGAGCGAGGACCAGCGCTCCGGAGCACTGTGCGCCGATCAGCTGTCGCGACGGGTCGAGCGACAGTCGGGAGATCAGGCGGTCGTCGGCGACCACCTCGCGCGCCTTCACCCCGCTGCCGATCAGCACGGTATCCGCTTCGGTCACGAACTCCATCGGGCGCTGTCCGGTCACCTCGACACCGTTCATCGACGTGACGACCGGCGTCGGTGTCGTGATGAAGGCCTCCAGGCCGTTCTTCCGGCACCGGTTGATCAACGCGGAGGCGATGAAGCTGTCGAGCTCGTTGAATCCGTCAAAGGTGACCACGGCTACCTGGTGCATGGCATCTCCCCGAAGCACGGCACTGGATGTACAGCATCTCAGGCGATCCGAACGCAGGTCGCAGGCCAATCGGCAGGCGGTGGCCATGTCCGTTCGTGATGCAGTTGTCGAGGTCTGCCATGCCATTGGAGAGTGGAAGCCAGTCGTGCGGCCGACATCCGCCACGACCGCGAGGTCGATGCGGGGCCCGTCGCCGCGGAGAGGAACCGAGCGGCATGGCATCCACACTGAGCGTGAACGTTTTCACAGCGCCGGAGAAGGCGCTGGTAGCCGACCGGTCCCGGCCCTTCGGCCCGCCGCCAGCCTGGGATCCGATGACTTCCACCCTGGTCTTCGGCGAGTTCGACGCTGTTCTGGTCGACGCCCTCACCACGGCCGCCGAGGCCGAGGCCCTGGCGGCCTGGGTACAGCTGCATCACCGCAACCTGACCACGATCTACATCACCCATGGTCACCTGGACCACTTCGCCGGTCTCAGCGTGCTGCTGCACCACTTCCCTCACGCCCGCGCCATCGCCACCGCGAAGACGGTCGAATACGCGCGTAAGCAGGTCGAGCGGCTGCCGGTCTACCGTGAACTGTGGCCCGGCCAGCTACCGGACACCATCACTGTGCCCGAACCGGGGACGGAGGAGACCTTCTCACTGGAGGGCCACGAGCTGCGGATCATCGAGCAGGGGCAGACCGACGCCGTCGACTCCACCTCCCTGCACGTGCCCTACCTGGACCTCGTCGTCGGCGGAGACGTCGTCTACAACCGGTGCCATGTGTTCGTCGCCGCCACGACGCCCGAGAGTCGCGAGAACTGGATCGCCGCGCTGGACCGCCTCGCCGCCCTCAGCCCGAAGATCGCGGTCGCCGGCCACAAGAAGCCGGGCGCCCCCGACACTCCCGACATCATTCCGCAGACCAGGCAGTACCTCACCGACTTCGGCCGCCTCCAGCAGGAGACCAGCAGCGACCAAGAGCTCTATGACGCCATGACCGAGCGGTATCACGACTGGGTCAGCCACCAGGCGTGGCTGATGTTCGGCTTTTAGCAGGGCAACGAGTCAGCTGTCAGTGGGGAAGTCCGCCACGGCCTTGCCGAGGTCGCGTTCGAGCTCCCCAGGACTCTGCAAGCCGCGCCCGGCGAGGTGGTCCAGGCGCTCACGGCTCTCGGGCCGGGCGATCAGGCTCTGGAATGTCACGGCGTCGGAGCGGACGTGAGCGGCCGATGCCAGCGTGAGGTCGTTGACGGCACGCTTGGCCGCTTGCACCCCTTCCGGCGGGAAGCCGGCGATCCGTGTCGCCAGCCGTTCGACGAAGCCGTCCAGTTCGGCGTCGGGCAGGGCACGGTTGATCCAGCCGTAGCGCTCGGCGGTGTCGGCATCGAAGTCGTCGGCACTGACGATGGCCTCGATGGCGCGGGTCCGGCCGAGCCGACGGGCCAGGTGCTGGACACCACCCGCGCCAGGCAGGGCACCGGTGCCGACCTCGAACTGCCCGAAGACCGCCCTCTCACGCGAGGCGAAGATCATGTCGCACGCCAGGGCGAGTTCGTTGCCGCCACCGCGGGCCCGCCCGCGGACCTTGGCGATGGTGATCACCGGAACCTGCGCCAGCTTGTGCAGGAGCATTCCGAGTGAAGCATCGCCAGGGCCACCCGCCTTCGCGGCCTCCGCGGTGTATTGCGGGACGGCCGTGAGGTCCACATGCGCGGAGAAATAGTCGGGCGAAGCGCTGTCGATGACAACGACGCGCACGTCACCCGGGTCGGCGTACAGCATGTCGACCAGGGAGACCAGGTCACGGACCAGGTCGACACCGACAAGGATGAGGGTGCCCGCGTCGAGGGTGGCGGACAGGACGCCGCCCTCCAGCCGGGTCCGGATCGACGGATGGTCGACGCTCATGATGGAGCTCCTGGACCTGAGGGGAAAGCGAAGCGGACTACTGAGCCTGTGTCCCAGGATGCGCCTCAGCCCACCGCGGGCGCATGCTGGGAGGTGGGGAGGAGTGCCCTTGCCCGCGGAGGCCGTGCGGGTACTGCGAGGTGTAGACGCCGCGACAACCAAGCCTCCCGAAGCGAAGGAGCGGGCCATGCCTGCCCTGCATTTCCATGTGGATTCCTCGATGAGCCCGCCTGAGGTGATGGGGGTGCTCACGGACTTCAGCCCCTCACGGCTCGAGGAGTGGCCCTCGATCGACGCGGAACACTTCCAGGTACACGAACGTGGGGACACCTGGGCCGAAGTCACCGAAGGAAACGCCAAGTCGTGGGAGCGAGCGCGCTACGACTGGGACCCCGCGCAGAACAAGGTCACCGTCACCACCCGCGACTCGACCCCGTTCGGACCCGGCGGTTGGGTGTTCCAGATGACCCCCCACGGCGACGGCACCCGCGTCGACGTCACACTCCAACGGCATCCCAGCTCGTTCACCGCCAAGATAAAGTCCTCGGTAATCCCCTTCGCCGGCCCGGTGTTCCGCAAGTCCTTCAGGGAGCCCCTGAAGACCAAGTAGTCAGCCGTGGCCCTCTCTTGACCCTCCACCTCGCACGAGAAGGACCGTCCGTCCATGCAGGCCGTCGTTGCAACATCTAGTTCCACTACGTCCTGCCCGACGACGCATTGACGAGCCTGGTCATCCGCCGACGCCGCACCCGTCGGCTCGTGGACGGCTCCGAGCGGATGTGTTGGCCCGCCCGGTGTTACGGCGAGGTGGGCGGGTGCGGGGAGCGGAGCACGAGCAGGGTGATCTCGCTGGGGGCGAAGACGCGGAACGGCGGGCCCCAGAAGCCGGTGCCGCGGCTGGTGTAGAGGAGGGTGCGGGTGCCGTGGTGGCTGAGGCCGGCGACGGTGGGCTGGTCGATGCGGACCAGGTGGTGGAAGGGCCAGATCTGGCCGCCGTGGGTGTGGCCGGAGAGCTGGAGGTCGATCCCCTCGGCTGCCGCCCGGTCGACGAACTTGGGCTGGTGTGCCAGGAGCAGGACGGGTAGGTCGGGGTCGGCGCCGTCCAGGGCTCCCGCCAGGTGGGCGCCGTGGCCTGCCAGGCCGGAGGACTCGGCGGTGACGTCGTCCACGCCGGCGACGACAAGGGTGTCGCCTCCGCGTTCGAGCAGCAGATGGCGGTTGCGCAGTGGCTCCCAGCCCAGCTCGTCCATCAGGTCGACCCAGCCCTGGGCCTCGCTGTAGTACTCGTGGTTGCCGGTGACGTATACACGGGCCCGGGTGGCCCGCACGGTACCGAGCGGGGCGGCCTGGGCGCGGCGGCGTTCGGCCGTGCCGTCCGCGATGTCGCCGGTGTGGCAGACCAGGTCGGCTTCCAGGGTGTTCACCGTCTCGCACACCCGTGCCGACCAGCGAGCGCGATCGAGTGGGCCGTAATGGGTGTCGGTGATGAGGACGACGCGCGTGCCGTCCAACCCGGCACCCAGCCGCGGGAGTCGCACGTCGAGTCGGCGCACGCGTGGCACGCGGCGGGCCTCGGCGTACCCCCAGGCGAGCAGTACGGCGGTTACGCCGAGGACGGCCCATGTGACGATTCGGGCCCGGTCCTGACTCTGACCGACGCCGGCCACGGTCAGGGCGAGCCGCAGCAGGACGCCGAGCAGAACGGACCAGGTGAACAGGACCCAGCTGGTGCCCAGCAGGGTGTCACCGACGATCGCCGCCGGGTCCTGCTGACGCCGGCCGTGGCCGCGCACCATCGCGAGCGGCATACCGACGAGACCGAGGGCGAACAGGGCGGTGCCGGCCGGCGTGACGGGCAGCGGCCAGTGCTGGCCGGTGTACAGGAGCACCCAGCAGGGCACGGCCCACAACAGGACGGGGGCGATCAGGGGGATGTAGCGCATCAGGCGGTGCAGTGGGCTCTGCCGGGGCGCTTGCGCTTCACTGTCGATGGATCGGGAGTTGCTGGTGTCGGTCACGCTTCCCTCTCTGACCATGCCGTCCCGCGCACTTTATCCGGTCGTCCTCGGGCCGACCGGACGGGCGTTCGCAGGTGCGGCCCCTTGGGGTGAGGTGTCTGCCGCGGGACGGCGAGACCCCGCCGCGGACACCTCCACCGGCCAACGGGTCGGCCGGCTCGCGGAACAGCGGAAAACGCCCGGCCGGGCCGGCCCCGTTTCCGGCACCGAAATCCTGGCGACTCCTGCGCGAGCTCCGATGGTCGAACGCCCGCGTCACCGGCCTGGTCAAGGCAGGCCTGAAGGTGTCAGAGTACTAGCAGCAGTCGCGTGTTCGGTACGAGCTTCCGGTTCACGCTGGTGCTCTGCACGAAGATCGTGAAATCGTCGTTGTGGTCTGGCTTGACGCGCACTTCCACGTCCGGCAGGCCGAGCAGGGCTCGGGCCTCGGGTCCCGAATACACCCGGTCCGTCTTCTTCTCCAGCACCGCGATCTGCTTCCGTGCCTGGATCTTCTCGGACTTGCTCAGCTGGTAGAAGGCGCCACCGGTACGGTAGGTGTGTCCGCACTCGACGACCCAGTCCCGTATCGCCGCGTCACGGGTCACCGGGATCAGCCGGTACCCCGACGGATCCATCGCAGCGAGGCCGGCCGCCTTGATGGTGTCCTTGTTGACCGCCTCCGCACCCACGGAGAACACCGCCCGCGATCCCCGGATGCCCTGGCTGCGGCCCACCATGAATTTCTCGGTGGCCTCCCGGATGACCTGCCCCGCTTCCTCCAGACCCTGGGTGCTCGTGGCGTCCCAGACGGCGATGTTGTCCCTGGGGAAACCGCACTGCATGGCCTCGCGCTTGCCCATCTGGTCCGGCACGAGGACGGCCAGCGTCCAGTTGTCCTCCTGCGTCGCGATCATCTCGGCCACGGCTTTGACCAGTTCACGCTGATTCCTGACAGGGGCATCCGGACTGCGATGGCTCGCGTTCTCCTGCCCGTCCGTGAGCACGAACGTCAGGAAGCTGTGGTCGCCGTACAGTTGGGCCGTCTGCGCCAGCTCGTGCTGTGACTTCAGTGCGGCCGCGAGCAGGGCCGTCATTCCACCGACCCGGTACGACTGCTTCAGCGACGGCATCCGCAGTACGTCCTTGTCATAGATGACGCACTCCACCTTGTCCGCGAAGACGTACACCGTGACACGGGTTTCCTGGTCCAGTTCCCTCGACCGGCGGGCTAGATACGCAATCTGCTCGTCGGCGACTTCGACGACCTTGCGGCTCAGATGCGACATGGACGAACTGGCATCCAGCACAAGGGCAACGTGATTGATGTAGTTCTGACTTCCGGCCACGGCAGCTCCCCCTCGGTCCGACTCGATGCCTCTACTGTCTCACCCACCACTGACAATCGATCTTGGTTCGCGGGTGACCGGCGCCGCCTCCGGGGCCGCCGTCCAGGAGTACCCGGCCACCGGTCTCCACGCGCCCGATCGACCGGCCCTGCACGCCGCCTTCACGCGACCTCCGAGCCCTCGTGCCCTCCGGAAGCCCCTGACCGCGTACACCTTCGGTGGGCAGCCCGTGGACGTCTCCCCCTCGTTCCCCGTGTGCGGCTCAGCTCGCCCACACAGGCTCTCCTTGCACGAAAGTGGCGGTCACCAGCTGTAATGAGAACCAGTTCGCGGACGTGGACGTGGAGCAGCGGGGGTTCCTGTGGTGAAGGAAACAGAACGGCAGCACGTGAAGAACGACAGGCTGGTCAGCCTCGTCCTGTCCGGACCACGATCCTTCAAGCCCGAGTGGATCGCGGAGGGCGGTAAGCAGGTCGTGCCGCTGGTCTCCCACGCACGCGCGGACGAGCAGCTGACGAGCAGACTGATCGCCGGATCCGGGCGAACGGGCCATGCCTGTCTCGTCGCGAGCCGTCTGGGCGATGCCGCCTCCGGACGGCCGGAGATCGAGATCCCTTCGACCCGAGAGCACATTCTCCGGCGACTTCCCTGGCGTGACGGGAACTTCGTGCTCGCCCTTCCCGACCTCGGCGGTGCGCTGCTCGTGACGGACGAGGGCTATTCATTGATCGGCGGAACCCGCGAGTTCCTCAGGCACAGCATCCCCGAAGGGGTCGATCAGGCAATCGTCGACTTCAAGCGGTACGCGAAACGTGCCGGTCCCGACCATCCTGCTCTGGCCGATGTCTCGAAGGCGTTCCAGTCGCACGAGGTGGCGTGGGTGTCGGCGAGGGACGTCTCGGCCGGATCCGCCACCGCGGAACAACTGTCACTGATGGAATCCGTCGCGGCCGACCGGATCAGCGCGGAGGAGTTCGCGCGGTCATGGCTGGCCGCCCGACGACGGGCCCTGCACCTGCGCGAACGTCTGCGAGAGCCGTTTTCCAGGGTTCTCGACCAGGTCTTCTACGCACTGGACGACTATGCCGTCGATCCCGGGCTCCGAGACGCGGACGACATGACGGACGAGGAACTGCGGGCGATCGTCCGTGCCCACCTGGCCGAACTCCATTCCCTCGACCGTCACGGCGCCTCCTGATCGGTCTGGGACCGTGAACCGTTCGTTTCGACGGATCCGGTGATCCGGGAAACGGCCACCTCCGACGCGCGGGGGATTGGCGCCCCAACCGCTGCGCCGCAGTCGGCGTACGTCCCCGGAGGGCCCCTGTGCGTTGGTCAGGGTCGAAGGCAGGCAGGTTCGTACGGCCGAGGACGAGGACATCGGCCGGCGCCGTGCGAGGCAGAGCAGGGCTTGAGCGCGGTGTTGCCCCGGCCTGCCCCGCTCACCGGATCCACCACGGCTCGGGCGTACTACTTCCCCGCGTTCTGCACTCGCAGGCCGCCGCGCTCGTTCTCCTTGAGCGCGCGGCCGATGATCAGGCGCTGGATCTGGTTGGTGCCCTCGAAGATCTGCATGACCTTGGCCTCGCGCATGTAGCGCTCGACCGGGAAGTCGCGGGTGTAGCCGGCGCCGCCCAGCACCTGGACCGCGTCGGTGGTGACCTTCATGGCGTTGTCGGTGGAGACCAGCTTGGCGATCGACGCCTCGGACTGGAACGGGAGTCCCTCGTCCTTGAGGCGGGCGGCGGCGAGGGTGGTGGCCCGGGAGACCTGGACCGCCGCGGCCATGTCGGCGAGGACGAAGGCCAGTCCCTGATGCTCGATGATGGGCCGCCCGAACGTCTCCCGCTCCCGCGAGTAGCGCAGCGCGTGGTCCAGCGCCCCCTGGGACAGGCCCGTGGCCACCGCCGCGATGCCGAGGCGTCCGCAGTCCAGCCCGGCGAAGGCGATCCTGAGCCCGTCGCCCTCCTCGCCGAGCCGGCGGTGGGCGGGGACGCGTACGTTCTCCAGGCGCACGGTGGCGGTGGCGGACCCGGTCAGGCCCATCTTCTGCTCCGGGGCATCGGCCACCAGGCCCGGTGTGTCGGCCGGGACCAGGAAGCAGGAGATGGCGCGCGAGCCCGCGTCGGACGTACGCGCCATGACCGTGTAGAAGTCCGCGTGTCCTCCGTGCGTCGTCCAGGCCTTGGCGCCGTTGAGCACGTAGTCGTCGCCGTCCCGGACGGCCCGTGTGCGCATCGCCCCGGGGTCGGAACCGGCATGGGCCTCGGACAGGCAGTAGGCGCCGAGCAGCTCGCCGCCGAGCATGTCGGGGAGCCACTCCTTCTTCTGCTCCTCGGTGCCGAACGACGCGAGGGCGAAGCAGGACAGCGCGTGGACCGAGACGCCGACCGCGACGCTCGCCCACACGGCGGCGATCTCCTCGAGGACCTGGAGGTAGACCTCGTAGGGCTGGTCGCCGCCGCCGTGCTCCTCGGGGTAGGGCAGGCTCAGCAGGCCGGCCCGGCCGAGCGTGCGGAAGACCTCGCGGGGGAACCGTCCCTCGGCCTCCGCCTCGGCGACGCGCGGGGAGAGCTCCTTCTCGGCGAGCTCGCGGGTCAGGGCGATCAGGTCGACGGCTTCCGGCGTGGGGAGTGTGCGGGTCGCGGGCATGGCATGTCCTCGGGGTGGCGGTTCGCCGGGGCGATATCGATACGCCCGGCGATACAACAGTATCGTTTTTGGTACCACCAGGCCATGCCGTCCTTCGGCGGATCCACCGGTCCGCCGGCCGGCCTGCGCGTCCTGGAACTCGCGGGGCTCGGGCCGGCTCCGCTTGCGGCCATGGTGTCGGCCGACCTGGGCGCCGACGTGGTGCGCGTCGATCGTCCGCCGGGCCGGGGCTGCGGCTCGGGCCCTCGGGTGCCGGCGACATCGTCCGGCGCGGTCACGGGTCCGTCCTCGCCGATCTCGAAGAGTCCGCTGGGCGCGCTGGTCAGGGTGCCGGCCGCGCGGGCCGACGTCTGGTCGAAGGGCTGCGATCAGGTGTCGCCGAGCGGCTCGGCCCCGCCCGGCTGTCCGCCCAGGACGACCACGGCGGCCGGCCCGTACTGCGGGAACGGTTCGCCGAGCGGTTCCGATCCCGGACCCGTGACGCCTGGGCCGCGCACTTCGCCGGAACGGACGCCTGTGTCCCCCCGGTACTCACCTTCGTAGGGGACGGCGGGCACCGGCATCTGGTGGCTCGGGACACCCTCGTCGTGACGAACGGGGTCCTCCAGGTCGCACCCGCCTCGCGGTTCTCCCGCACCCCGGCCCTCGGCCGGCCGCCCCGGACGAGCCAGGAGCCGACACGGTGCCGGTACTACGGGACTGGGGCGTGGACCCGAGGGCCGTGCCGGCGTCAGGGTGAGACGGCGTGGACGATGAGCGACGCCAGCTCGGCGTACGCCTCGGCGTCGCTCAGCCCGGTGCGTGCGGCGACCTCGCCGCGCTGGATCTCCTGCATCGTGGCGGCCACCACCTCGCCCACGAAGGCGGCGTGGACGTCACGGAACGCTCCGGCGGCCACGCCGTCCGCGATCAACTGCCTGATCCTGCCCGCGGCGAGGCGCGTGTTGGCCTCGTACACCTCGCGGGCCGGCTCGAACTGGGCCATGTCGTCGAGGAACTGCCGGGACAGCGGCCGCAGCTGCCGCGCGACCGCGTTCAGGTAGACCACCACGCGCTCGGAGGGCGGGGCGGTGTCGGCCACCTGCTTCTCGACGGCCTGGGCGGCCTCCCGGAAGTAGTGTTTCACCGCTTCCCGGACCAACTCCTGCTTGCTGCCCGCCAGTTGGTACAGCGTCGTTTTCGAGCAGTGCAGCCGCTCGGTCAGCTCGTCGAGGGTGAACGCCGCGAAGCCCTCCGCCACCAGCAGCGCGACCAGCCGTTCGAGCAGGTCGGTCTGGCGCGCGGTACGACGTGTGGACGGCATGATCTCAGCGTAACCGTTCCTCCTTGAGTGTAACCGTCCCCCTCCAGGAGGGAGGCCGCCGGGTATGGCAGGCGGGGGCGGGCCGCCATCGGCTCGTGAGACGCCTTCACGAGAGGTCCTCGCGGGGGCTTCTCACGAGCCGACGGCCACGACAGGGTCAGTGATGGGCATCCGCTCGGTCCGCTCCGTGAAGTACGGCGGCTCACCGGCGTCGCGGTGCCGGTCCTGCGGCATCGGCGGACGGCCAAGTCGGTTCAGGAGGTCCCTTCGGGGGAGGTGGGCGCGGGTGCCCGAAGGTCCTCCGCTTCCGGGAGCTCCTGTACGTCGACCCCGCGCACCTGAGCCAACTCGTGTTTGAGCGCGGCCAGTTCGGCACCGCCGGCCATGTGGTTTGTGAGTTCCTCCAGACCGATCTCGCCGCGATCGGCGCTGAGTTCGAGCGTGCCGAGCCGCAGCACACTGAAGTGGTCCCCGACCATGTAGGCGTGGTGCGGGTTGTGGGTGATGAAGATGACGCCGAGGCCTCGGTCGCGGGCGGCGGCGATGTACTTGAGGACGACGCCGGACTGCTTGACGCCGAGCGCGGCGGTCGGTTCGTCGAGGATGAGGACACGGGCGCCGAAGTGGACGGCGCGGGCGATGGCCACGGACTGGCGCTGGCCGCCGGAGAGCGTGCCGATCGGCTGGTCGAGGTCGCCCAGGACGATGCCCATGGCACGCAGTTCCTCGTCGGCGGTCCGCTTCATCCGGGCGATGTCGAGACGGCGCAGGGGCCAGGAGCCCTTCGTCAGCTCGGAACCGAGGAAGAAATTCCGCCACACCGGCATCAGCGGCACCGTCGCGAGGTCCTGGTAGACGGTGGCGATGCCCCTGGCGAGGGCCTCGCGAGGGGTGCTGAAGCGCACCGCGGTGGCGTCCACGAGGAACTCGCCCTCGCTGTGCTGGTGCAGCCCCGAGATGATTTTGATGAGGGTGGACTTGCCGGCGCCGTTGTCGCCGAGGACGCAGGTCACCCGGCCGGGGTGGACAGTGAGGGAGACGTCGTGCAGGGCGCGGATGTTGCCGTACGACTTGCCCGCGCGGCGCAGTTCGACGATCGCGGCGCCGCCGTCCCCCGGCGGGGTGTCCGGCAGGACGGCGCCCGTGGTTCCGGATCCGTTGTCGCGTGTCATGAGTCGCTTCACCTCCGGGTCGCCGTGCGGCGGACCCACAGATTGACGAGCGTGGCGCCGACCAGCATCACGCCGAGGAAGGCCTTGAACCAGTCGGGGTTCCAGCCGGCGTAGACGATGCCCTGGTTCACCATGCCGAACATGAAGGCGCCGAAGACCGGACCGATCGCGGAGCCGTAGCCGCCGGTGAGCAGACAACCGCCGATCACCGCCGCGGCGATGTAGATCAGCTCCTGGCCGACGCCCTCGCCGGACTGCACCGTGTTGAACGAGAACAGCTCGTGCATGCCGACGAACCAGGCGCCGAAGCCGACCGTCATGAACAGCGTGATCTTGGTGAAGGTCACCGGCACGCCGACCGCGCGGGCGCTGTCCTGGTCGCCGCCGACCGCGAAGACCCAGTTGCCGTACCTGGTACGCAGCAGCACCCAGGTGGTCAGGGCCGCGAAGACCAGCCACCACACGATCGTGATCTTCAGCTGGACGCCGCCGACGTCGAACGACGAGGCGAAGATCTTCTTCGCCTGGCCGAAGCCGTCCATGTCGCTGATGTCGTCGGTGGCCACGTTGCCGGTGACCAGCTTGGTGACGGCGAGGTTCACGCCTTGCAGGACGAGGAAGGTCCCGAGCGTCACCAGGAAGCTCGGCAGCCCGGTGCGGACCATCATCCAGCCGTTGAACGCGCCGATCGCGAGCGAGGCGACGAGTGCGACGACCACACCCACCCACACGTTCATGGTCAGTTGATAGCTGAGCATGCTCGCGGTCAGCGCCGAAGTGATCACCGCGACACCGGCGGACAGGTCGAACTCGCCGCCGATCATCAGCAGCGCCACGGGCAGGGCCATGAGGCCGATCGTCGACGACTGGTAGAGCACGGTCGCCATCGAACCGCCGGAGCGCACCGAGGGGGCCGCGATCAGGAAGAAGACGAACACGGCGACGGCGCCCAGGAACACCCCGACCTCGGGCCGGGCGAGCAGCCGCAGCGCCAGGGGGCGCCGCGCCGTCCGCCCGTCGGTCGTCCGGGGGCCGGGAGCCGGCGGCGCGGTCACCGTCGGTCCGGCCCGCCCGGCCGTGCTCATCACCGGGTGCCGTTCGCCGCGAACTTGGCGACGGCGTCGACATTGCTCTTGTCCACGAACGCCGGGCCGGTCAGGACCGGCTGCTCGCCGCCGCCGCTGTAGTTGCCGTTGTTCTTGTAGAGCCACAGCGAGTCGATCGCCAAGTAGCCCTGGAGGTAGGGCTGCTGGTCGACGGCGAACTGGATGGTGCCCTTGCCGATGGCGCCGGTGAGGTCCTTGTTGAGGTCGAAGGTGGCGATCTTCGCCTTGCTGCCGGCCTCGCTCACCGACTGCACGGAGGTCAGGGCGTACGGGGCGCCGAGCGTGACGACGTAGTCGATCGCGGGGTCCTGCTTGAGCTTGGCGGTGATCGTGGACTTCACGGACGGCATGTCGGTGCCGTTGACGTACAGGTTCTCCGTGCTGCCGCCGAAGGTCTTCTTCACGCCGTCGCAGCGCTGGGTGAGGCCGATGTTGCCCTGTTCCTGGACCACGCAGACGGCCTTCTTGGCGCCTTCCGCGTTCAGCTTCCTGCCGAGTGCCTCGCCCGCGACGGTCTCGTCCTGGCCGAAGAACTCCGTCAGGCCCAGTCTCTTCCAGTCGCTGAGACCCGAGTTGAGACCCACGACGGGTATGCCGGCCGAAGTCGCCTTGCCCACCACGTCCTTCATGGCATCCGGTTTGGCCAGTGTGATGGCGATCCCGTCGACCTTCTGGTCGATCGCGTTCTGGACGAAGTTGGCCTGACCGCCCGCGTTCGGGTCGGCGGAGTAGACGAGCTTGATGTTGTCCTTGGCGGCCGCGGCCTCGGCGCCCTTGCGGACGATGTCCCAGAAGGTGTCGCCGGGTGCCTGGTGGGTGACGAGGGCGACCGTCATCCGGGGTGTGTTCGCCTTTCCCGCGGTGGCACCGGCCCCGCCCTCCTCGGACTTCTTGCCGCCCGAACCGCTGGAGCAGCCCGCGGCGAGCAGCGCGGACGCCGCCGCCAGGGCCACGAGGGGGGCGATTCTCCGGGAACGGGGGTGGAACGTGCGATCCATCTTTCCAGCACCTCACTGTGCGAGCGGGGGAGAGGGAACGGGACGGTACGGGGTGCGGGACCCGTGCGGGTCCGCGACGACGGGTCCGGACGCCGGTCCCGGACGGCGGGTCCGGGGTCGGGATCCGGTGGAGCGGCGGTTGCGTTGGGACCGGATACAAGTCCCTGTCGCACCCACCTGTCAATACTTTGTTAAGACATTATTTCAGTAGTAGGTTCGAATGTCCGTACAACCTGTTGACGGGGGAGAGCTGAGCGTCCTACACCTGAGAGGCGCGGGGCGCCTCCTCGCCACCTCGCCGCATCCCATGCATCCCCCACATCAGGAGCATCACGCCTGCCCGAGTCCGCCGGACCCTCGGGCGCGTGATCGGGCCGACCGGCAACACCCCTGAACGGAGCCCGACTTGAGCATCCGCATCCCCGATCTGGTCACGGTGCGTGCCCGGCATCCGGAGGCCATCGCCGAAGCGGCCGCCCGCCGCGACCGCCGCCCGCTGATCGGCGACAGCGGCCGTCTGATGATCGTGGCCGCCGACCACCCGGCACGCGGAGCGCTCGGCGTCGGCGGCCACCGGCTCGCCATGGCCAACCGCGCCGAGCTCCTCGGACGCCTCTGCCTGGCACTGTCCAGGCCCGGCGTCGACGGGGTGCTCGCCACCGCCGACATCCTGGAGGACCTGCTGCTGCTCGGCGCCCTGGAGAACAAAATCGTGATGGGCTCCATGAACCGCGGCGGACTCGCGGGCGCCTCCTTCGAGATGGACGACCGCTTCACCGGCCACCGCGCCGAGGACATCGAGCGGCTGCGCTTCGACGCCGGAAAGCTTCTGCTGCGCATCGACTACGACGACCCCGGCTCCCTCGCCACCCTGGAGAGCGGCGCCCGCGCCGTGGACGCCATGGCCGCACGCCGACTGCCGCTGTTCGTCGAGCCGTTCATATCCCGACGGGAGAAGGGCGCGGTCCGCAACGATCTGAGCGCGGAGGCCGTCACCCGCTCCATCGCCATCGCCTCGGGTCTCGGCGGAACCTCCGCGTACACGTGGCTCAAGCTGCCCGTCACCAGCGACCCCGACGACATGGCCGAGGTCCTGGAGACCTCCACCCTGCCTGCCGTGCTGCTCGGCGGAGAGGTGGGCACGGACCAGGAGGCCGCGTACGAGAGATGGCGCAAGGCCCTCCGTCTGCCCACCGTGCAGGGCCTGGTCGTCGGCCGCTCTCTGCTCTACCCGGCCGACGGCAGGGTGGAGACCGCGGTGGACACGGCGGTCGCCCTCCTCTGACCCGGCACCCGGACGTGCCGCGCACCGGATCCGGGCCCACAAGCGGACGTGCTCCGCACCGGAGCCGGGCCCACCACCGGGCTCGCCCCGCACCGGAGCCGGGCCCATCGCCGGACGTGCCCCGCACCCGAGCGGGCCCCACGACCGGGCGCGCGCCCCGCACTCGGGCATGGCCCCGCCCCGGGCGCGCCCCGACCCCGCGCCGTGGCAGCGCCCGGGGAGGGGCCGCGGATCATTCCGCGGCGAGCGTCACCCAGGTGCCCGACGACGCGGAGCGGACCATCGCGTCCAGCGCGGTGGCACTGCGGACCGCGTCGACCGGCGTCGCACCGTACGGCCGGTTGTCGGCGATGGACCGAAGGAAGGTGTGCGCCTCGACGACCTTGAGGTCGTCGTAGCCCATGCTGTTCGCCGCGCCGGGCTGGAAGGCGGCGTAGTCCCCGGCCCCCGGACCGACGTACAGGGTGCTGACCGGCTGGTCCTGGTAGGCCGTGCCCCGGCTGACGCCGAGTTCGCCCATTCGGCGGAAGTCCCAGAACACCGCGCCCTGGGTGCCGTGGATCTCGAACCCGTAGTTGTTCTGCTCACCCACCGAGACCCGGCACGCCTCCAGGACACCGCGCGCACCGGAGGCGAAGCGCAGCAGGCAGTTGACGTAGTCCTCGTTCTCCACGGGCGTCGGCTCGCCGCCCGTCGCGAGCGCGTGCCCCGCGGTCGCGCCGGCCGGCCGGGCCCGTAGCGGCACGAAGACCGCGGTGTCCGCCGCCAGCGCCTCGATCTCGCCCAGCAGGAAACGGGCCAGGTCGACGCCGTGCGAGGCAAGGTCGCCGAGGACCCCGCTGCCGCCCCGCTCCCGCTCGTAGCGCCAGGTCAGTGCGCCCTCCGGGTCGGCCGCGTAGTCGCTGAACAGGCGGATGCGCACGTGGGTGACGTCGCCGATGCCGCCGGAGGCGATCAGCTCGCGGGCGGCCACGACGGCGGGCGCGTTGCGGTAGTTGAAGCCGACCGTGCCCCGGACGCCTGCCTTGGCCACCGCGTCCGAAACGGCTCGGGCGTCGTCGGCGGTCAGACCCACCGGTTTCTCGATCCAGATGTGCTTGCCGGCCCCAGCCATGGCGACACCGATCTCACGGTGCAGAAAGTTGGGCGCGGTGATGCTCACGGCCTCGACGCGCGGATCGGCGGCGATCTCGCGCCAGTCGCGCGCGGCGGTGGCGAAGCCGTACCGCGCGGCGGCCTCCTCGGCGCGGCCCGGCACCTCGTCGGCGACAGCGACCAGTTCGGGACGCAGGGCCGGTTCCGGGAAGTGGTGCGGCACGCGGGCGTACGCCTGGGTGTGCACGCGTCCCATCCAGCCGAACCCGACGACGGCGACACCGAGCGCACGCACCATGACTGCCCTTCACCGGACCGGTCCGAGTACCTACCGGCTCACAGTGAAGCCCATTCTCGGCGTATTCCTCAACGACATGCCCGAGCCGTCCCCGACCCGCCCGGCGGCGCGCTCACGCTGTCGCCGCCCGGAACGGTAGGGCCCGGGCGGGCCGAACGAGCCGCCGTCAGCGCGGTGAGGGACCGCGCGCAGGCGACGAAGGCCTCGACGGCACCGACCCTGACGCCCTCGTCGATCAGGCCGAGGTCGACGAGGGCTCCGATCTCGGCGTCCTCGGGGGCGGCGCACACCGACACCGTGCATCTGCTGGGGGACGGCCGCCTCCTCCGCCACGGTCCCACCGCGGAACTGTTCCCGCCCTGGACACGCCGTCGGTCAGGCCAGTTTCTTCAGCAGTTCCGCCGCGAGCGGGGCGGCGGAGGCAGGGTTCTGGCCCGTGACGAGGTTGCGGTCGACGACCACCTTGGGGATCCACGGCTCGCCCTCCTGGAAGTCGACGCCCGCCGCGACGAGCCGGTCCTGGAGGAGCCAACTGGCCTTGTCGGCGAAACCGGCCTGGGTCTCCTCGGCGTTCGTGAACGCCGAGACCCGGTAGCCCGCGAAGGCGTTGGTGCCGTCCTCCCGGGTGGCGGCCAGCAGCGCCGCCGGACCGTGGCACACCACACCGAGCGGCTTGCCCGACTCCAGCGCGCGGATGAGCAGCCGGCCGGACCCGGTGTCGCCCGAGAGGTCCTCCATCGGACCGTGCCCGCCCGGGTAGAAGACGGCGGCGTAGTCGTCGAGGTTCACCTCCGACAGCTTGAGCGGTCGGCGCAGCTCTGCCATGGACGCAAGGGTGCGTTCGACCTTCTCGGCGCCTTCCTGGCCACCGTTGAACTCGGGCGCCAGGCTCTTCTGGTCCACGGTCGGCACGACCCCGCCCGGCGTGGCGACGACGACGTCGTGCCCGGCCGCCTTGAACGCCTCGTACGGGGCGGCGGCCTCCTCGGCCCAGAAGCCGGTCGGATGCGGGGTGCCGTCGGCGAGCGTCCAGTGGTCGGCGCCGGTCAACACGAAAAGGATCTTCGACATGGTGCGATTCTCCGAGGGTGCGGGCCCTGACGGCCTGGATGGGATACCGGTCGTACGCCCCTGACGTTCCGCACGTGGAACGCCAGGGTGGCGATGTACTCGACCGTATGCGGGCCGGACCCCGGTGACCAACAGGTAACGCGGTCGCAGCCACGGCCCGTGCGACGGGACCGTGGGCGTACTCGTCGCACGGGGCGGCGCCCGCAGGCCGCGGCTGCCTAGCGGGCGACGGACGCGCGCTGTTCCAGGACCCGCAACGCCCGCTCCGCCCAGTCGATGATCGCCTGCTCGAAGGCGCGTCCCCCCAGGAGAGTGAGATACGGGCCGACGCGCTCGGCCCCGGCGAGGTACTCGTCCTCGGTGCGCCCGTCGAGCAGGCGGGCGCCGATCCGGTCGTAGTGCGCCAGCTTGGCGCGCGCCGACTCCAGGCGCTCGGCGATCGACGCCCGGACGGCGTCCGCGTCCCCCTCGTCGAGGGCGTACACCTTCACCATCAGCTCGTCGCGGATCGCCGTGGGCCTCGCGGGCCCGGCGGTGAAGGCGGACAGGACGTCGAGCCCCGCCGCGGTCAGGGAGAACAACCGTTTGTTGGGCCGGCGTTCCTGTTGCACGAGCCGGGCCGCGATGAGCCCCTCGGACTCCATCCGGTCGAGTTCCCGGTAGAGCTGCTGCGGGGTCGCCATCCAGAAGTTGGCCACCGAGGCGTCGAACCCCTTGGCCAGGTCGTAGCCCGACGCCTCGCCCTCCAGGAGCGCGGCCAGTACCGCGTTGCGCAATGCCATCCCACAAGGCTAGACGGCCTGTCTCCACACGACTAATCTTATCCGCACCTAATCAATTAGTTGAGTAAGAGAGGTGGGCGCAATGAACGCCTTCCGCAAGGCCGTGGAAGCCGGGGACCTCGGCGCGGTCGAGGAGCTGCTGGCCGACGACGTCGTGTTCACCAGCCCGGTCGCCTTCAAGCCCTACCCGGGCAAGGCGATCACCGCGGCCATCCTGCGCGGCGTCTGGCGTGTCTTCAGCGACTTCCGCTACGTCCGTGAGATCGCCGGAGCCGACGGCCGTGACCACGCGCTGGTCTTCACGGCCAAGGTGGGTGACAAGGAGATCAACGGCTGTGACTTCCTGCACTTCGACGAGGACGGACGCATCGACGAACTCACCGTGATGGTGCGCCCGTTGTCGGCGGCGCAGGCGCTCTCCGAGGCGATGGGCGCGCAGTTCGAACAGATCTCCCGGGAAGCGGCCGGCGCGTGAGGTCCGTGTCCCGCGCTGTTTGAACCGACTCTCCGCGGCAACCCGCGCGTTGTGACGACGACGACATCACAGCGGGAGCTCTTCCGGTTCCTGGAGGATCGCTTCGCCTGCGCCCAGGCCTGCACCGAGTGTGCCCACGCCTGTGCGCTGCGCGCGAGTCTCCTTGATCCCGACGGGCCGAAGAACCAGGAAGCGGCACGGCGCGCGGGGATCCTGTGCGCGGAGGTCTGCGAGGCGACCTGCCATGTGCTGTCCCGCCAACTGGAGCAGAACGAGAGAGGCATCCGCGCGCAGCTGGAGTGGTGCCGTGACGTCTGCCTGGAGTGCGCCGACGCCTTCGACGGATGCCCCGGCGCGGAGACCGCCGCGAAGACCTGCCGTGAGTGCGCCCAGGCGTGCGCGGACTTCATGGCCACGCTGCGGTGAGGAACGAAAGCGCCCCGGGAGAGGATTCCGAGGTGAGGCCCGGGCGGTCCGGGTCAAGTCCGCGGTGAGGACGAGGTCGGCCCCGCGGCAGGGCGCTGTGGCGAGGGTGCGGTCCGCCCGTGCTCCGCGCTGACGTGCGGGCCTCCCGGGTCGGGGCTCTGGGGCCGCACCCGGACGGCCGGGTCAAGTCCCGTGCTGAGGACGTCAATTCCCGCGCTGAGGACGTCAAGCCCCTGAGGACCAGGGCCGCCCGGGTCGGGGATCTACGGTGCGGGCAACGGCGGCCCTGGTCAGGACGGTTCGGCGAGCGGGCGTCCGGCGCGGATGTTCCAGCGCCCCCCGCGCCCGCTCAACTCCGTGACGGTGAGCGGCGGCACGTCCACGCGCCAGAACGCCGACTCCGGCGCCCCCAGCACCCGTACCACCAGGGCTCGTACCACCTCGGGCTCCACCACCGCGACGGTGCGGCCGTCGAACTCCGACGCCGCGTCGAGGCGTTCCGCCACCCGGTCGCAGAACGCCCGCACCGACTCGCCGCCGTGGGGCGCCGACGCGGGATCGGCGAGCCACCGCGCCACCGCCTCCGGCTCCTTCGCGCTCACCTCGGCCAGCGTCGCGCCGCGCCAGCGGCCCACGTCCAGACCGGCCAACTCCGGTGCCTCGACACCGCCGTCGAGTCCGAGCGCAACCGCCGTCCGGCGGCACCGCACGGTGGGGGAGACCCACAGGCGGCCCGCGGCCGGCACGGCACCCGCGGCGGCCGCCGTCCTGGCGGCCCGCAGGCCCGCGGCGTCCACCGGACTCCCGTCGTCGAAGCGGGCCTCGCGCAGCGCCTCGCTGATCGCCGCGGAGATCAAGATCACTCGGCTGGTCATGCCATCACTCTCATGCTTCGTGGACCTGGTTCGTGTGCCGGGCTCATGTACCGGGCTCGTGCGCAGGGGCCCGCGCGTCGCCGACCGTGGTCGGAGGCGAACCACCTGGTCCGGCAGGGCGGTCGTCGAGTTCCCAGGCGCACGGGGCGCACAGGGTGCACCCGTGCGTGCGCCCTTGGCCCCGAACCGGCTTCGCGGTACGGTCACGTGGATATTGACGACGGTTCGGCGGAAGCCCGGTGGAAATCCGGCACGGTCGCGCCACTGTAAGCCCAGCACTTGTCGCTCCGGCCAGGAGCGGTGGAGGCGGGCCAAGTCAGACCCGTGGCTGTCGTCCTGTGCACCACCGAGCCGGGACGCGAGTTCCCCAGGAGGTTCTGCCCCATGGCGCAGTCCGTCGTTCAGCCGACCGTCACCCCCACCGCCGTTCCCGCGAAGCTGCCGATCGGTGCGATCGTCCCCTGGGCGGCCTTCTTCGGCATCCTGATGCTGGTCCTGCTCTACTTCGTCGGCGCCGAACAGGGCGCCACCTCCCTCGTGTCCGGCGAGAACGTCCACGAATGGGTCCACGACGCCCGCCACCTGCTCGGTTTCCCCTGCCACTGACGGCGACGGGAAACGTACGAGCCACGATATTCCGCGACGGCCGGGAACCCCGGCCCAGGTGAGGGGGCGGTGCCCGGCCGGCCGGGCACCGCCCCCTCACGTGCGCAGGCCCGCCCGCCCACACCCCGCGGACCCGGCGTCCGCGTCATCGGCATTCCCAATTTCTGAAACACGTTCTACGGTGTGCGCCGTCAGGTCGGGCTCGGGGAGGCAGGAGGCGCCGTGCATCTCGAATACACGCCGGAGCAGCAGCGGTTGCGGACCGAACTGCGGGTCTACTTCTCCGAGTTGGTACCGGACAACGCCTACGCGCGCTATGGCGATCCGGCGGCGCAGAAGCGCTTCTACCGCGAGACGATCCGACGGCTCGGCGCGGACGGCTGGCTCGGGGTCGGCTGGCCGAAGGAGTACGGCGGGCGCGGCCTGAGCCCGATGGAGCAGTTCATCTTCTTCGACGAGGCGGCCCAGGCGGGAGTACCGCTGCCGCTGATGGCCCTCAACACCGTCGGACCGACGATCATGCGGTTCGGTACGGAGGAGCAGAAGTCGTACTTCCTGCCGAAGATCCTCTCCGGTGAACTCGACTTCGCGATCGGCTACAGCGAGCCCGACGCCGGGACGGACCTCGCCGCGCTCAGGACCAGGGCCGTACGGGAAGGCGACGAGGAGACCGGCCACTACACGGTCGACGGCCAGAAGATCTGGACGACCAACGGCGACACGGCCGACTGGGTTTGGCTCGCGGTCCGCACCGATCCGGACGCCCCGCCCCACAAGGGCATCACCATGCTCCTCGTGCCGACCTCCGATCCCGGCTATTCGTGCACCATCATCAACACGCTCGCCTCGCACGACACCACCGCGAGCTACTACGAGAACATCCGCGTCCCCGCCACGCGCCGGGTCGGCGAGGAGAACAAGGGCTGGCGGCTGATCACCAACCAGCTCAACCACGAGCGCGTCACCCTCGCCGCACACGGCACCATGGCCATCCGCGCCCTGCACGACGTCCAGCGCTGGGCGGCGGAGACCAAACTCGCCGACGGCCGCCGCGTCGTCGACCTCCCCTGGGTGCGCCGCCTCCTCGCCCGGACGCACACCAAACTGGACGCCATGAAACTCCTCAACTGGCGGATGGTGAACGCCGTCCAGGAGGGCACGCTCACCCCGCAGGACGCCTCCGCCGTCAAGGTGTACGGCTCCGAGGCGCGCCGGGACGCGTACGCCTGGCTGATGGAGATCGTCGCGGCCCCCGGCGTCCTCAAGGAGGGCTCCGCGGGCGCCGTCCTGCACGGCGAACTCGAACGCGGCTACCGATCGGCAGTGATCTTCACGTTCGGCGGCGGCAACAACGAGATCCAGCGGGAGATCATCTCGTGGATCGGGCTGGGGATGCCCCGGGTGCGGCGGTAGCGCCGTGTGTGGCGAGGCTTTTTAGTTGGCACAAAAGCGGGATAGTTGGCACCATAGTCAATTGACTCCTCACGAACGTCCCAGGCCTCGCCAGTCAGGTCTCGATGGCTGCGTCAACCTCGATCTGTAGGTCACGCTCCTGGTTGCGGGACCCGCTCACCGGCCAACTGTCAGACCCGGTCCCGCACTTCGACCCTGGCCCGGCGGATCGCCTCCAGGGCACGGGGCCCGGACCAGGCGAGCGGGTCAACCAGGCGGGAGACGGTGGGGTCGGAGACGACCGGCCCGAACGCGTCGGGCTCGGCCCGCAGCACGCTGGCGTCGGCCAGGCAGTACCCAGGCAGGTGTCTGGACTCTCGTGCCCCTCGCCACAAGGCACGGCCAGCTTCCCCTGCCTGGAGATGTCATGGTCCTCTACGCGCTCACCGGTCTGCCCTATGCCGAGCAACTGCGTTGGAGGGCTCAACGCTGCCCCGAGCAGCAACAACGAGCGCACCCGACTACTGGCTCTGAGGCGGTCGTTCGGTCACGGGGGTACGCGGAGCCGAGGGTCATGCTTCAACGGCCTCATCGTCGCCGTCGGCCTGCCGATCGGTGTCTCCGTCGACCGCACGGTGCGCCCGCACGCTGCCGTATTCGGCCGTCTCCAGGGCATCGACAGCTACGGTGACATCGGGAAGAACAAGCACGCCCAGACCCAGCTTGGCCAAGTGGTCCACCGCTTCGACGCCGCCCTCGTCCCTTTTCCGTGCTGCCCAGGCGAAGGAACTGATCGACGGCGCACGGCCCGCGGCGCGGTAGGTCGTCGTCAACGTCGAAGCCGGCACCTACATTGACGCCACCGCCGTCGAGGCCCTCGCCCAGTGGCAGACGGACCTCGCCGCGCGCGGTGTGGTCCTCGCGTTCGCCCGTCCCTAGGCCTTCTTGCGTCGGACTTCGCGCTGAGTGGTCAGGCCATGCGGGCCCAGCCACGGAGACGGCCCCACAGGGCTGGCCAAGCCTCGGCTGGGCCGTTCGAGGGACACCTCTGTCCGAATGGTCGAGTGTGGCGGCCCGTGAGCCCGCGCGCGCGCTCACGGCCTAGGAGTGTTGTCCCTTGGTGCCGACAATCGGCAGACGATGGGAGACGGCAGTGACCTCAGGCGTGGACACCGGTGGGCAGCTTGCGGGGCTGCCGTTGCTGCGGGGCCAGAAGGCCCTGGTGACCGGGGCGAACTCGGGCATCGGACTGGCGACGGCGGTCGCGCTGGGCCGGGCGGGTGCCGACGTCGTCGTCAACTACGTCGCCGGACAGGAGGCCGCCGAGGACGTGGTCCGGCAGATCCAGGCCTTCGGCGTACGGGCCTTCGCCCATGAGGCGGACGTGTCCGACGAGGGTCAGGTCGTCGGGATGTTCGCGCGCATGCTGGAGGAGTTCGGCACGATCGACATCCTGGTGGCCAACGCCGGTCTGCAACGGGACGCGGCGGTGACGGAGATGACCCTCGCGCAGTGGCACAAGGTCATCGACGTGAACCTCACCGGCCAGTTCCTGTGTGCCAGGGAGGCGGCCAAGGAGTTCCTGCGCCGCGGTGTGGTGCCCGAGGTGTCCCGCTCCGCCGGGAAGATCGTCTGCATGAGTTCCGTGCACCAGATCATTCCGTGGTCCGGTCACCTGAACTACGCCGCGTCCAAGGGCGGTGTCCTGATGCTCATGCAGACGCTGGCCCAGGAGCTCGGCCCGCACGGGGTCCGGGTCAACGCGGTCGCGCCGGGTGCCATCAAGACCCCGATCAACCGCAGCGCCTGGGAGACCCCCGAGGCCGAGGCGGAGCTGCTCAAACTGATCCCCTACCGCAGGGTCGGGGAGCCCGAGGACATCGCCGACGCGGTGACGGTACTGGCCTCCGACCTCATGGACTACGTGGTCGGCACGACCCTGTTCGTCGACGGCGGGATGACCCTGTTCCCCGGCTTCGCCACCGGAGGCTGACCACACTGTGGAAGACCATGTGACCCCCCGCCGGGTGGTGATCCTCGGCGGTGGCTTCGCAGGCCTGTTCGCCGTGCGGGCCCTGCGCAGCGCCCCGGTCGCGGTGACCCTGGTCGACCGCTGTGCCCACCACCTGTTCCAGCCTCTGCTGTACCAGTGCGCCTCCGGAATTCTCTCCGAGGGCCAGATCGCCCAGCCGCTGCGGGCTGTCCTGCGCCGCCACCCTCAAGTGCGGTGCCTGCAGGCCACGGCCACCGACGTGGACGTGGCCCGGCGGGTCGTCCACGCGCGGCGGTTGGACGGCGGCGGGCTGGAACTGCCCTACGACGATCTGATCGTGGGCATCGGAGTACGGCAGTCGTACTTCGGACACGACGAGTTCGCGCCTCACGCGCCCGGCATGAAGACGCTGGCGGACGCGCTGGCCGTGCGGACCAAGATCTACCAGGCCTTCGAGATGGCCGAGGCGAGCGAGGACCCGCAGGAGCGCGCGCAGTGGCTCACCTTCGCCCTGGTGGGCGGCGGCCCCACCGGGGTCGAGCTGGCCGGGCAGATCCGGGAGATCGCCGGCCACACACTCGATCGGGAGTTCTCGGCCATCGATCCGGGCCGCGCGCGGGTCCTGGTCTTCGACGGCTCGGACGGCGTACTCGGCGCCTTCGGTCCGGTGCTGTCCCGCAAGGCCGCTCGCACACTGGACACCCTCGGTGTCGAGGTCCACCTGAACTCGATCGTCACCGCGGTCGACGACCGGGGCCTGACGGTGCGCCGCAAGAACGGCGACACGGACCGGGTGGAGGCGCGCACGGTGCTGTGGACGGCCGGAGTCGAGGCACCGCCCCTGGCGACGGCGCTCGCGCGGGCGACCGGCGCCGAGCAGGACCGGGCGGGACGCGTCAAGGTCGAACCCGACCTCACCATCACCGGATACCCGGAGATCCGGGTGGTCGGCGACCTGATGAGCCTGGACAAGCTGCCCGGACTCGCAGAGGTCGCGATGCAGAGCGGCGCCTACGCCGGCCGACGGATCCGCCACGACGTCGAGGGAAGGACTGGCAAGCCCCGTCCGTTCCGGTATCTGGACCTCGGCAGCGCGGCCTACATCTCGCGGGGCCGGGCCGTCGTGAAGATGGGCCGCTTCCACGCCTCGGGGCTGATCGGCTGGCTGATCTGGCTGTTCATCCACATCGTCTTCCTCACCGGGTTCCGCAGCAGGGTCGGCGCGCTGCTCAGCTGGGCGGTGGTCTTCGCCTCCGGATCGCGCCGCGAGCGCGCCTTCCCCGCGGCGGTCCCGCATTCCGCCGCCGCGCCCGTCCTCTCCCCGTCCGGTCCACCGGCTGACCCCGTCACCCGGCACGAGCCACCGAGGCCCGCATGAACACCGCCGCCCATTTCCTGGCGAACACCCCGGCGCAACTGCTGCCCGCCCGGGAACTCATGGCCTTCACCCTGGCCTCCCACATCATGCTCGTGCCGTTCGGCGTCGCGCTGCCGTTCATCACGCTGGTCATGCACTACCGGGGTCTCCGGAAGAACGATCCGGTCGCCATGTTGCTGGCCCGTCGCTGGTCGGCCGTGATGGCCGTCCAGTTCGCCGTCGGCATCGTCACCGGCACCGTGCTCTCGCTGGAGTTCGGCCTGCTGTGGCCCGGCATGATGGGCCGCTGGGGCGACGTCTTCGGCCTCGGATTCGGCGTCGAGGCGTGGGCCTTCTTCCTGGAGGCGATCCTGATCGCCATCTACCTTTACGGATGGCGCCGGTTGAAGCCCCGTACGCACTTCTGGCTCGCCGTCCCGCTCCCGTTGGCGGCCCTGATGGGCGCGTTCGGCATCATCGCCGCCAACTCCTGGATGAACACCCCGCAGGGCTTCACCCTCGACGCGAGCGGGAAGCCCGTGAACGTCGACGTCGAGCAGGCGATCTTCACGCCGATGTTCGGCCCGCAGTACTGGCACTTCGTGGTGGCGATGTTCCTGACGGCGGGCTACGTGGTGGCTGGTGTGTACGCGGTGGGGTGGCTGCGCGGCCGCCGTGACCGCTACCACCGCCTGGGGTTCACCGTGCCGTTCACCGTCGCGGCGATCCTCACTCCCGTGCAGTTCGTACTGGGCGACAACATCGCCCGGCAGATCTTCCACAAGCAGCCGGTCAAGTTCGCCGCCGCCGAGCTGGTCTGGAAGACCGACACCCATGTGCCCGAGTACATGTTCGGGCGCCTCCAGGAGGACGGCAGTATCAAGGGCGGGCTCAAGATCCCCCAACTCGACTCGATCCTGGCCGGGTTCAGTCCCGACACTCAGGTGACGGGCCTCTCCTCGGTACCCGCCTCCGACCGGCCCACCGCCACCCAGGCCACCATCGTCCACTGGACGTTCGACATCATGGCGCTCATCGGCAGCGTCCTGATCCTGCTCGCCCTCTGGTACGCCTGGTGCTGGTGGCGGCGCCGTGACCTGCCGAAGTCCCGGTGGTTCTTCCGTTGTGCCGCTGTCGCAGGGGTCGCCAGCGTTATCACCGTGGAGTGCGGCTGGATCACCACGGAGGTCGGTCGCCAGCCCTGGATCGTCTACCAGAACATGCGCGTCTCCGAAGCGGTCACCCCGACGGGCGCCGGCTCGCTGTGGACGATGTTCGGCATCATGGTCACGGTTTACGTGCTCGTCTTCGGGTCGTTCCTCGCCGTGCTGCTCAAGATGCGTACGCGTTGGCGCCTCGCCGACTCCGCCGGAGTGCCGGTCGAGGGCCCCGAGTCGGACACACCGTACGGCCCGCGCCCGCAGCCGGCCGCCACCGCCGTGCACGGTGACCACCGGGCACCCGGGAGCGACCTGTGACCGCCACCGTCGTCGCCTGGGTCCTGCTGCTCGCGGTCGCCGCCTACGCCTGCGGCGGCGGTGTCGACTACGGGGCCGGGTTCTGGGACCTGCTGGCCGGCGGCGCCGATCGCGGCAGACGCCCCCGCTGGCTCATCGACCACGCCATGGCACCGGTCTGGGAGGTCAACAACGTCTGGCTGATCTTCATCGTGGTCCTCATGTGGACGGGCTTCCCGGTCTTCTTCCAGACCGTGTTCACCGCCCTGTGGCTCCCGCTCGCGCTGGCGGCCGTCGGCATGGTCCTGCGCGGCGCAGGCTTCGCACTGCGCAAACCCACCCACCGCCTCGCCGAACGCCGCATCTACGGCGCCATGTTCGCCGTCTCGTCACTGCTCACCCCGTTCTTCCTGGGCACGGTCATCGGCGCGGTGGCCTCCGGACATGCCGCACCGGGCACCACCGCCTCGACGGACGTCTGGGCCCACACCACCTCGGTCATGGCGGGCCTGATCACCGTCGCCGCCACCGCCTTCCTCGGCGCGGTGTTCCTCACCGCGGACGCCCACCGCTTCGAGGCCCACGACCTCGTCGGCTACTTCCGGCTGCGCTCCTGGATCGCCGCCGCCGCACTGCTGATCCTCGGCGTGATCGGCCTGACCGTGACCGACTCGCACGCGAGCTATGTTCACCACGGGCTCACCCACGGCGTCGGGCTCGCTCTCGTCATCGCCGCTGCGGTGGCCCTGGCGGTCACGGCATGGCTGGTCGCCGGCCCGGCCGCCGGCTGGGCGCGGTACAGCTCGGTGGCCGTGGTGGCCTTGCTGGTCGCCGCCTGGGGGTTCGCCCAACGGCCCTACCTGGTGCCCACCTCGCTGACCGTCCAGCAGGGTGCGGGGGCGAGCGCGACGATGCAGTGGATGATCATCGTCGCGGTCGTCGCCCTCGTGTTCGTCGGCCCCGCCCTGGTCGTGCTGTACCGCCTGGACACCCAGGGCGTGCTGCAACCCGTCCCCGAAGAGGACGGTGGCGAATGAACGGTGACGACGGCCGACGGTACAGCGACCCTGGTCCGTGCCACGGTGCCTGTGACGGTCGGGAACCCCGGCCACGCCCAACAGCGGAACCACCGTGGTGACGGTCTTCGAACTCGCCTTCGGCGTCGGGCTGATCGCCCGCGGCGAGCGGCGGCAGCCGGCTCGGCACGCGCATGCGCCATTTCGTCGGGCAGGGTGGCACGCCAGGAGGGGATGCAGTGACATCGAGTGAGGTTCTGCTCGGCATCGGGGTGATCGTGGCCCTCGCCGTCGGTTGCCAGCTGGTGGCGAGCCTGCTGCGGGTCCCGGCGATCCTTCTCCTGCTGCCGGCCGGTTTCGTCGCCGGCGCGCTGACCGATGACGTCAACCCCGAGAAGCTGCTGGGCCCCGCGTTCTCACCGCTGGTCTCGCTGGCCGTGGCGGTGATCCTCTACGACGCCGGACTCGGGTTGAACCTGCGACGCCTCAAGGGCCACACCCGCAAGGTCGTGGTCCGGCTGATCTGGCTCGGGGCGCTCATCACCTGGCTGGCGGCCGCCCTGCTCGCGATCCCCATCGTCGGCATGTCCAGGGGCGCGGCCGTGATGCTGGGCGCCATTCTCGTCGTCAGCGGCCCGACCGTCGTCGGGCCGCTGCTCAACTACGTGCGGCCGACGGAAAGACTGCAACGCGTCCTCATCTGGGAGGGCTCACTGATCGACCCGATCGGCGGCATCCTCGGGGCGTTCGTCTTCCACGGCGTCCTGGCCGGCGAACAGCACGGCCCCGGCAGCCAGCTCGGAAAGTTCAGCGCCAGCATCGCGGTCGGCCTGGCCGGCGGAGCCATCGGGCTGG
The DNA here is from genome assembly GCF_042888885.1 of Streptomyces sp. NPDC002742. Taxonomy (NCBI): domain Bacteria; kingdom Bacillati; phylum Actinomycetota; class Actinomycetes; order Kitasatosporales; family Streptomycetaceae; genus Streptomyces; species Streptomyces sp. NPDC002742. Next base: position 319,262 of record NZ_JBIAQF010000002.1, read on the forward strand.
CTCTCCTCTGGCTGCTGCTGCGTCACCTCACCCTCGACGAGGTCCTCTCCACGACGCTTCAACTTGCCTCAGTGGTCCTGGTGGCAGCGGTCTGCGACGCCTTCCGGGACGACACGGGACTCATCGCCGCCGTCGTCATGGGAATGGCCCTGGCCAATCTGCCCGGACTGGACATGCCCGCTCGCCGGCCCTTCTTCGAAACAATGGTCTCGCTCATCATCGGGCTGCTGTTCATCTCGATCTCGGCCACCGTCACCCCGCAGTCCCTGCGCCACGTGGCGCTGCCGACCCTCGGCCTCGTCGCCGCCCTCGTCCTGGTGGTCAGACCCCTGGTGGCATTGCTCTCCACCTTCCGCACCGACGTGCCGTTCCGGGAGCGGTGGTTCATCGGCTGGATGGCCCCGCGCGGCATCGTCGCCGCTGCCACCGCCTCCACCTTCTCCGTCTCCCTCGTCCAGGCAGGCATCGGTGGCGCGCAGAAGATCCTCCCCGCCACCTTCGTGGTGATCGTCGCCACCGTCATGGTGTACGGCCTGACGGCGCTCCCGGTGGCCCGGTGGCTCGGCGTCCGCCGCTCGGCCCGGTCACGCCCGCTCCTGGTCGGCGGCGACCCCTGGGTGGTCGAGCTGGGGCGTGCCCTGCGCTCGGCGGGCCTGGACGTGCTGATGTGGGCGGGCCTCGACCGCGAGCGCCGGAGCATCGCGGACGCCGGCCTCGACCTGGCCCCGGGCCAGTTGCTCGCCGCCGCCAGCGGTGCCGGTGCCGAACTCGAGGGCATCACGGACGTGCTGCTGCTCACCGACGAGGACGACTTCAACGCTCTGGCGTTCATGACCCTCAAAGAGACGGTGGAAGGTCCCGTCCATCGCCTGGCACCGCCCACCCGCAGTCACGGGGTCGTGGCCCCCTACACGGGCAGCGAGGCATTGTTCGGGGAGGGGCTCAACCGGCCCGCGCTGGCGCGCCGGTACGCGAACGGCGCGCGCATCGTCACCCACCGGGTCGACGGGGGTGTCCCGGCCGGACACGACGTGCTGTTCGTGGTGCGGCCGGACGGGCGGCTCTTCGCGGCCACCGAGAGCAGTGTGCCGACGGCCGGTGGCGGCGACATCGCCATCCTGCTGACGCCAACGGCCGATCCGTCACGGTAGGGCTCCCGTTCACGGCAGCCCGCGGTACGGCTCACGTTCACGGCGCTTCGGCCGGATGCCCGCGGGCAACCCGGGTGCATCCGGCCGACGTTCGTGCCGCGTGGGTCGCCACCGGCGGGGCGGGTCCGGCGGTGGCGTTCAGCGGATCCGCTCGGTGATGTGGTCGCCGACGCGCAGGGCGTTGGCGATGGCGGTGAGGGACGGGTTCACCGCGCCGATGCTCGGGAAAAAGCTGGTGTCCACGACGTAGAGGTTGTCGAGGTCGTGGGCCTTGCAGTTCACGTCGAGCGCGGAGGTCTGCGGGTCGTTGCCGAACCGGACCGTGCCGGCCTGGTGGGCGGTGGCGCCGATCGGCATGCCCTTGTGCAGGTAGATGCTGTGCGGCAGCAGGTGGTGCGGGTGCATGCCGAGTTTGCCGAGCATGCCCCGCAGCTTGTGCTGCAGCCGGTTCAGTCCTTCGATGTTGTTCTTCTCGTCCAGGGCGAGATGGATGTCGCCGTTGTTGTCCAGGGTGACGCGGTTGTCCGGCTGGGGGAGGTCCTCGCCGCACAGCCAGAAGTCCACGGCGTGGTGGGCGAGCTCCTCGAACGGCATGTCCGGTGAGGCGAGTCCGGCCCACCGAGGTGCCTCGCCCTTGATCTGGTCGGAGTCCGACTTGCCCAGCATCTGGATGCCGCCGAGCGGGAACTCCCAGTCGTCCGCGCCCAGGTACCAGTCGTTCAGGGCGAGGGTCTTCTGGAACTGCGTGTCGTTCGGCTCCTTCGAAACTGCCATCAGGGCGAGGTTGTTGTGCCGCATGTAGTGGCGGCCGACCGTGTCGGAGCTGTTGGCCAGGCCGTTCGGGTGCCGCTCGTTCGCCGAACGCAGCAGCAGCGCGGCGGAGTTCACCGCCCCGCAGGCGACCACCACGATGGCACCGTGAAAGCGCGCCTCGGAGCCGTCCTCCAGCTCGGCGACCACGCCGGTGACCGTGCGTCCGGTGTCGTCGGTCTCCAGCTTGCGGACGTTGGCGCCGGTGATCATCCGGACGTTGTCGTGCTCCAGCGCGGGCTCGACGCAGATGACCTGGGCGTCGGCCTTGCCGCGGACGAGGCAAGGGAATCCGTCGACCCGGTTGCAGCGGATGCACACGCTGCCGTGGGTGGCGCCGCCGTTGGCGTCCTGGGTGAGGTTGACGCCGATGGGCAGGTGGAAGGGGTGCAGGCCGTGCTTCTCCAGGTCGTCGCTGAGTTGCTGGATCCGCGGCTCGTGTCGCACGGGCGGATGGGCGTACTGGGCGCTGACCGGTCCCTCGCCCGGATCCTCGCCGTGGTGCCCGTGCACGAGGTAGAGGTGCTCGGCCTGCGTGTAGTACGGCTCCAGGTCCTCGTAACGGATCGGCCAGGCCGGGGAGATGCCGCCGTGGTGGCGCAACTCGCCGAAGTCCTCCGGGCGCAGACGGAACAGCGCGGCGCCGTAGAACTTGGTGTTGCCGCCGACGTAGTAGTTGACCTCGGGCGGGAACTGCTCACCGTGTTTGTCGTACCAGAACTCGGGGGCCCGGTACTTGCCCTTCACGAAGACGGCGGTCGACTCCCAGTTGTCGCGCTCGCGGGGAAGATAGCCGCCCCGCTCCAGGATCAGGACGCGTTTTCCGGTGGGGGCGAGCCGGTGCGCGAGGGTGCCGCCGCCTGCTCCGGTGCCGATGATGATGACGTCGTAGTGCTGGTCGTCGGACATGTCGGCCACCTCGGTGTCGTCGGGGCAAGGGTCACTGCCGGTTGGCGGATCGGGGGTCAGAGGATCGTGATGGGGTTCACGGGGGAACCGGTGGCCTGGGGGAGACGCAGGGGCGCGATGAAGCACAGGAACGACCAGCGGCCCTCCTGCTCGCACAGGGACACCAGGTCCTCGAACTGGAGGTAGTCGAGGAGGTGGAGCCCGAGCGCGTGGACGCCCAGCACGTGCACGGGGAAGTCCACGCCGTCGGTGACGCTCGGGGCGGTGTCGTTGTTGCCGTCGCCGACGATCCCGTCGCGGACCAGCTCGACGGAGAGTGCCGTGGCGCCCTCCGCGCTGACGGTGGACGCCGGGACCCCGCCGTACAGGGTGCCGTCGTAGACCACATGGCAGAGCGCGTCGAGATGGCTGTCGGCGTCGCCGTGCACGTTCATGCCGAAGTGGTCGGTGGCGAAGTGCAGCCCGTGGGCGTGCTCCCCGTCCTCGGGCGGCCCGGTCAGCCTGTGGCCGGCGGGGTGCGGGTTGTCGGGGGCGGTTCGGGTTCCGACGGGCGCCGCCATCGTCACCGTCCGGCCGAGGCGGACCTCGCGCGCCGCGGCGGCGACGCGCTCCGGGGTGATGGTGGCCAGCGCGCCCCAGGCGTCGCCCGTCCCCAGGTGTGCAAGGCGCGCGTAGAGCTCCTTGAAATCGTCCTGGCTCTGGCGCGGTCGAGGATGCCGCTGGTGGTGTGCGGGCATGAACATCGCTCCTGGGGGCCTGTCAGCCACGCTGCTGGTCGAGGGCCTCGTCCAGGGTGCTCGCGGCCATGATGAGCGACAGGTGGGTGAACGCCTGCGGGAAGTTGCCGAGTTGCTCACCGCTGGGGCCTACCTCCTCGGCGAAGAGACCGACGTGGTTGGCGTAGGTGTGCATCTTCTCGAACGTGTACCGGGCGGGCCGCAACCGACCGGCCCGCGCGAGTGCGTCGACGTAGAGGAAGGTGCAGAGGCTGAAGGTGCCCTCGGAACCGCGCAGTCCGTCGGGCGAGGCGGCCGGGTCGTACCGGTAGACGAGGCTGTCGGACACCAGAGTGCGGTCCATCGCGTCGAGGGTGGACAGCCAGGACGGGTCCTGCGGGGCGACGAATCCGACCCGGGGCATCAGCAGCAGCGAGGCGTCCAGGACGGCGTCATCGCCGTAGTGCTGGACGTACGCCTGAGCCTTCTCGTTCCAGCCGTGTTCCTCGACCTGCAGCAGGATGGCGTCGCGGGCCTTCGTCCAGCGGTCGGTGTCGGCCGGCCGTCTGAACCCGGCCGCCAGTTGGAGGCCGCGGTCGAAGGCGGCCCAGCACATGACCCGGCTGTAGGTGAAGTCCTGGCGGCCTCCGCGGGTCTCCCAGATGCCCTCGTCCGGGCGGTCCCAGGAGTCGGCCAGCCAGTCCAGCGTCCGGGAAAGGACCTTCCAGCCGCGGTAGCCGGCCTGGCGGGCGATCTCGCGGCCTTCGGACAGCGCGTAGAGGGCTTCGCCGTAGATGTCGAGCTGCAGTTGGTCGGCGGCCGCGTTCCCGAGGCGTACGGGTGCGGACCCCCGGTAGCCCTCCAGATGACCGAGGATCTCTTCACTGAGGATGGGTTGTCCGTCGACCCGGTACATGATCTGCAGGGGTTCGCCGTCCTTGCCCGCGGACTCACGCAGCCGGTCGCCGAGCCAGTGGGTGAAGTCGGTGGCCTCCTCGACGAATCCGAGGTCGAGCAGGGCGCGCACAGACAGCGAACCGTCCCGGACCCAGGTGTAGCGGTAGTCCCAGTTCCGTTCACCGCCGACCTGCTCGGGCAGGCCCATGGTGGCCGCGGCGACGGGTGCTCCGGTGGGGGCGTAGGTGAGCAGTTTGAGGGTGATCGCGGAACGGTTGACCATGTCCGGCCAGCGGCCGCGGTAGTTGGAGCCGTGCACCCACTTCTGCCAGAAGTCTGCGGCGTCCCATAGTCCTTGGGTGACCCCGTCGACGGTGGGCGGTGGCGGGGCCTGTCCGTCGGCGTCGCAGACGGTCAGGACGGCTGCCGCCGTTTCGCCGACGTTCAGCGTCACGGAGCCCCGCAGGTCATCGCCGTCACGTTCGACCGGGAAGGTGCTCTGGAGGTACGCGCAGACACCGGGCGCCCTGAAGGCGGCGGCCTCGGGGCGCACGTCGAGGTCGTGCGTGGCCCGGCCGTAGTCGAAGCGCGGGCGGCACTCCATGTCGAAGCGCACGGTGCCCCGCACCGCGCGCACAGCTCGGATCAAGGTGTGCCGGTCGGTCGGGGTGCGGCTGGTGTTCGGCGGCATCCAGTCGATCACCTCACCCACCCCGTCGGGGGACATGAAGCGGGTGACCAGGACGGCGGTGTCCGGGTAGTACAACTGCTTGCAGCTGGCCTCCGGATCCGCCGAGGCGATCCGGAAGTAGCCGCCCCGGTCATGGTCGAGCAGCGCGGCGAAGACGCTGGGAGAGTCGAAGCGGGGCGCTGCGAACCAGTCGACGACGCCCCGCGAGGTCACCAGCGCGGCGGTCTGCAGGTCGCCGATGAGGCCGTGCTCAGCGATGGGCGCATAGCGGTCCATGAGTGTCCCCAGGTCAGAGCGGTCCTTGGGATTCACTATCGGCCAGGACCACGGGACGCGCCTGTTGTCGACGGCCGACTGTCCGGGTCCCTCTCAGTGATCGTGGACGGTCGGCAACCCGCGCGCGGCGTTGCCGTGGAGGACCGGTTCGTGTGAGGGATCCTGCACAGGCCGGCAGCGTGCCGTGGAACCCGAGCTCGTGGAGGTTCAGGGTTGGACATGATCCACGTCCGAGCGGTGAGCCCGCCGGACCTCACCGACCAGGCCGTCGATTTCCTTGCCGGCGACCCGTCGGTCCTGAATCTGATCGTGCAGCGTGGTGCGGCGCGGAACCCGGACGGCGACGGCATCGTCTGCGACGTGCTGACCGGCGCCGCGAACGACGTCCTGCGGGCCCTACGCGCCCTGCACCTGGACAGCCGGGGCTCCATCGTCATCGAGCCGGTGGACATGGCCTTCGTCGGTGGAGGCGCTGCGGCTCCACAGGAGCTCGGGGCACTTACCCACGCGCCCGTCTGGGACCAGGTCGAGGCGCGGATCCGGGCTGAAGGGACGTACGCGCCGAGCTTCTACCTCTATCTGGTCATCGCCGGTCTCATCGGCGCGGTCGGAATCGTCACCAACTCGCAAGTCCTGATCGTCGCGGCCATGGTGGTCGGTCCGGAGTACGGGGCGATCGTCAGCATCGCGCTCGGCATCGACCGGCACAACGGGCTACGGATCCGGCAGGGACTGCGCGCCCTGCTGCTGGGGTTTGTGCTGGCCATCGTCACGACTTTCCTCTTCGCTTTGCTGATCCGCGTGTGTGACTTCGAGTCAAAAGCCTTCAGCCTGGGCGTGAGGCCTGTCTCCGAGCTGATCGATACACCCGACTTCTTCTCGTTCGCCGTCGCCGGCCTGGCCGGAATCGTGGGCATCGTCTCGCTCACCGAGGCGAAGACAAGCGCACTGCTCGGCGTGTTCATCTCCGTCACGACCATTCCGGCGGCTGCCGACATCGCGGTCTCCGCCGCCTTCGGCAGCGGGAGCGAGGCCTGGGGCTCGTTCGTGCAGTTGATGGTCAACATCCTCGTGCTGATCGTGGTCGGTACTGTCACGCTCCGCTGCCAGCGGGAGGTCTGGCGACGGGTCGCCCTTCGCCGCGCACGCACGAGCAAGCCGTGACGGCCGCTGCCGCACCGGCGTCCTGCCGACAGCTGCGCCTTTGCCGCCTTTGCTGTGCGTCCTGGGCCGGGGCCGAAGGATTGCGCAGCGTGAGTGTGCCGTCCGCGACGCACGGCCTCACAATGATCTGGTATGAGGCTTATCCGCTGGATCGGAGGGCTCTGTGAAGGACCTCGAATTCGAGCACAAGCGGTCGCTGTCACGCCTTGAAGCCGCCGATCAGCTCGCGGCACTCTCGGCCGCTCTGCGCCATGGCGGCCGCGCCGAACTACAGCTCGGCCCCGGCAAGCTGAGCGTGCACATTCCCGACGAGCTGCAGAGCGAAGTCGAGGTGGAGGTGGGAGACGACCAGATCGAGCTGGAGATCGAGCTCAAGTGGTCGACAGCGCAGCCTGACGAGGCAAAGACATAGCAGACCGCACTGTGTCGGCACGCCCCGGCGAACAACGTGCCGCATGCTGACCGCCCGGACATCGCCGGGTTCGGCTGGGCACTCGTCATCGGAGTAGCCGCTGCCCTGCTCGGGACGGGTATCCGCCGGGCGGCACTGTTCCTGCAGCCACGGGTCGAGCGGCGGCGGGTGGTGGCCACGGCGCTGACGGGTGCCCTCGTGGGAGCGGCCGCGCTGGTGTACGCCGAGGGGACGGGGAAGGCGGCATCCGAGGTGCTGTACTCGGGCCAGAGCGCGCTCGGCCCGCTGCTGGCCGGTCAGGCCGGATACTCGGCGGCCGCCCTGGTCGTTCTTGTGGTCTGCAAGGCCGTCGCCTACAGCCTTTCGCTCAGCAGCTTCCGCGGCGGGCCGGTCTTTCCGTCGATGTTCGTAGGAGCGGCAGTCGGGCTGGCCATGAGCCACCTCCCCGGGCTGGACGTGACATCGGGCTTCGCGATGGGCGTCGGCGCCATGTGCGTGGCGATGCTGAAACTGCCGATGACCGCCGTGCTGCTGGCCACCCTGCTCCTGGGAACACAGGGCCTCACTGTCATGCCCCTCGTGATCGTCGCGGTCGTGGTCTCCTACGTCCTCTCGCAGCGCCTTGCTCCCGCTCCCGCTCCCGCACCGCCCGCGGCGGCCGTGTCCCCGTGAGGGGTCCGTCGCGAACGATGCCCCGTTCCGACCTGGAGGTTCACCGTGTTCCGGAGCCCGACCGGGCCGAGGCATTTTCCAGACGAGAGGATCTTGCGTTGAGTGACGACACACTGCTTGCGAGCTGGCGAGACGGCCAAGCCAAGGATGCGATCGTGGACTTCGTGCGTCGTGCGTCGTGCGTCGTGCGACGGGCGACGGGCGACGGGCGAGGGGCCGGACTTCGTTCCTCCGGCGGACCGGATCGCGGCTTTCGACAACGACGGCACGCTGTGGGTGGAGCAGCCGCTGCCACCGCAGTTCGACTTCGTGTTCCGGCGCTGGACCGAGGAGGTCAAGGCGGATCCCTCGCTCGCCGGCCGGCAGCCGTACAAGGCGCTGATCGAGAAGGACGCCTCGTTCCTGCATGGGGTGGCGACGCAGGACCCATCGGTGATCGAGTCGCTGCTGAAGGCGTTCGCGCGCTCGTGGGCGGGGACCACCCCGGCCGAGTTCGACGCGCAGGTCCGCGAGTGGCTGGACACGGTCCGCCAGCCGACACTCGGCGTCCTCTACAAGGACCTCGTCTACCAGCCGATGCTGGAGCTCTTCGACCTGCTGAAGGAGAACGGGTTCCGCGTCTTCGTGTGCTCCGGCGGGGGCCGCGACTTCATGCGGGTGTTCGCCGAGGAGACCTGGGGGATCCCCAAGGAGAACGTCATCGGCTCGGCCGCCGAGTACACGTACGCCGACGGCCGGATCGTGCGCGGCGAGCGGATGCTCGGCAGACTCGATCTCGGCCCTGGCAAGCCGGAGCACATCTTCGCCCAGACCGGCCGGCTGCCCGTGTTCGCCGGCGGAAACGCCGACGTGGACATCGAGATGCTCGGTTCGGCGAGGTTCGCGCTGCTGATCCAACATGACGACGCCGAGCGCGAGTTCGCATACATCACGTCCGCGGAGGCGTCCCTGGCGAAGGCGGAAGAGCTCGGTTGGACCGTCGTGAGCATGAAGAACGACTGGACCACCCTCTACGGGAAGCCGGGGCAGCGATGAGTGATCTCACGGCCGTCGACATCCTGATCGAGCCGGACACCGACTCGATCGAGCGAGCGCGCGCGGTGAACCGGCGGATGCCGCTCAGCATCCCCGCCGGGATCACCCTCGACGACACGCACCTTCCGCACATCACCATGCTCCAGCGCTACCTCGTCACCGCCGACCTCGACGCGGCGTACGCGGCCATCGAACGGACCCTGGCGGCCACCGACCCCGCGTTGTTGAGCTACCACGTCCCCGGGATCACCTATTCGGAGCACTGGGGGCCGCCGGGTCAGGCCGCCGCCGTCCTCGGTGTCCGGCCCAACCAGCTGCTCCTCGACCTCCAGGCCGCGCTGGTGGCCGCGGTGGCCCCGTTCACCGGTTCGGGCGGTACCGACGCCGCGTTCGTCACCGACCCAGGCCAGCACATCAGCCAGACGACCAAGGACTGGGTCGGGACCTACGTGCCCGACCAGACGGGAGCGAACTACACCGCCCACCTCACTGTCGGCCTCGACACCGTGGAACACCTCAAGGTCCTGCAGGCCGAACCCTTCGACGCCTTCGACATCCGCCCAGCCGCTCTCGCCGTCCACCAACTGGGCAACAACGGCACCGCCCGGAAACTCCTCAAGTCCTGGCCGCTCGGCACCTGACCACCGCGAGCCCACGCGTCATGTCCTGCTGAATCGCCGGGGGCGGGACAGGATGGTGGGACCGATGCACTGCCTGGACTAAGGAACGTGTCATGCCGGTACCTCCCAAAGCAGCTTCCAGCGCCACAGCCGCGGCCAACCGGGCCGCGTTGCAGGAGCTGGCGTTCGACGACGTAGGCGACTTCGAGGACGTCCGGCGCGGGTTCGTTGCGGAACTGCCGGACAACGGGGTGATCCGCGATGCGGCCGGCGACCTGGTGTGGGACCTGGCGTGGTTCTCGTTCGTCGAGGCGGGCGAGCCCGCCCCGGACTCGGTGCACCCCAGCCTGTGGCGGCAGTCCCAGCTGATCACCGAAGCCGGCCTCTACGAGGTGTCGGACCGGATCTACCAGGTCCGCAACCACGACCTCGCCAACGTGACGATCATCGAGGGCGACGGCGGACTGATCGTCGTGGACACCGGCTCCAAGGCCGAGTGCGCCAAGGTCGCGATGGACCTCTACTACGCGCACCGGCCCGAGAGGCTGCCGGTGGTCGCGGTGATCTACACGCACACCCACATCGACCACTACGGCGGCATCACCGGGATCGTCACCCCGGAGGAGGTCGCCTCCGGCAAGATCGCGATCCTCGCGCCCGGTGAGAACTTCGAGAAGTACGCGCTCGGCGAGAACGTGACCTGTGGCAACGTCATGTCCCGCAGGGCCGCGCACGCGTTCGGCACCCTGCTGCCGCACGGGCCGCTCGGCTTCGTCACCGACGGCGGCGGCCTGGCACTGCCGCCCACCGGCACCTTCGCCTACCTCCCGCCCACCGACACCATCACCACCACCGGTGAGCGGCGGACCCTGGCCGGGCTGGAGTTCGTCTTCCAGATGGCGCCGGACACCGAGGCCCCCGAGGAGTTCCACTTCTACATCCCCGAGCTGAAGGCGCTCACCTGCGCGGAGAACGCCAACCATTCCCTGCACAACATCCAGACGCTGCGCGGTGCCCGCACCCGGGACGCCTCGAACTTCGCCCGCTGTCTGGACGAGGCGATGGAGCTGTTCCCCGACGCCGAGGTCCACTACGGCCCGCACACCTGGCCCGTCTGGGGAAGGGACAACGTCCGGGACTTCCTCGGTTCCCAGCGTGACGCCTACAAGTACCTCCACGACCAGGCCCTGCGCCTCGCCAACCACGGACTGACCCCGATCGAGATCGCCGAACAGCTCGACCTGCCGCCGGCACTCGGCCGGGCCTGGTGGAACCGCGGCTACCACGGCACCGTGAACCACAACCTCAAGGCCGTCTATGCCAAGGAACTCGGCTGGTACGACGGCAACCCGATGCACCTGCACCCCCTGCCGCCGGCCGAGAACGCCCGACGCTACGTCGAGGCCATCGGCGGTACCGAGAGGGTCGTCGAGCTGGCCCGCGAAGCATTCGAGGCGGGCGACTACCGCTGGGTGGTGGAGCTGACCGGGCAGGCCGTGTTCGCCGACCCCGGCAACCACATCGCCCGCGGGATCCAGGCCGACGCCTACGAGCAGCTCGGCTACCAGTCCGAAGGCCCGCAGTGGCGCAACCTCTACCTCACCGTCGCGCAGGAACTGCGCGACGGCGTCCCCACCACCGGCGTCCAGAGCACCGGCAGCATCGAGACGGTCATGGCGATGCCGCTCGACCTCTTCCTCGACTTCATCGCGGTGCGCCTCAACGGTCCCAAGGCCGCCGACACCTCCCTGGCCGTCAACCTCGACCTCACCGACGGCGACCAGCCCGGCCCGCACAGCCTCCAGCTCGCCAACGGCGTCCTGCACCACCGCCCCCGCCACACCGACAACGCCGACCTGACTCTGCGCCTGGGCAAGGCACAGCTTGCCGGCGCCCTGCTCAAGCCGGGGGCCCTCGCGGCGGCCGCCGAGGCCGGTCAGATCACGGCGGACGGCGACCTCGCCGTATTCGCGACCCTGACCGGCCTGCTCGACGACTTCTCGCCCTACTTCGCCCTCACCAACTCCAACGCCTGACCGAGCGGCCACCGCGCCTGTCGAGCGTTCGTGCACGCAGCCGTGCGCGGCCAGCGATCCCGGACGGTTCGCCCAGGGCGCGTGTGCACTCATTCCTGACGGGTCTGTTGACTTCGCCCACGGTTTTTCTTCACCAGCAGGATCGAGGGTTTGCTCGGCCGCGCCCGCCCGCCGGTGCGCTGGCTCGTCGTGAACTTCGAGGCCGTCACGTACACCGACGCCACCGCGGAGTGCGCGAATCCGGGCGTGGGAGACGTCGACGGCTCGCTGCCCCTCGGGCAGCTTCTCCACCGGCCACGGCAGGGCACTCGCACTGTGCCGTCGGCGCCCTGATAGCCCTTGTCTGCCCAAACACCCGATTCGGCTCCGGACCATGCCCGTCACCGCCAAGAAACGAGTCGCGGTGAGACACACCTCGCTGCGATCATCCAGCGGTGAACGACGAACTGCCCGATGACCGGACGATCGAGCGCGTGCGCTCCGCGTCGGCGGATCCCGAAGTCGCCGTGCCGCCCCTGGAACGCCTCGTCGTAGCCGGGGAGCACGACCGCGCGGCCTCTGCCTCACTCCAGCCCGGTGCCGTCGCTCCCTCCCCTGGCCTGTGCCTCGTGTGAGCCGGTGACTGGTACACGGGGCAGTTCGGACCGGCGCCCGGCCTGCGACGGCCCCGGCATGAGTGAAGCCGTCCAGAGGTGGTAGGCCGCCAGGCGATCGGCCCACTCCTGTCTCCACACTCCCTGCGTCGCCGTCCCCCGCCGCCTGCCCCGCTCTCCTCGCGGCCGTCACCGCTTCCGCGACCACCCCCTACCCCGTAGGACACCGATGACCCCGACCTCCGGCGAACTCCTGCTGACCCGCCTCGCCCTCTCCGCCTCCCGCTCACCGCAGGCACACGCCGACTTCACCGCCCTGCTCGCCGAAGCGCCCGACACGCTCCTCCCGGTCGCCTTCCGGATCGCCCTCGAAGGCTCCGGACCCGTCGACACCGCGATCCGCGACGCCCTCGCGGCCATCGCCGCAGACCTCACCGAGACTCAGCTCGTCGGCCTCCTTGCGATCGTCCCGACCGGCACTGTGGCCCTGGCCCACACCGCAGAGACGTTCACCCGCACCCTTTTGCAGCGCCCCTGCACCGACCGGCAGCGCTCCTTGCTTCTCCGCCACCTCGGCCGCACCCTGCGGGGGCTGGGCCGGTGGGAGGAAGCGGTGCCCGTCCTGGAGGAAGCGGTGCGGATCCTGCGGGTGCCGGCCGCACAGGACCCGGATTCCCACCCGGACGACCTCGCCGATGCGCTGCACGGCCTCGGCCGAGCCCTCCTGTGTTCGGGTCGGCCGTGGAAGGAGGCGGAGCCCGTCCTGGAGGAGGCGGTGCGGATCCTGCGGGTGCCGGCCGCCGAGGACCCGGACACCCACCAGGACGACCTCGCCCATGCGCTGCACCACCTCGGCCAGACCCTGTGGCAGTCGCACCGGACGGAGGAAGCGCTGGTCATCGCTGAGGAGGCGGTGCAGCTGCGGCGGGTGCTGGCCGCCGAGGACCCGGACAAGAGCACACTTGCCCATGTGCTGCTGCATCTCGGCGATACCCTCACGACGTTGGGCGAATGCTACGAGGCAGAGACCGCCGCCGAGGAAGCGGAGGCGATCCTCAGCCCCCTGCGTGCCCAGTACCCCGACGACTACCCTTCAGAGGGCACCCTCACCTCAGCGGGCATACCCCACGCGCGAGACGTTGCAGGACCGCCGCGCATCGACCCCGCCACGTGGCCACAGGCCACATGATGACTCCAGCATGGAACGCGCAGTGAACGGGGTTCCTGGTCGGGTGGTCTTCCGGTTGTACGCACATGAGGGCAAGGCCCGACTCACCGAGCCACGGATTCGCCTTACCGGAGGCGAGGCGCTCCGGGCCGCCTCCCGCACGAGAGGCGGTCTTCCACGAGAGCACCCGCCGGGTCTCAAAGCCCGAACTTCGTTGGTACGGCAGAGCACAACCGCGGCCGCTGCCTCGCCTTCAACAAGGACATCGCCCGCGACGCCTCATCCCGTTTTCCCCGCACAGCGCTGTGCAGAACCGCCCGCGCTACGGCCTACGCAGGACTCGCTTCGCCGGATGCAGAAGGGATGGCGCAGAAGGCGCATCGCCCGGACGGTCGCCGCACTGAACCGTGGGAAAACCACCCACATCCGCTGTGCCGCAAGATTCCGCAATGCAGGCTGAGCTCGACACCGCGCTCGCTTGACGGTGAAAGCCGAAGGTGTCTTCCTTTCCACCGTCGACAGCACAGTTTCGAACTGCCGCTCGAGACCCCACGCGAAGTCGTCGCCGAACTCTCAATGCTGGTGTGCAACGTAGCCGGGCGACAGCTTGAGATTTGGCTTCCGGCCGAGGAAGACCGCCTCTTCAAGGCCGTGGTGGCCAGGCTCCTTGACTGCAGCGACGAACACCCCGTCACCGCCGGTATCGTCCCAGGATCCGTTTCGGGCTCAGCGCCCGCGCACCACAGAAGAACTGGTTCTCGCGAACAAAGCCATAGAGCTTTTTTGCGGCGCTCCCGCGTTAGTCGTGCGCGGTCTTCCCGCTCACTCGGCTGGTCGGCATGACTCCGGAAGGCTTCCACTTTTCGAACGTGATCGTTTGATCGGGTCTGGGTGGGCGTGAACTGCCCCTGGCTGCGGGAGGTATCGGGTTGTCCGTCGGCTCGTGCTCGCCGGCGGAGTTGGCTGATGCCGTCGGTGCTGCGAATGCTGCAGGCGCGGGAGAAGACGGCCCGTGAGGAGGCCGCGCGGTGGCCGAGACTCCCGTGCCGGCCACCAAGGACCGGCAAGCGCAGAGCGGGCGTGAGACCCCGGTGCCGTGGACCGGACTTCGCCTGCCGCGTAGCGAAGTTCGGCGTCCAACTGCGCGTCGGCGTCAGCGGTCCTATGCTTTTGGGGACCGAGGGCGGAGACGAGCTGGGGGCCTGTCTTGGTGAGCCCAGCAGGGCGGGGAACGTTAATTGAAGTCGACGGTCAAGCGGCTATTGGGGCGCGTGGGATTCGATATCGTGCGCACCAGCAATAACCGGGGTGGAGTGGATGACTTCATCCCGTTCGAGGCAACAATGCAAGCTGCTCGGGCAGCCGGTCTGTCGGTCGGTGACTACATCGACGAGGTGATGAACGGGACACCCGGCGCCACCCAGTCCACCATCGATGAACTACGCACTCTCGGCGTCTTCACTGATGACCCAGACACGGTGCTGGAGATCGGCCCCGGGTCCGGACGGTACCTGGAGAAGACACTGAAGGAGTGTTCACCAGGCCGCTACCAGATCTACGAGACGGCAGCGCCCTGGGCCGACTACCTGGTGGACACCTTCAGCGTGGTCGCCCAGCCGACCGCAGGATGCAGTCTCGCCCCGACCCCCGACGGCAGCATCGACCTCGTTCAGGCCCATAAAGTCTTCAACACCGTGACCTTCCTCTACGCCTCCCGCTACTTCTTCGAGATGGCACGTGTCACGCGACCCGGTGGTCGGATCGTCTTCGACGTCATGACAGAGAACTGCCTGGACCCGGCCACGGTGCGTGCCTGGGCGACGCAGGGCGGCGCGGGGCACGGCTCCTACCCTGCCGCCATACCTCGCCAGACATGCGTGGACCTCTTCGCGACCCTCGGCTGCAGCCTGGAGGCCAGCTTCCTGGCACCCATGGGCGTCGCCTCCACCGAGGTGCTTGTCTTCCAAAAGGGGGCTTGCCCCTGAGACGCCACGTATCAATCGCAGGGCTGGTCCGGTCGAACAGGGTTCCTGATCGGCTGATCGCGCCAGGGCCGACGCATGACAGCAGGGCCCCTGATGATTCGGGGCCGCGAACCAAACCGATCACCCGGAGCCCCTGTTGCCGCAGCCTTTCGCGCTCGCGTGCGTGGAGTCCGACTCGCCGTCCCTGTCGTGCGACTGCCTCGCGCACAGGTTCGGCAACGGGCGGACGGGCCGGAACGCGTGCGGTTCTACGCCTCCGACATGACGGAGGCGTAGCCGTGTCCCGCAGCGCGGCCGGGTCGTCGACGGCTCCATGACCTCGTCGGTGACCACCGTGATGGGGCGGCCGTAACGCACCCCGGCAAGGGCGAGGCCCGAATCGAGGGTGAGGCGGGGGGCTCGATGACGGGCCCGCCCGGGTGAGGTCACCGCGCCTTCGTCCACGGGGTAACCCCCATGGGGGCGAACTACGCCGATTCCGCGAGGCCGCTGCGGTGGGCGAAGACGACGAGTTGGGCTCGATCGCGGGCACCGACCTTGACCATCGCCCGGTTCACATGGGTCTTGATGGTGGCGGGGCTGAGCACGAGCTGCGCGGCGATCTCGTCGTTGGACTGGCCTGTGGCCACGAGTGTGGTGATCTGCCGCTCCCGGTCGGTGAGGGCATCCAGACCGCGGCGGGCGGTCTCGTCCATGGGCTGTGGCACGGCAGGGGAGGCGAGGAACCGGCTGATGAGGGTTCTGGTCGCGGCGGGTGACAACAACGCGTCGCCCCGGTTGACCGTGCGGATCGCGTGCAGCAACTCCTCGGCGTCGGCGCTCTTGCCGAGGAAGCCGCTGGCCCCGGCGCGCAGTGCCTCGAAGACGTAGGCGTCGATCTCGAATGTAGTGAGGATCAGAACTTTCACACCGGCGAGGTCCTCGTTCCCGGTGATCAGGCGAGTCGCCGCGAGGCCGTCAAGGACCGGCATACGGATGTCCATAAGGACCAGATCCGCCCCGGCGGCCTTGGCCAGGCGCACCGCCTCGCGTCCGTCGCCCGCCTCGCCGACCACCTCCAGGTCCGGTGCCGGTTCGATCAGGGCCTTGAATCCGGTGCGCACCAGTGGCTGGTCGTCGGCGATGACTACGCGGATGGTCACGGGCGGTTCTCCGCATCGAGGTCGAGAGGCTGGTAGGGCAGGGCAGCGCGCACCTGGAACATGCCGCTCGAGCACGGACCTGCGGTGAAGTCTCCGCCGAGAGCCAGTACGCGTTCGCGCATACCGACGATGCCGTGCCGACCGGTCGGCACGGCAGCTGAGACGGGATCGTGCCCGTCGGCCGCACGTTCACAGCGCCCCAGGTCGTCGACAGTTATGCGCAGCTCGCTGCGGGCATAGCGCAACGTCAGACGTGCTTGACGCCCGTCAGAGTGCTTGTACACGTTGGTCAGCGATTCCTGGATCAGGCGGTACGCGGTGAGATCGGTTGCGGGGGCAAGGGGGAGTGCAGCGCCTTCGACGCGTCGGTCGATGTCCAGGCCGGAGGCGCGCAGCGATGCAAGCAGTTCCTCAAGTCCGTCGAGACCCGGCGCGGGGATCGCGGTGGGAGCGACCGACTCCCCCGGCTGTCGCAGCAGAGTGACGGTGTCGCGAAGTTCTCCCAAGGCCCTGCGGCTGGCCGACTTCACGTGGCTGATGGCAACGTGTGCCGACGCCGGGTCGTTGTCGAGGACCTGACCTGCGACGTTGGACTGCACGCTGATGAGCGCGAGTTGGTGCCCCACGGCGTCGTGCAGGTCGCGGGCGATACGCAGCCGTTCCTCGGTGATCCGGCGTCGCGCGTCTTGTTCGCGCTCACGTTCGGCGCGTGCGGCGCGCTGCTCGACCTCGGCGAGGTAGGCGCGGCGATTGCGGGAGGAGTCGCCGGCCGCGATCGCCAGACCGCCGAGCGCGATGAACGCCAGGTTCTGCGGGCCGAACAGCGTCGGCTTGTGTACGGCGTGGACGACGGCCAGCGCTGCCACCGCGCCGCAGCCAAGGAAGAGACCGGGCCGTCGTTCGACGAGGTCGGCCACGGTGTACAGGGCGATGAGCGGGGCGAGCAGGATCAGCTCTCCGCTCGTACTGCCGCTCCAGGCGAGGAACACCTCCGCAGCACCCGCGCTGACAGCGAGCGCCGCCAGCGGACGCCGACGCCGCCATGCCAGCGCACCGCAGCCGAGTGCCGCGGCTACGACAGCCGCGGTCTGGTTGCCCCCAGCAGCGGAACGGCCGTCGTACGCAGTCACCAGAATCGCCGCGAACACGGCCACGGCAACCGTCGCATCCGCCAGATGCGCATGGTTGCGGACGGCACGACGCAGGTGGCCGATGGCATTCATGCCTTCACGATAGGCGCGCTCGTCCCGGCCGCCGTCGGCCGTAGGCAGCAGCCCGGACTACCGCGTACGTGGCAGACAGCCGTTTGACCACCGCAGACGCGGTAGCCGTTCCTACCGTGCCCGGCCGACGACACGCGGCGGGCCGGGACGGGAGCGTGATGACAGGCGATCACGGCGCTCGGTGGCGGGCGTCTCGGCCAAGCAGGCAACGCAATGGAAAAGGGGAGAGCCCCGATGCACACGACTTCTCTGCCGGCTCCTCATCGGAGGACAGCTCGACATCACAGGGCAGCTTCGCACCGGAGGACACGATGAGCAGCGGCATCACGGTGAACGGCCTGACCAAGCGCTACGGCGCGGTGACCGCGGTCGACCGGCTGACCTTCGAGGTCGAGCCCGGCAAGGTGACCGGGTTCCTCGGTCCCAACGGCGCCGGAAAGACCACCACGCTGCGCATGCTCCTGGGCCTGGTGACACCCACCGCGGGCCGGGCCCTGATCGACGGCCGCCGGTACGCCGAGCTGAGCGAGCCGAGGCGGGCAGTCGGCGCGGTGCTGGAGGCGACCGGGTTCCACCCCGGCCGACGTGGCCGCGACCACCTGAGGATCCTCGCCCTGGCGGCGGACATCCCGTTCTCGCGCGTGGAGAAGGTACTGGAGCGGGTCGGTCTGGCCGACGCCGCGGACCGGCGGGTCGGCGGCTACTCGCTCGGCATGCGCCAGCGCCTCGGTCTGGCCTCCGCCCTGCTCGGCGACCCGAACGTGCTCGTCCTCGACGAACCCGCCAACGGCCTGGACCCGGCCGGCATGGCCGAGCTGCGCGACCTGCTGCGCGATCTGGCAGGCGAAGGACGCACGGTCCTGATGTCCAGCCACGTCCTCAGCGAGGTCGCACAGACCGTGGACCGCGTGGTCATCGTCGCCGCCGGCACCCTGCGCTACGCCGGAACGCTGACCGAACTCACCAGCGCGAAGACGGAGACACTCGAAGCCGCGTTCCTCAGGCTCACCTCGAATCAGGACACCGACCCCGCGAGCGGCGCCGCGCCGGCGTCCGCCCACCGCTGAGCCCGCGAGGAGCGAGCCACATGAACCCCCTGATCCGCACCGAACTGCTGAAACTGCGCACTGTCCGCAGCCCTTGGCTCCTGCTCGCCGCGTCGCCTCTTCTGGTTGTGGCGGGCGCCAGCGGTCTGGCCATATCCGGCAACAGGCCGCTCGACGTGGTCGCGCAGAGCCAGGCGCTTGCGCACGTGGGCCTGGCCTCGCTGTTCACTCTCGTGTTCGGGATCCTCGCGGTCGCCGGGGAGTACCGGCACCAGACGATCACAGACACCTATCTGAGCACACCCGCACGCGGGCTCGTCATCGGCGCGAAACTCCTGGTGTACTCGGTCTTCGGCGCGCTGGCCGGGGTGGTGAGTGGCGTCGTCGGCCTCGCGGTCACGGCCGCCTGGTGGGCCGGCAAGGGTGCGTCCTTCGCCTGGGCGGACCCGGCGATGTGGACCACGATCGGCGGCGGCATCGCCTGGAACGCCGCGTTCGCCGCCATCGGCGTCGGAGTCGGCGCTCTCGTCCGCAGCCTCGTCGGCGCGATCGCCGTCGCGCTGGCCTGGGTCGCCCTCGTGGAAGGCATCGTCGGCCAGCTGATCGGCGGCCTCGCCCGCTGGCTGCCTTTCAACGCCGGCCAGGCCCTCGGCGCTGCCGCCGAGCCGATGATGGCGCGTGACCTGCTGCCACGCTGGGGTGGCGGCACCGTCCTGGTGGTTTACACCTTCGCCTTCGCGGTTCTGGCGGTCGGCACGAGCATGCGCCGCGACGTGTCGTGACCGGGCCGCTGGTCTCGGCGTTCTTGCTCGGCCTGGCCAAGTAGCCGACTGCGGCGCGAGACTGTGGAGCAGACGTGCCGTACGTCCGGCCCAATGGGCCGACCGGCAGCGTGTGTCCGGCGAACCAGGGTGCGGCCTCGGGCGGGTGATCCACGAAGGACCGCGCGTGGAGGATCGGCAGGTCGTCCACGTGGTCATTCTGGCCCGGCCCGCCGAACGGGGAACCACCCACCGCGGCGGACTGTCACGAGGCAAATGTTGTAAGCGCTCGGGTGAGTTCGGCGTCGTACTGATCGGCGTCGAAGTGAAAAGCCGGAGGACGCGCCTCATCTACGGGCACCTGCCAGTCGGACCACTCCACGGATGATCCGCAGTAGCCGCTCGCCCTCGGCGTCCTCAATCGCCCGGACCTGCACACGTTCAGCCACTGGATCATTCTGGCCGTTCTCTTCCGGACTCGGACTTCTGGCCCGCAGAGGCCGTCCGTTCTGCCGGGCTTGGCTAAGCTCTCGACCGTGTGGAGACAAGTAGTGCTGGAAGTCTTTCCCGAGGCAGGGATCCAGGAGCCCATTCGCGCATCGGCGCTTGCCGAGGCTGAGATGCGGCTCGGGCGAAGTTTGCCGGCGGAGCTCAAGCAGTTGCTTCTGGAGAGCAACGGTGTGACCGGCCGCACCCACGTCGACACTGTCTGGACTGTCGACCAGATCGTCGAGCGGAACCTCGTCTTCTGGTCTGACGAATCCTTCACTCAGCTCTATATGTCCTTCGATGCCTTCTTGTTCTTCGGGGACAACGGGGGCGGTGACCAGTTCGCCTTCGTGCAGAAGCCGGAGCGTGCGGACGTGTTCGTCTGGGAGCACGAGAGTGACAGTCGCCGATGGGTGGCCAGGGACCTGCGGGACTACCTCGGTCGTTCGCTACGTACTGGCGGAGACGACTGGTATCAGCAGTGGTAGGCAACCCATCGATCGCGTGATCCCAAGGCAGTGAGGTCACGGTCTTGCGGGTCTGATGCACGATCGGGTGACATCTTGACCTGCCCCAGACCCCGAGCTCATCGCCGCCGTCGGTCCCGCAAGGTCCCGGATACTGGAGCGGTGACCGATCTCTCCTGGAGCAGGTGTTGCCTCTGGTGCGCGATCTCCGCATCGAGTGGGTGGCCTGCCCAGAGGAGAGCGGGGTGCTTGTTCTGTGCATACCGCCGCAGCCTTCGACGGACAAACCATTCGTGGTTTCTGCCACGGATCCGAAGGGGCGCAAAGGTGTGGCTGTCCCTGTACGGTCCCGGGACGACACGACCTGGCTTGATGAGGAAGGCGCCGCTGTCGCGGTCGCCGAACAACACCCACCGGTCTCGCCGGGACGGGTGGAACCTGCCGAAGTACCGGTCCACGACCCAGTACCTCGACTTGTTGCGGTGACGACGCCTGGCCTATTTGAAGGTCAGCCGCCACGTGCAGTGATCCAGCGACGAGAACGTCGTCGTGGATGCCACCGTCCGGTAGTAGGCCGCCCAACCGCGAACGATCGGGATCAGCCTGCGCAACACAGCCTCGGCATTGGCCCCGTGCAGGGTCTTCACCTCGGTCCGTAAGCGCGCCCGGAGCCTCGCGCGACCTGGCGCAACGGCAACGACGAGCTGATCTGGGACCCGACCGCCGAGAACCCGAAGCCCTTCAACCGGACGGTGACCTACGGGCATCTGGACCCGGTGGTCCAGTCGGAGAGGGCTACTCGTGCACCTGATCGTGGAGGATTCATGGACATCCGTGCCGTAGTGAGCGGCTTCCCCAATGCGGAGCCGCTTCCCGGCCCGGCGGACGCCTGGCACTGGTCACCCGCTCCGGGGATCGACTTCGCGGGCGCGCTCTCCGCGGACGGCCGGCGGCTGCTCCAGCTCAGTGCCCGCAATTCGTACGACCAGGAACTGGCTGTCGCCACACTGGAGTTCGCGCGGGAGCACGAGGAGGGCATCTTCGCGGGCCGTCCCCATCTGGGCACGGCCGGCGGATTCGCGGCGCCCGGGGAAGACGGTTCGACGTGGTGGCGGGGGTGGGGCCGCAGGTGCACGGCTTCTACCGGGTCGAGAATCCCGACCTCGCTCCACACGTCCGCCTGACGTTTCCCGCCCATTCCTGCGAGTTCTCCGGAGACGAGACCCTCGAAGAGGCCGTCTCCCGGTACCGCACGCTCAAGATGAACAACTTCGACCGCGAGCCTCTCCCCTTTCTCAAGATGCGCTACACCAATACGCGCACCCGGGGCCGGAGCGGCAACCCCGGACGCGGCCTTACCGAACCGAAGCGCCTGCTGGAGGAGCTTCGGCTGATGGAGGGCGGTGAGGGCAGCTTCGTCGAGTTCGAGAACCGTCACGGCAAGGTGTGGCGGGTCGAGTGGCACGGAGCGTGGTTCATCCAGGGGTACGAGCACGCGCACAGCCCCGGCGAGGGGCGGCGCACGTGCGGGCAGGTGAGGAGGGAAAGGGGTGTCGGATCGGATCACGACGCCCCTCGGTTCGCGGACGAGCGCGTCAGAAGGACGCGGGCGCTTCCGCGCAGCGCGGCGCACGACGGAGCGGCCGAGCGGGACTCGGCGGCCGGTCGAAGAGGAGCCAGGCGCTGTTCACAGGCTCCATCGAAGCGGTTCCGCAGACCTCGGGCAAGCCGGAAGCCCGTTCTCTGATGTGCTTCTGACGTGCGCATACGCGTCCTTGACGGCCGGGGCGCGGGAGTGTGCGCGGCTCAGCCAAGACCCGGCACCCCGGAGATCGATCAGGTCGATCAGTTCGATGCCGACGAAGGGCAGGACGAGCCCGCCGAGGCCGTACAGCATCAGGTTGCGCCGGGCAGGTCGTGCCGGTACGGGAACCGGTGGCCGCCGGGCTCTGCGGTGCCTGGGCTGCTGTGCGCCGCCGCTACTGGGCCACCCTGCCCGCGCGGCTGCGTCTCCTGCGTATGACCACGGTCTCGCTCGCCGTCGCCCTGGCCCTGCTGCTCGTGTCGGCCGGGCTCGCCGCCATCAGTACCTGGGACGCCGTCGCGGGACGGGACGCGCCCCGCACCACCAGCGCCGCCGACCTCGACCTCGCCCTGAACGACATGGACGCGCAGGCCGCCACCATCCTTCTGTCCAGCGGCAACGCGGGCCAAGGGCGCCTGGCGACGCCGTACGCGAAGGCGGTCGGCTTCTACGGGGACGCCCGCCGCACCATCGGCCACGACCTGCGCACGCTCGCCGTCGCCGCCCAGGGCGACCGCATCGACGAGCACACCGTGGAGTCCCTGACCGACGACTTCGCCGAGTACCAGGAACTCATAGGCCGCGCCCTGGAGAACGACGGCCGCACCGGGGGCAAGCCGGCCGCCCTCGTGGACTACCGCAAGGCCACCGACCTGCTACGGAATCAACTCCTCCCAGACGCGCGGAAGCTGGTGGACTCCAACGACAGCGCGTTCAACACGCGGTACGCACAGGCCCGTTCGGCCCTCGCCACCCAACTCGTCGTCGCCACCGCCCTCGGCGTACTGTTCCTCGTCTCCCTCGGCGTCCTCCAGTGGTACCTGGCCCGCCGTTTCCACCGGATCCTCAACCCCGGCGTCCTGGCCGCCACCGCCTGCGCGCTGCTTGCCCTCCTGCTGGGCATCCAGGCACTGTCGGCCACCGCCGAGCAGCTGCGCGGGGCACGGCGTGACGCGTTCGACTCCGTCGTCGCGCTCTCGCGCGCCCGGGCGATCGCGTACGACGCGAACGCCGACGAGAGCCGCTATCTCCTCGACCCCGGGCGCCGGGAGCGGTACGCGCAGACCTTCTTCACCAAGTCGCAGGCGCTGTACGGGCTCAAGGACGCGACCCCCGCCACGTACGACGACGAGCTCGCCACGACCTGGCGGGCATACCGTTCCGACCACGGTGACCTGCGCTTCACCGGCGAGTTCCGGCGAGAACTCGACAACGTCACCTTCGACGGAGAGCGAACCGCGGCGGAGCAGACGGTCGAGACGTACGCCGTGTACCAACGCGACGACCGCAAGATCCGCGCCCTGCTCACGCGGGGAAAGGAACGCGAGGCCGTCGCGTTCTGCATGGGCTGGCAGGCAGGCACGTCCAACGCGCACTTCGGGGCGTGGATGACGGCGCTGGACAAGGTGACCGACATCAACCGCCGGCACTTCACCGCCTCGGTCCGGGCTGGCCGGTCCTCAGTGGGGGATCTGCTGCCGGGGGCCCTGGGAGCCTTGGCCTCGGTGGCCGCGCTCACCGCCCTCGGGCTGCGGCCACGGCTCACCGAGTTCCGCTGAGGCGCTGGGAGCGTTCGGCGGTGACGCAGGGACACCCCCTGACGGTCGCCCGCCCCACGATCGACTGCCTGCGCTCGGCCTCAATCGCTGGGCAGTCCGTGGGCGTCCGCCAGCCGTGCCTCCTCCAGGTCCAGCGAGCGTTGCAGCCGGCGGCGGGTCAGGTCGCTGATGTCGTGTCGGTCGTAGAGGCGCTGGAGTTCGGCCTCCTCCACCGTGATCAGGTCGCGTCGCAGCTGGCGGTAGGTGAGGTCGGCGGATTCCGTCGGAGTGCCGTCGCCGTCGGCCTGCCCGAGCCGATCGCTCGCGTCGTCCAGGCGGGCCGTCAGGCCGCGGCGAAGCCGGTCGAGGACGACGTCGGGGACGGCTTCCAGTTCGGATATCTCGTCCAGTCGGCTCAGGCCCGCGTTGGCCAGGCTGCAGCGGGCCCGAGCCTCCTCGCGTTCGGTGTGGTCGGGTTCGAGGGCGATGCCCGAACGGCGGACGACGGGAGCCAGGGTGAAGCCCTGGACGACGAGGGTGACGACCACGACCGAGGTGGTCAGGACGAGGACGAGCGGGCGTTCCGAGAGCGTCGACCCGTCCTCCATGGTCACCGGGATGGACAGGGCGGCGGCCAGCGGGACCACACCACGGGTGCCGGCCCAGGTCAGGACCACCGGCACCCGCCAGTTCATCCGCTGGATCCCGCCCTTGCGCTGCACCACGGCGGACAGCGGCGCCAGCCACAACAGGCGCATGGCGATGAGCGTGGCGGCGACGGCGAGCGCGTACAGGGGCCAGGCGCCATCGGCGTCGGACAGCGCCCGCACCTGTGCCGGCAGGGCGAGCCCGATCAGGCTGAAGACGACGCTCTCCAGCAGGAAGACCACCGTGCCGTAGACGGCGTGGAGCTGGAGGCGGATGCGGGCGTTGGTGAGGCCGTCGCCCCGTCCGCCCAGGACGACTCCGGCGACCACCACCGAGGTGACGCCCGAGGCGTGCGCGGCCTCGGCCAGGACGTACGCCGCGTAGGGCGTGACCAGCGCGATCACCGTCTCCAGGACCGGGTCCTCCGTGCGCCGCCGGATCAGCGTCACCACGCCCGCGACCGCGGCACCGATGATCATGCCGCCCCCTGCCAGCAGCGCGAACTCTCCCGCTGCCGAACCCCAGCCGGCCGCCGCCGAAGCCACGGCGACGCTCACCGCGACCCGGAAGAGGACGAGGGAGGTCGCGTCGTTGAAGAGGCTCTCGGCCTGCACCAGCACCTGCACCCTGGGCGGCAGCGCCAGCCGTCGGCCGAGCGCGGTCACCGCCACCGGGTCGGTGCTCGCCAGCACGGCTCCCAGCACGAACGCCATCTGCCACGACAGCGGCGTGACCAGGGAGGCGACCGCCCCGACGGCGGCCGCCGAGGCCAGGACCAGGCCTGTCGACAGGACTCCGACCGGTTTCCACACGGCACGCAGGTCGCGCCAGGGGAGGTCTTCGGCGCTCGCGTACAGAAGGGGTGGCAGGACGACGAGGCCGATGATCTCGGGGCTGATCTGGATCTCCGGGGTGCCCGGCAGCAGGGCGACGGCGAGGCCCGCGATCACGAGCAGGGAGGGTGCGGGGATACGCCAATGGCGAGCGAAGGTGGCCACCACGGTGGCGAGGACCACGAGAGCCAGGACTGTCCCTACCGCGCGCATGGCATGCCTTTGCTCATGAGGAGGAGACCTTCTGGCTCCCCGCCGACCAGACTTCCCGGCACACCGCTTTCACCCTATCGGGCCGGCGCCCGTCAAAGCGGTGTCAACGTCCACGGGACCGGCGCCAAGGATGCGTCAGGGAGCGCGCCGGGCGACGCGCACAACAGGTTCGGTAGGGGAAGCAACACTTCCCTGCGGGGAATCGATCGTCAGTGAGTGGAGCACGTCGGCTGCGATGAGTGACGTACGGACCGATATGAGCGACGTACGGACCGGCGGGGGCGAGGTACGGCCCGTCGCGGTGGGCGTACCCCCTGGTGTGGGCGAGGTACGGCCCGGACGGCTGAAGGTCTACCTCGGCGCCGCCCCCGGGGTCGGCAAGACCTACCGCATGCTCGACGAGGGGCGACGCCGGGCGGCACGCGGCGTGGATGTGGTGGTGGGATTCGTGGAGTGCCACGGGCGCCCCGGCACGGAGAGGATGCTCGACGGCCTGGAGGTCGTCGGGCGTGCGCCCTGCTCCTGTCGCGGCGCTCGGCGCGGGCCACGGCGGAGGCGGAGACGATGTCCTCGCTCGCCGGCAGCATCGTGCGGGGCGGAGCGACGATCCCGGCGCTGGTGGAACGGACCCGTGAGACCTTCGGCATGGACTCCGTGGAGCTGGTGGACGAGCCGCCCGGAGACGACGGCGCGACGGTCGTGCCCGCGGGACCCGGCGCCTTCCTGGTCCTGCGCGGTCGCACACTTCCGTCGTCGGAGCGGCGCGTCCTCGCCGCGTTCGCCGCGCACGTGGGATCGGCCGTCGAACGGGCCAGGCTCGCCGAGGCCGCCGCCGAGGTCGAACCGGTCAAGGCCGCCGACCGGATGCGTACGGCGCTGCTGCGGGCGGTCGGTCACGACCTGCGTACGCCTCTCGCGGCGGGCTGGGCAGCGGTCTCCTCGCTGCGCAGCCGGGACGTCGACTTCTCCGACGAGGACCAGGACGAACTCCTCGCCACCGCGGACGAGTCCATGGCGAAACTGAACCGTCTGGTGGAGAACCTCCTCGATCTCAGCCGCCTCCAGGCAGGCGTCCTCACCCTCAATCTGCGCGCCACCACGCTGGAGGAGATCCTGCCGGCCGCGCTGGCGGACACCCCCGAGGTCGAGGTGGCGGACCTGGAGGAGGTTCCGGCCGTGCTGGCCGACCCGCCCCTGCTGGAGCGGGTGATCGCCAACCTCGTAGCCAACGCCGCCCGGCACAGCCCGGTGGACCGCCAGGTGCTGCTGACCGCCAGCGCGCACGCGGGCCGCGTCGAAGTGCGTGTCGTCGACCGCGGGCCCGGCCTGCCGGCCACCGAACGCGACCGGCTCTTCGAACCCTTCCAGCGACAGGGCGACACCGACAACACCACCGGCCTCGGGCTGGGCCTGGCCCTGTCCCGGGGGCTGACGGAGGCGATGGACGGCACGCTCACCCCGGAGGACACCCCTGGCGGCGGTCTGACGATGGTCCTGTCGCTGCCCGTCGCCGAGCGGGCGGAGCAACACGGAGACACGCGGAGCGTAGGAGGCGGCGTATGAGCAGCACCGAACACGGCACACCAGGACTCGTGAGCGCCAGGACACGGGCGCTCGGAGCCGTCGTGACGAGCGCAGGAGGTGACGGCGTGATGACCGGATATCCGATGAGGGACCGGCTCGCCCTGGTGGCGGGTCTCCTGGGCCCGTTCCTGGTGGCACTCGCCCTCGTGCCCTTCCGAACGGATCTGTCGCGTACCAACGCGGCGCTGATCCTGGTCGTGGTGGTCGCCGCGGTCGCGGCGATCGGCAGCCGTGCGGCGGGGGTGCTCGCGGCGCTGTCGGCGGCGGCCTGGTTCGACTTCTTCCTCACCCGTCCCTACCAGACCTTCGACATCACCGCGTCCTCGGACATCGAGACGGCGGTCCTGCTGCTGATCGTCGGCCTGATCGTGTCCCAGCTCGCGGCCCGCGCCCGCCGCCTCGAAGTGATCACCGTGACGGACGCGGGATACCTGGCCCGGATCCACGAGACGGCCGAGCTCGCCCAGTCCGCGAAGTCCTCGGACACCGTGGTCGACCACGTCCGCCGGGAGCTGACCGAACTCCTCGGCCTGCGTGGCTGCCGCTTCGAGTACGGCACCCTGTTGGGGCAGCCGCCGCGCCTGGAACAGGACGGCAACGTGGCGGTCGGGCGGCGGCACTGGGATCTCGACGCGAGCGGCTGGCCGGACGGTGAGACCGAGCTGCGTACCCACGGCAACGGCCGCTACCTGGGCCACTTCATGCTCACCCCCGGCCCGGGCCCCGTACCGCCGCTCCAGGCACGCCTGGTCGCGGTCACCCTCGCCGACCGGACGGGTGCGGCTCTCGACACGGCGGGGCCGGTGAGGGACGGCTGATGGAGGCGTACGGGACGAGATGACAGACCCATACGGAACGTTGACGCCGAACCGGTGTCTCCCCGGAACTGGTCCCGTCCATGCTGCCGTTCTTGACTGATGTGACGTCAACTCTCCATACACATACGGAACTTGGCCTCCGTTCCCAGCACATGGTGATCTGCGGCGACGACGGGCTCGCGCACCGGCTCGCCGTCGAGCTGGACGCCGTGTGCGGCGAGGCCGTCACCGTCGTGCTGCCCTCCCGGCGTGACGAACACGGCTCCGAGATCGCCGCGCTCCACCGGGACCCGCGGGCGCGCGTCCGGCACAGCAAGTCGCTGCTGGTCCTCACCCGTGACGACGGCGAGAACCTCGACATCGTGATGGCCGCACGGGAGACCAACCCGGGTGTACGGGTGGTGATGCGGCTGTACGACGACGACTTCGCCGCCACCGTTCAACGCACCCTGCGCGCCTCCTACCCCGACGCGCCCACCCGCAGCCGCAGCGTTTCGGCGCTCGCGGCGCCCTCCTTCGCCGCCGCGATGATGGGCCGCCATGTGCTGGGAGTGATGCCGGTCGAGCGGGGCTCGCTGCTGTTCACGGTGGTCGACGTGGCCGGGCACCCCGAACTCGAGGGACGCTCGGTGCATGAGGCGTTCCGCGAGCACGAGTGGCGGGTCCTGGCCGTCGGTTCCGCCATGGCGCACCCCGGGTCCTCGTCCGGGGACACTCTCGCGGGGATCCGGTTCCGCCGGCCCGGCTTCGACTGGCGTCCGCCCCATGGGCGGGTGCTTCGGGCGGCCGACCGAGTCGTGCCGGCGACGACGCGGCGCGGTCTGGACATCCTCATGACCGGGGTGCAGCCGCATCCGGTGGACAGACGGGGATGAGCGGCGGTGTGCGCTCAGCCCAGCCCGGAGACCTTGAACACGGTGAGGGCGGTCTCGCGATCGATCCGCTCCGAGACCTGGCGCAGCGCGGTCGCCCCGCAGGTGAGCGATCCGGACGCCGCCGACTTCTGGGCGTCCTCGTCCAGGCGGTGCCACAGTTCGGGGTTGTCCACCAGGACCTGGGGGTTGATCTCGACCCGCACACCGGACGCGTCCCGCAGGAGGAGCCGCTGCGAGACGCCGTCCAGACAGCGCACCGACACCAGCAGGTCGGTGCGTACCCGCCGCTTCCGCAGCAGTCCGCGTGAGGCCAGCCAGCCCTCGCCCGCGCTGACCCTGGGCGGGTACAGCACCAGGAACAGGAGCACGCCGAGCCCGGCCCACAGCGCGCCGCGCAGGGGGGTGAAGGTGCCCGCTCCCCAGTCGATCAGCAGGAGAGTGGTGAGCAGAACGGCCGCGCAGCGGATCGAGCTGCGCAGATCCCTTGCCCAGTGGCGGTCGTGCGCCACTTCCGCAGGCGGCTCTGGAGGAGTGTGGACCGCGTCGTGTCGCGCGTCGTTGCGGCGTTCCATGTTGCCGAAGGTAGAGACCCCGCGAGGCCGGAACCGCATGTCTTGACGGGACTCTGATGGGCACCCTGCTCGTTCTTGACGCCACGGTGTGGCATGGGCTGCCGGAAAGGGAGTCCCGCACCGCGACCGCACCGTGGTGATGGTGCCGGTGACACGGACGTGGTGATCCGCCGGCTGCGGTACCGCATCCTCCGACGCCTCACCTTGGCTGCCCGCACCTGGATGGCGGACTGCCCGCACCTGGATGGCGCGGACGCACGGATCGTCGACGTCTCAGGCGGATGGGGGATCGGTTCCGACAGATGGACGAGTCGGCCGTAAGGGTTCCGTCAAAGGTGTCCGAGCCTCCGTATGGGTGGCGTCAACGGCGCTCGAATTCGGCCAGAGAGACGGTTTCCTCTAAACGTCCGTTCGATCCGCACCTCTTCTAGGAGTTCCGATGGCCGACGTGGCCTTCGTCGTCACCACGATCGCGGTGTTCGCGCTGGTGGCCCTCGTCGCCAAGGGGGTGACGAAGCTGTGACCGCCGAGAACATTGTCGGCCTGGTCGTGGCCGTCGCCCTGCTGGGCTATCTCGTCCTCGCCCTTGTCTTCCCGGAGAGGTTCTGAGCCTCGATATGAGTCCCGTTCTCGCCGGCGTGCTCCAGCTGCTCGCTCTCATAGCCGCGCTGGCACTCGCCTACCGTCCCCTGGGCGACTACATGGCCCGGGTCTACTCCTCCGACAAGCACCTGCGCGTCGAGAAGTGGATCTACAAGGGCATCGGTGCCGACCCGGACACGCAGATGCGCTGGCCCGCGTATCTGCGCGGTGTGCTGGCCTTCTCCGCCGTCAGCGTCCTGTTCCTCTATCTCCTGCAGCGCGTGCAGGGTCATCTGCCCGGCTCGCTGGGCTTCACGGCGATCGATCCGGACCAGGCGTTCAACACCGCCGCGTCGTTCGTGACGAACACCAACTGGCAGTCGTACTACGGCGAGCAGGCCATGGGCCACGTCGTGCAGACCGCCGGCCTGGCGGTGCAGAACTTCGTCTCCGCGGCCGTCGGCATCGCGGTGGCCGTCGCCCTCGTCCGCGGTTTCGCCCGCTCGCGGACCGGTGAGCTGGGCAACTTCTGGTCCGACCTGGTGCGCGGCACGGTCCGCATCCTGCTGCCGCTGTCGGTGGTCGCCGCGGTCGTGCTGGTGGCGTGCGGCGCCATCCAGAACTTCGCCGGTATCCACTCGGTGGGCCAGTTCTTCGGCGGCTCGCAGCAGTGGAACGGTGGTGCGGTGGCCTCGCAGGAGGCGATCAAGGAGGTGGGCACGAACGGTGGCGGTTACTTCAACGCCAACTCCGCGCATCCCTTCGAGAACCCGACGCCGTTCTCGAACCTGTTCGAGATCTTCCTGCTGCTGGTGATCCCGTTCGCGCTGACCCGCACCTTCGGTGTCATGGTCGGCTCGGTCCGGCAGGGTTACGCGATCCTCGCCACGATGGTCACCATCTGGATCGGCTTCACCGCGCTGATGATGGCGACCGAGTTCCACCACCACGGTCCCGCGTTCCAGATCGCGGGCGGGGCGATGGAGGGCAAGGAGACCCGCATCGGGGTCGGTGCCTCGTCGATCTTCGCGGTGGCGACCACGCTGACGTCGACGGGTGCGGTGGACTCCTTCCACTCCTCGTTCACCGGTCTCGGCGGCGGTATCACCATGCTGGGCATGCAATTGGGCGAGATCGCGCCCGGTGGTACCGGATCCGGCCTCTACGGCATGCTGATCATGGCGGTCATCGCGGTGTTCATCGCCGGTCTGATGGTCGGCCGAACCCCCGAGTACCTGGGGAAGAAGATCGGCACCCGCGAGATCAAGTTCGCGGCCTGCTACATCCTGATCACCCCGGCGCTGGTGCTGGTCTTCACCGCGGCGGCGATGGCCCTGCCGACCCCGGGCCACTCGATGACCAACTCCGGGGCGCACGGATTCTCCGAGATCCTCTACGCCTACACCTCGGGCGCCAACAACAACGGCTCGGCGTTCGCGGGTCTGAACGCCGACACCCAGTGGTTCAACACCAGCATCGGGCTGGTCATGCTGCTGGGCCGCTTCCTGCCGATGGTGTTCGTGCTGGCGCTGGCGGGTTCGCTGGCCGGGCAGCAGCCGGTGCCGGCGACCGCGGGCACCCTGCGCACGGAGAAGCCGCTGTTCACCGGGCTGCTGGTGGGCGCGGTCCTGATCATCACCGGTCTGACCTACTTCCCGGCCCTGGCGCTGGGTCCGCTGGCCGAGGGGCTGGCGTCATGACCACTCGTACAGACAACCAAGAGGACGCCGTGTCCACGACTGTTCCCACTCGGGCGCCGCACAGTGATGTGCCGACCGGCCACAAGGACGAAGGAAGGGTCGGCGCGGGTCTGTTCGACCCGAAGCAGCTGCTCAGGTCGCTGCCGGACGCAGTCCGCAAGCTCGACCCGCGGGTGATGGTCAAGTCGCCCGTGATGTTCGTCGTCCTCGTCGGGTCCGTTTTGACGACGGTGTTCTCCTTCAAGGACCCGGGCGACTGGTTCGGCTGGGCGATCAGCGCCTGGCTGTGGCTCACCGTGATCTTCGCCAACCTGGCGGAGGCGGTGGCCGAAGGACGCGGCAAGGCGCAGGCGGACACCCTCAGGAAGGCCAAGACCGACACGGTGGCCCGGCGTCTGGTGGGTGACCGTGAGGAGCAGGTGCCCGGCACCGAACTGCGCGTGGGTGACCTGGTGGTCTGCGAGGCGGGCGACATCATCCCCGGCGACGGTGACGTCGTCGAGGGGGTCGCCTCGGTCGACGAGTCGGCCATCACCGGCGAGTCGGCCCCGGTCATCCGGGAGTCCGGCGGCGACCGGTCCGCGGTGACCGGCGGCACGAAGGTCCTCTCCGACCGGATCGTCATCAAGATCACGACGAAGCCCGGCGAGACGTTCATCGACCGGATGATCGCCCTGGTCGAGGGCGCGGCCCGGCAGAAGACGCCCAACGAGATCGCGCTGAACATCCTCCTCGCGTCCCTCACGATCGTCTTCCTGCTGGCGGTGGCCACCCTGCCGCCGTTCGCCGACTACGCCGGCACGCACCTCACCGTGGTTGTGCTGGTGGCCCTGCTTGTCTGCCTGATCCCGACCACCATCGGCGCGCTGCTCTCCGCGATCGGCATCGCGGGCATGGACCGCCTGGTCCAGCGCAATGTCCTGGCGATGTCGGGCCGTGCGGTCGAGGCCGCCGGTGACGTCTCCACCCTTCTTCTCGACAAGACCGGCACCATCACGCTGGGCAACCGGCAGGCGTCGGAGTTCGTGCCGGTGACGGGGACGACCGAGGCGGAGGTCGCCGACGCGGCCCAGCTGTCCTCGCTGGCCGACGAGACGCCCGAGGGCCGTTCCATCGTGGTCCTGGCGAAGGAGAAGTACGGGCTGCGCGAGCGGCACCAGGGCGAACTCGCGGGCGCCGAGTGGATCGCCTTCACCGCCCAGACCCGTATGTCGGGTGTGGACGTCGACGGCCGCAGGATCCGCAAGGGCGCGGCCGGGTCGGTCATCACCTGGGTCAAGGAGCAGGGTGGCGAGGTGTCCGAAGACGCCGACACCCTGGCCAGCCGGATCTCGGAGGCGGGCGGCACGCCGCTGCTGGTGGCCGTCGAGGACACGGAAGGCGCCCGGATCCTGGGTGTCATCCACCTCAAGGACGTCGTCAAGGACGGCATGCGGGAGCGGTTCGACGAGCTGCGCCGGATGGGCATCAAGACCATCATGATCACGGGTGACAACCCGCTGACCGCGAAGGCGATCGCCGAGGAGGCGGGCGTCGACGACTTCCTCGCGGAGGCGACCCCCGAGGACAAGATGGCGCTCATCAAGCGGGAGCAGGCGGGCGGCAAGCTCGTCGCGATGACCGGCGACGGCACCAACGACGCCCCGGCGCTGGCGCAGGCCGACGTGGGCGTGGCCATGAACACCGGCACCTCGGCCGCCAAGGAGGCCGGGAACATGGTGGACCTGGACTCCAACCCCACCAAGCTCATCGAGATCGTCGAGATCGGCAAGCAACTGCTGATCACCCGGGGCGCGTTGACGACGTTCTCCATCGCCAACGACGTCGCCAAGTACTTCGCGATCATCCCGGCACTGTTCGCCGCGGTCTACCCGGGTCTGGACAAGCTCAACGTCATGCACCTGTCCTCGCCCGACTCCGCGATCCTCTCGGCCGTCATCTTCAACGCGCTGATCATCATCGCGCTGGTGCCGCTCGCCCTGCGCGGTGTGCGCTACCGCCCGGTCAGCGCCGACAAGCTGCTGCGCCGCAACCTCGGGATCTACGGCCTCGGCGGCCTGGTCGCCCCCTTCATCGGCATCAAGATCATCGACCTGCTCATCTCCCTCATCCCCGGAATCGGCTGATCCCCATGAACAACTCGGTAAGCAGCACGGCCCGGTTGCTCTGGGCCGGCCTGCGCGCCCTGCTCGTGCTCACCGTCGTGTGCGGTGTGATCTACCCGCTCGCCGTCACCGGTATCGCCCAGGGCCTGTTCTCCGGCCAGGCGAACGGCTCGGAGATCAAGGCGGACGGCAAGGTGGTCGGCTCCTCGCTCATCGGGCAGGCGTACAACCTGCCGCTGAAGAAGGGCCAGGAGACCCCGGAGCCGGACCTGAAGTGGTTCCAGGGCCGCCCGCAGAACGGCCTGGGGACCAACAGCGTCAACACCCAGTACAGCCTGATCCTGTCCGGCGCCACCAACCGTTCCGGTGACAACGCCGACCTGATCAAGTGGGTCAAGGACGCCAAGGCCGCCGTCATCAAGGACAACTCGGTTCCCGGCTACCCGGTCAAGCCCTCCGACGTGCCCGCCGACGCGGTCACCTCCTCCGGCTCGGGCCTGGACCCGGACATCTCCCCGGAGTACGCGGACATCCAGGTGCACCGGATCGCGGAGAAGAACGGCCTGCCCGTCGCCCAGGTGCAGAAGCTGGTCGACGAGCACACCGACGGCCGGACCCTCGGCTTCATCGGCGAACCCCGCGTCAACGTCCTCGAACTCAACATCGCACTCAGGGAACTTGCGGCGAAGAGCTGATGGCCTTACGCAAACCGTGCGGGAGTCGGCGACCGGGAAGACACCCCGGCTCGTCGACTCCCGCGTTCACGAAGCCGGTTCCACAGGTTCCGGCCCTCCGTCCCACAGGGAAGGCGCACACCGATGACTCGGGTACTGGTGGTGGAGGACGACCCTCAGCTCGTCCGGGCGCTCGTGATCAACCTGCGGGCCCGCAAGTACGGAGTGGACGCGGCTCCCGACGGCACCACCGCGCTGCGCCTCGCCGCCGCCCGGCAACCCGACGTGGTGCTGCTCGACCTCGGACTGCCCGACATGGACGGCACGGACGTCATCAAAGCCCTGCGCGGCTGGACCCGCGTACCGATCGTGGTGCTGTCCGCGCGCCGGGCCTCCGACGAGAAGGTGGCCGCACTCGACGCGGGCGCCGACGACTACATCACGAAGCCGTTCAGCATGGACGAACTGCTGGCCCGGCTGCGCGCCGCCGTCCGCCGCACCGAGGACATTCCCCTGGCCCCTGAGACGACATTCGTCACGACGGACGGCTTCACCCTCGACCTGCTCGCCAAGAAGGCCACCCGCGCCGGGCACGACGTACGCCTCACGCCCACCGAGTGGCATCTGATGGAGATCCTGGTCACCAACCCCGGCCGGCTCATCACGCAGAAGCACCTGTTGCAGGAGGTGTGGGGGGCCAGCCAGAGCGACAAGACCAACTACCTGCGGGTCTACATGGCCCAACTCCGCCGCAAGCTGGAGGCGGACCCCGCCCACCCCCGTTACCTCATCACCGAACCCGGCATGGGTTACCGCTTCGAACGCTGAGTCCCTGGCTGAGATCCGCACCGGATACCAGTCCCGCACACTGGCCGAGGGCAACCGATTCCCCGACGAGGAGCGAAGCCTTGGCGCGTCCTTGGCGCTCCTCGCCCGGATGGCGTGGTCACACTGGCCTCGAACAGCCTTGATCTTCCGCACTCCGCACCGCGAGGTGGTTCCTGATGGCGTACGGTCTGGCCCGCCGCGAACTGCGGCCGAAGGTTCCGTTGCTGCCAGGGGAAGGCGAACGGCACCACCTCACCAGTCTTGAAGGGCTCGCCGCCCTGTCCCTGGACGCGCTGAGCTCGGTGGCGTACGGGCCCGAGGCGATCGTGCTCGTCCTGATCGCCGCCGGGACCGGGGCGCTGTCCGCCACGCTGCCGGTGACCTTGGTCATCGCCGCGCTGTTGGCGGTGCTCGTCGTGTCCTACGGGCAGGTGATCGCCGTGCACCCCGACGGCGGCGGCGCCTACGCGGTGGCCAAGAAGGATCTCGGCCCCAGGACGAGTTACCTCGCGGCGGCCAGTCTCGTCGTGGACTACGTGCTCACCGTGACCGTCAGCCTGGCGGCCGGAGCGGCCAGTCTCGCGTCCGCCTTCCCCTCGCTCGGCTCGCATCTGCTCGAGCTCTGCCTGGGCGGGCTCGCTCTGCTCACGGTCGTGAACCTGCGCGGTGTGGCCGAGAGCGCCCGGGTGCTGATGCTGCCCACGGTGCTGTTCATCGTGAGCATCCTCGGCATCGTCGTGCTCGGGCTGCTGCGCCCCCACCCGGCGGCCGTCGTCGGGACGGACCAACCCGTCCACGCCACCGAGGCGTTGGGGGTGCTGCTGCTCCTGAAGGCGTTCTCCTCCGGCTGCTCCGCGCTCACCGGCGTGGAGGCCATCGCCAACGGGGTACCAGCCTTCCGCGCGCCGCGCGTCAGGCGGGCGCAGCGCACCGAGCTGATGCTGGGCGGGCTGCTCGGGCTGATGCTGATCGGGCTGGCGGTGCTGATCCGCCGTGACCATGTGGCCCCGCGCGGCGGCGTGACCGTACTCGCACAGCTCACGGCGGGCTCGTACGGGACGGGCTGGCCGTACTACGCGACCAATCTCATCGTCACCGTGGCCCTCGCGTTCGCCGCGAACACCAGCTTCGGCGGACTGCCCGTCCTGATGAGCCTGCTGGCCAAGGACCACCGGCTGCCGCATCTCTTCGGGCTGCGCAAGGAACGACCCGTCTATCGCTGGGGAGTCGTGGCTCTCGCCCTGCTCGCGGCGCTGCTGCTGATCGCCGTGAACGCGGACACGCACCGGATGATCCCGCTGTTCGCGATCGGGGTGTTCATCGGCTTCACGATCAGTCAGATCGGGCTCGTGCGGCACTGGAGGCGCGAGCGGCAGCCCGGCTGGCTGCGGCGCGCGGTGCTGAACGGGATCGGCGCGGTACTGACGGCCGTGGCGGGCATCGTTCTGCTGTCCACCAAGTTCCTGGAGGGGGCGTGGGTGGTGGTCGTCGCCATTCCGTTGCTGATGCTGCTGTTCTCCCGCGTCCAGCGGTACTACACGGAGGTCGGACGGGAACTCGGGCTCGGCGAGGTTCCGCCGCCGGTGCGTCTCACCGACTCCCTCGTCATCGTGCCGGTCGGCGAGGTCAGCAAGCTCACCCAGCTCGCGCTGACGGCCGCCCGCGCGCTCGGTCGCGACGTCGTCGCGGTCGCCGTGCACGGTGATCCGGCCAAGGCACGTGCCCTGGAGGAGAGTTGGGCCCGCTGGAATCCTGGCGTACGACTGGACGTCATCGACAGCCCGCAACGCTCCCTCGTGGAACCGATCGTGGACTACGTCCGGCGGGCGGAGAAGGAAGGACGTCAGATCGCCGTCCTCATTCCCGAGGTCGAGCCGCGCCACCGCCGGTACCAGATCCTCCAGAACCAGCGCGGCCTGCTGCTGGCGGCCGCGCTGCGGGCCCGTACCGACGTCGTCGTGTGCGTGGTGCCGTACCGGCTGAGCCTGTGACGGGCCGGGGGCTCAGCCGGTACGGGGCTACAGGAGTCCGTCGGCGACGGTGCCGAGGGACAGGGCCGACAGGAAGTTGAGCAGCGCCAGGACGACGGCCGCGGCCGTCGCGAGGACGACGAAGTTGACGCCCTGGGCGCGCAGCGTGCCGGCCGTGACGACGCCGGGCCGCTGCCTGGCGAGCCGCCCGGCCAGGGCCGGCACGGCGACCATCGGGAGGTACCGCCCCGCCAGCATCGCGACCACCATCAAGAGATCGTGGAAGTCGGTGGCGCCGTTGAAGCCCGCCATCGCGCTGCCGTTGCTGTTGGTGTTGCTGGTGTAGGCGTAGATCAGCTCCGTCAGGCCGTGCGCCCCCGGGTTGCCCATCGAGGTCTGCCCGTCGTCGAAGGCGAGCGCGATGCCCGTGCAGGCCAGGATGACGGTGGGCGGGATCAGCGCGTAGACCACGGCCCAGCGCATCTACGCCGTCGTGCAGGGGGATGCCGAGGCGGCCGGACGAGCGCTGCGTGACGAGCTCCAGCGGACCCTCGCCCTGCTCCACTCCCTGTGATCCGCGTCGTCGTCCGTCGTCCTCCCGGAGAGCGGTAGCCATGCTCGATGCCGAACCGTGGATACGGTCCTTCCCCTCCGCCGTGTTACCCGCCACGCCTTGGACGGTCCTCTTCCTCCCACACTCGGGCGGCTCGGCCGGCTCCACCAGGATCTTGCGGCACGGCCGGCCGACACCGCCCGGACGGCGTGCGTGCAGTACCCGGGACGTGCAGGACGAGAGCGCGAGCCTCTCTTCGCCAACGTTGCCCGATGCCACCTAGCGATCCTGGTCACAGGACGCGTCACGGGGCGCGTGCGCCGGGTGCGACGCGATCAGTCTGGGCACCGTGACATGCGGGGCCGTGAGATCGGCGGGAGCGGCGTGCCCGGCGAGTGCCTGCGTCGGCGGTCCGATGTGCAGGGGCTGGTGGAGCGAGGTGGGTCGCCGTTACGTGTGCCGACCGTGGCTCCTGGGCGCACCTGACAGTTCGTCGGAACGACGACGTACGGGACAGTCGAGGCCGCGGAGCGGGCGGCGGCCCGGGTCCGGAAGATCCACCGCATGCTCACCGCCACCGACCCGGACACCGGTGAGTGGTACGGGTCGACGATCCCGAACTGCTGCTGTGGGTGCACTGCGCGGAGATCGACTCGTGTCCGCGCGCCCTGCGGCGCTCCGGCTTCCGGCTCACGGACGGGCAGGCCGACCGCTACATCGGGGAACACCGGGTCGGCGCGCGGCTGGTGGGGCTCGACCCCGACCAGGCGCCGTCGAACTGAGCCGAAGTGGCCGCGCACTTCGAGAAGATGCTCCCCGGACTCGCCGCGGGCCCCGAAACCCGCGAGTGGACGACTTCCTCCGGCGACCGCCGGTCCACCCGCTGCTCGTACCGGCGCGCGCACAATTGCGGCGGCGCGTGGCCGGGCTCGCGTACGCCGCTCTGCCGTCGTACGCCCAGACGTCGTACGGCAGGCCGGCGCCGTCGCCCGCCGCGGTGACCCGGCGGCCGCGGGTCACGGGCACCATGCTGCGCTGTGTCCCCGCACGGCTGCGCCGGCAACTCCCGCCCAAGCGCATTCTCTCGGCCGTGTCACGGCTCGGCCCCGGCTCGCGCCCGGCGCCGTACAAAGTCGGCAGACAGCTCGTCATACTGGGCGGGGCGGGGCCAGGGGTGGGCTCGGGGCCGGGCAGTGAGCAGTGACGGGGGCGATCACTCGAGATGGCGGAGAGCAGGCTGATCCAGGGCCGTTACCGGCTCCTTCATCCGATCGGGCGCGGCGGCATGGGGGAGGTGTGGCGCGCCCGGGACGAATCGCTGGGCCGTCAGGTGGCCGTGAAGTGCCTCAAGCCGCTGGGCCCGCACCACGACCCGTCCTTCACCCGTGTCCTGCGCGAGCGGTTCCGGCGGGAGGCCCGGGTCGCCGCGGCCCTTCAGCACCGCGGTGTGACCGTCGTCCACGACTTCGGCGAGTCCGACGGTGTGCTGTACCTGGTGATGGAACTGCTGGAGGGACACAACCTCGGCCAGCTCCTGGAGGAGAACCACCACCACCCGCTCGCGGTCGCCGAAGTCGTCGACATCGCCGACCAGGTGACCGACGCTCTCGCCTACACCCACCAACAGGCCATCGTGCACCGTGACTTGAAGCCGGCGAACATCATGCGGCTGACCGACGGCACCGTGAAGATCTGCGACTTCGGCATCGCCCGCCTCGGCCACGACATCGGATTCACCTCGCGGCTCACCGGCACCGGCATCGCGATGGGCACCCCGCACTACATGTCGCCGGAGCAGATCGGCGGCTCGGAGGTCGACGAGCGCAGCGACCTCTACTCCTTCGGGTGCGTGCTCTACGAAATCGCCACCGGTGCACCGCCGTTCGACCTCGACGACGCCTGGGCCGTCCTCGTCGGCCACCGCGACACCGTGCCCGAGCCGCCGCGCAGCCACCGGGCCGACATCCCCGAGTACCTGGAGCGGATCATCCTCGACCTGCTCGCCAAACGGCCCGAGCAGCGTCCGCAGGACGCCCGTGAACTCGCCCGCCGCATCAGCGCCGGGCGCACCACACCGACGTACGTGCCGACGGTGGTCGCCCCGGCCCTGCCGCGCCTCGCCGGGGGGCCGCGCTCTCCCGCGCCCCGGGTTCCGGCCCGAGCCGAGCAGCCGCCCTCCCGCGCACCCCGGCTGCCCTCCTGGACCCAGGGCATGACCACCGGCCGCAAGGCCACCGGCGCGGGGCTGCGCGGCACCCCGCCGGACGCCTCCGCCGGCCTCACCAGCGAGTGGATCGCCCGCCCCTCCACGGCGCTCTCGCCCCTGCCGGGCCAAGGGGAACGGCCTTCCCCCGCACCGGAGTTGCTCACGGCTCTGACCGGGCGGCACAACGCCGGGCTGAGCCTCGGGCGGCTCGGCCGGTGGACCGAGGCGGGCGAGGTCCACCGCTCGGTGGCCGCCGAACGCGAGCATCTGCTCGGGACCGACCACCCGGACACACTCG
This sequence comes from Streptomyces sp. NPDC002742, assembly GCF_042888885.1. Classification (NCBI taxonomy): domain Bacteria; kingdom Bacillati; phylum Actinomycetota; class Actinomycetes; order Kitasatosporales; family Streptomycetaceae; genus Streptomyces; species Streptomyces sp. NPDC002742. Next base: position 359,326 of record NZ_JBIAQF010000002.1, read on the forward strand.
CCAGCCGCTACGAGGTCGGCTTCACCCTCAGTCGCACCGGACGCCCCGCGGAAGCGCTCGGCGAGTACGCGCGCGTCGCCCAGGCCAGAGAGCGGGTGCTCGGCGCCAGGCACCCCGACACCCTGGCCGCGCGGCAGGAAATGGCGTATGTACTGGGTCAGTTGGGCCGTCACTTCGAGGCGCACCAGGCCTACACCTCGGTACTCGCCGCCCGGCAGCGCGCCATGGGCCCCGACCACCCGGACACCCTGCGCTGCCGCCACAATCTCGCGTTCAACCTCAGCAGGCTCGGACGCCCGGAGGACTCGTACCGCATGGCGAGCGAGGTCGCCGCCGCCCGCGCCCGGGTGCTCGGCCCGGCCCACCCGGACACCCTCGTCACTCGCTACGAAGTGGCCTACGTCCTAGGCCAGTTGGGGCGCTGGGCCGAGGCACTGCACACCTATCAGGAGGTGGCCGGGGCCCGTGCGCGGGCACTGGGCCCGGACCACCCGGACACGCTCGCCGCCCGCTACGAAGTGGGCATCAGTCTCGGCAGGCTCGGCCGCAGCGCACAGGCCCTCGAGCTGTACCGCTCCCTCGTCGACGACCGCACCCGGGCACAGGGCGCCGCGCATCCCGAAACCCTGCGCGCGCGGCACGGGCTCGGTGTGAACCTCGGCCGCCTGGGCCGCTGGGAGGAGGCGCTCGCCGAATCCCGTGACGTCTGCGCCGTCCGCGAACGGGTGCTCGGTGCCGACCACCCCGACACCCTCGTCAGCCGCCGCGAGGTCGCCGTCGGGCTCGGCTGGCTCGGCCGCTGGGCGGACGCCCTCACCGAGTACCGGCGAGTCGCCGCCGCCCGCGAGCGGGTACTGGGCGTCGACCATCCCGACACCCTCGCCGGCCGCAACGACGAAGCGCACTGCCTGGAGCAGCTGGGGCACGGGCAGGAGGCGGACCAGCTGTACCGGAGGGTGGCCGCCGTGCGGGCGCAGCGGGCGGCCGGGGGCCAGTGACACGGGCGACCGTGACGGCGGATCCTGACCGCCCGAGCGACCGCGCGGCAGGCCCGGAGCGCGCCGCGGGCCCGGACCGCGAGGGGCGTCGGATGTCGGCGTCCGGTGCCGGTCAGTGCTCGCGGAGCCTTGGGACAGCCGGCGTGCCCTGGGGCCGTTTCCCAGCGGGTCGGACCGTTGCCGGTCACGGAAGCACGGCCGTGTCCCGCCCTCGCGTCACACCGTGAACCCGGACGCCGGAGCGGCGTGCTCCCCCATTCATTCCAGGAGAGCCAAAAAAACTTGGCGGTGATGTCGAGAACCCGTGGCCCGCTCCGTCCCAGCAGTGAACGCGACCACAATGGATCGCACCAGTACCCAGGAGAGACACGATGGCCAAGTACCTGCTGCTCAAGCACTACCGTGGCGCCCCGGCTCCGGTCAACGACGTGCCCATGGACCGGTGGACGCCGGAGGAGATCTCGGCCCACATGCGGTACATGAACGACTTCGCGGCCCGGCTGGAGAAGACCGGCGAGTTCGTCGACGGCCAGGCGCTCGCCCCCGAGGGGACGTGGGTCCGGTACGACGGCGAGGGGCGCCCGCCGGTCACCGACGGCCCGTTCGCCGAGACCAAAGACCTCATCGCCGGCTGGATGGTGATCGACGTGGACACCCACGAGCGCGCCCTCGAGCTGGCCGGGGAACTGTCGGCCGCCCCCGGGGCGGGCGGGAAGCCGATCCACGAGTGGCTGGAGCTGCGCCCGTTCCTGACCGCGCCGCCCACCATCACGGAGTGACCTCTCAGGTGAACGAGGTCCAGCTCCGGAGCCTCACACCGAGCGTGCTCGGGATCCTCGTCCGCCGCGGAGCCGACTTCGCGGCGGCCGAGGACGCCGTGCAGGACGCGCTCGTCGAGGCGGTCCGGGCCTGGCCGGCCGACCCTCCGCGGGACCCGAAGGGCTGGCTGGTCACCGTGGCCTGGCGCCGGTTCCTCGACGCGACCCGCGCGGACGCCGCCCGCCGTCGGCGCGAGGACCTCGTCGAGGAGGAGCCGGAGCCCGGACCCACGCCCGCGGTGGACGACACCCTCCAGCTCTACTTCCTGTGCGCCCACCCGTCGCTCACGCCGTCGTCCGCGGTCGCGCTCACCCTGCGCGCCGTCGGCGGGCTCACCACCCGCCAGATCGCCCAGGCCTACCTGGTGCCCGAGGCGACCATGGCGCAGCGCATCAGCCGCGCCAAGCGCACCGTCTCCGGCGTCCGGTTCGACCAGCCCGGCGATGTGGCCACCGTGCTGCGCGTTCTCTACCTGGTCTTCAACGAGGGCTACTCCGGTGACGTCGACCTCGCCGCCGAGGCCATCCGGCTCACCCGGCAGCTGGCGGCCGCGATCGACCATCCCGAGGCGGCGGGGCTGCTCGCCCTCATGCTGCTCCACCACGCCCGGCGCGCCGCCCGGACCGCGCCCGACGGCAGCCTCGTACCGCTCGCCGAGCAGGACCGCGGCCGGTGGGACACCGGGGCGATCGCCGAGGGCGTCGGCATCCTGCAGGCGGCCCTCGCCCGCGACCGGCTGGGCGAGTTCCAGGCCCAGGCCGCCATCGCGGCTCTGCACGCCGACGCGCCCACCGCCGAGGAGACCGACTGGGTGCAGATCGTCGAGTGGTACGACGAACTCGCGCGCCTGACCGACAGTCCGGTCGTCCGGCTCAACCGGGCGGTGGCCGTCGGAGAGGCCGACGGACCGCGCGCCGGCCTGGCGGCGCTCGCGGCGCTGCACGACTCCCTGCCCCGGCACACCGCGGTGGCGGCGTACCTCCACGAGCGCGACGGCGACCTGGCGACGGCGGCACGGCTGTACGCCGAGGCGGCACATAAGGCGACCGACCTGGCCGAGCGCGACCATCTGACGCGCCAGGCCGCCCGGCTCAACGCCCGCCGGTCGCGCTGACGGGCCGCCGGTCGCCTGACGGGCCGCGCCCGGGCCTCCCCGCGACCCCGGCGCGGCCCCCTGGCCAGGACGGTCGCCCCGACGGGGGCAGGCGACACGGGACACGAGACGTCCGCGCCCCCTCGTACGGTTGCCCGCCGCTTGCGCGCACCCCTGGCCGACGTAGATCATCACGTGCTACGAAGAACCATGCCTGTACACGAGGGATATGACGCCGTTGTCGTCGGTGGAGGCCACAACGGACTGGTCGCCGCCGCCTATCTGGCGCGGGCCGGCCGGTCCGTGCTGGTGCTGGAGCGCCTGGGGAACACCGGCGGCGCCGCCGTGTCCACCCGGCCGTTCGCCGGAGTCGACGCGCGGCTGTCGCGCTACTCGTACCTGGTGAGCCTGCTGCCCCGGAAGATCGTGCGGGACCTCGGGCTCGACTTCCGGGTCCGTGGCCGCACGGTCTCCTCGTACACGCCGGTCGAGCGGGACGGACGGCCCACCGGGCTGCTCGTCGGCGGCGGCGAGCGGCGCACCCGCGAGGCGTTCGCCCGGCTGACGGGATCGGAGCGCGAGTACGAGGCGTGGCAGCGCTTCTACGCGATGACCGGCCGCGTCGCCAAGAGCGTGTTCCCGACGCTCACCGAACCCCTGCCCACCCGAGAGGAACTGAGGACGCGCGTCGACGACGAGGAGGCCTGGCGGATCCTCTTCGAGGAGCCGGTCGGCGTCGCCGTCGAGAAGTACTTCGCCGACGACCTCGTACGCGGTGTCGTTCTCACCGACGCTCTGATCGGCACGTTCGCCGACGCGCACGACACCTCTCTGCGGCAGAACCGCTGCTTCCTCTACCACGTGATCGGCGGCGGCACCGGAGCCTGGGACGTGCCCGTCGGCGGGATGGGCGCCCTGACCGACGCGATCACCGGCGCCGCGCGCGCCGCGGGAGCCGTGATCGCCACCGGCCACGAGGTGCTGCGGATCGACACGGACGGCGAGTCCGCCGCGATCACCTACAGGACCGCGGACGGCGAGGGCGTCGTCGCGGCCCGTCACGTCCTGGTGAACGCCTCGCCGCAGGAGCTCGCGCACCTCACCGGAGACGAACAGCCCACCCCCGCCGAGGGCGCCCAGCTCAAGGTGAACATGCTCCTCAAGCGGCTGCCGAGGCTCCGTGACACGTCCGTCGACCCGCGCGAGGCCTTCTCCGGGACCTTCCACATCGCCGAGGGCTACGAGCAGTTGGCGGCCGCGCACGCCCAGGCCGCGGCCGGTGAACTGCCCGCCGCGCCGCCCTCCGAGATCTACTGCCACTCGCTCACCGACCCCAGCATCCTCGGCCGGGACCTCGTCGAGCAGGGCTGTCAGACCCTCACGCTCTTCGGCCTCCACACGCCCGCCCGGCTCTTCGAGCGGGACAACGACGCCGTACGGGATGAACTGCTGAAGTCGACGCTGGCCCAGCTCGACGCGCACCTCGCCGAGCCGCTCGCCGACTGTCTGGCCACCGACGCGGACGGGCGGCCGTGCATCGAGGCGAAGACCCCGCTCGACCTGGAGCGGGACCTGCGCCTGCCCGGCGGCAACATCTTCCACCGCGACCTCGCCTTCCCCTACGCCCAGGAGGGCACCGGCCGCTGGGGCGTCGAGACCCGGCACGCGAATGTGCTGCTGTGCGGCGCGGGCGCGGTACGCGGCGGCGGCGTGAGCGGCGTACCGGGCCACAACGCGGCGAAAGCGGTGCTGGAGTCCCTGGGCCAGGGAGGCTAGGCGACCGGCGACCGGCGACCGGCCCTTCGGCCTCCGGCTACGGCCTCCGGCCACCGGCGACCGGCCCTTCGGCCTCCGGCTACGGCCTCCGGCTTCGGCCTCCGGCTTCGGCCTCCGGCTTCGGCCTCCGGCTTCGGCCTCCGGCTTCGGCCTCCGGCTTCGGCCTCCGGCCACCGGACGCCCGGCGGCTGGCCTCCGGCTTCGGCCACCGGACGCTCGGCGGCTGGCCATCGGCTACGGCCACCAGGCGTCGGGCAACTGGCCATCGGGCCCTGGCAACTGGCCACCGGCAGGCGGAGGCGGCCACGCCCGCCCCCGCCGACCGCACGTCAGTCCCGGGACGGCACCCAGCCCACCGCCGCGATCCGCTCCGCGTCCGCCGGGTGCGTCTCGTCGAAGACGACGCGGCCCGCGGCCTCGACCCGCAGGGCGTCGACGTACGCGCCACGCCCGACATACAGCCGGTCGGTCATGTACCGCCAGCGCAGTGTGAGCGCCGCCGCGTTCGGCAGGTCCGCCCGGAGCCGGTGCCAGACCCGCCCGGACCAGCCGGTGGCCGTGCCCGCCGGATGGGTCTCCGGGTCCTCGGACCCGCGCCGGACCGTGAACGGGACCGGCCGCCAGGTCGCGCCGCCGTCGGTCGAGGACTCCAGGAACAGGACGTCCGACACGGGTTCGGTGTCCCACCACAGCGCGCAGCCGAGCCACGTCGGGCCGGCGGTGGTGTCGAGCGGGGGCAGTGTCAGTGTCGCCGTCGTGGCGCTCGCCGTTCCGGAGAACCAGGACGTACGACCGCGCGCGGGACGCACCGCGACGGCCCGCGCCAGATTGTTCCCGGCGGCGACCCGGGGAGCGGAGCCGGATCGCCAATTGCGCACGGGATGGACGGAGTTGCCGAGGACGATCAGGAAGGAGTCGGTCGTCGGGTCGAGAACGAGCGAGGTGCCGGTGAAGCCGGTGTGGCCCGCGGTGCGCGGAGTCGCCATCGCGCCCATATACCAGTGCTGGTAGAGCTCGAAGCCGAGGCCGTGCTCGTCGCCCGGGAACGCGGTGTTGAAGTCGGTGAACATCAGGTCCACCGTCTCCGGTCTGAGGATGCGCGTTCTGCCGTACGCGCCGCCGTTCAGCAGCGTACGGCCGAGGATCGCCAGGTCCCAGGCGCGGGAGAAGACACCCGCGTGACCGGCGACTCCGCCCAGGGAGTACGCGTTCTCGTCGTGGACCTCGCCCCACACGAGCCCGCGGTCCAGTCCCGACCAGGGCAGCCGGGCGTCCTCGGTCGCGGCGATCTCCGGCTTCCAGGAGGCGGGCGGGTTGTAGCGGGTGCGGTCCATGCCGAGCGGGCCGGTGATCTCGTCGCGCAGGAGTGTGTCGAGGGTCCGGCCGGTGATCCTCTCCAGGACCAGCTGGAGCGAGATCAGGTTCAGGTCGGAGTAGAGGTACGCGGTGCCGGGCGGATGGAGGGGCACCTCGTCCCAGATGAGCTGGAGCTTCCCCTCGTGGGTCGGCGCCTTGTACAGCGGGATCCAGGAACGGAACCCGGACGTGTGGGTGAGCAGTTGACGGATCGTGATGTCCTTCTTGCCGCCGCCCGCGAACTCCGGGAGGTACGAGGCGACGGTGGCCTCCAGCTCCAGGGTGCCGCGCTCCATCTGCTGCACGGCGAGGATCGAGGTGAACAGCTTCGAGACGGAGGCCAGGTCGTAGACCGTGTCCATGGCCGCCGGGATCTGCCGGTCGGCGGGGAACTCCACACCGGTGTCGGTCTTCTCGTCGTACGCCGCGTAGCGCACGGCCATGCCGATCGGCTGGTGCAGGGCCACGGTGTCCCCGCGTCCGGCGAGCAGAACCGCACCGGCGTACCAGGGGTACTTGGGGGAGGGTCCGAGGAACGCCTCGGCGTCCGCGACCAGTTGGCGCAGGTGGCCGGCGAGCAGCCCGGCCTGCCCAGGCGTGCCGTGCCTCAGCGTCCGGCGGCCGTTCCCCGTCGAAGCCGCCGCCGGGCCCGCCGGAAAGGGTGCGAGGGCCAGGGTCCCGCCCACGGCCAGTACACCCCTGCTCCATTGACGGCGGGTCAGCCCGCCGCCCCCTCCGGCCGGGTCGCCCCCCGCTCCGTCCCGCTCGCCTTCCGTCCTGTCCCTCGCGCCTTCGGTCATCGAGAAGCCTCTCGCTCGCGTCGCCTGAAAGTATCTTTCCGGGTCTGCCGTGCCGAGTGAAACTTTCCGGTCAGGGGTGGGCGTGTCAACCCTCCCCGGCAGGACTCAAGGGATCTGACGGAGTATCAGAAAAGGCCTTCCCTCGTCCGGACGTCTGCGGCATCCTGCGCCCATGCAGACGGAGCTGAGCAAGGAACTGGGAGTCGAGCACGCCATCTTCGGCTTCACGCCGTTTCCCGCCGTCGCCGCGGCCATCAGCCGTGCGGGCGGATTCGGTGTGCTCGGCGCGGTCCGCTACACCGCCCCCGCCGACCTCGAACGCGACCTCGACTGGATCGAGGCGAACGTCGACGGCAGGCCCTACGGCCTGGACGTCGTCATGCCCGCGAAGAAGGTGGAGGGCGTCAGCGAGGCCGAAGTCGAGGCGATGATCCCCGAAGGGCACCGGCAGTACGTCAAGGACACCCTCGCCAAGTACGGCGTCCCCGAACTCGCCGAGGGCGAGGCGTCCGGCTGGCGCATCACGGGCTGGATGGAACAGGTCGCCCGCGGCCAGCTCGACGTCGCGTTCGACTATCCGATCAAGCTGCTCGCCAACGCGCTGGGCTCACCGCCCGCCGACGTCGTCGAGCGGGCACACGCCCAGGGCGTGCTCGTCGCGGCCCTCGCGGGCAGTGCCCGGCACGCGCGCAAGCACGCCGAGGCGGGCATCGACGTCGTCGTCGCGCAGGGCTACGAGGCCGGCGGTCACACCGGGGAGATCGCCTCCATGGTGCTCACCCCCGAAGTCGTCGACGCGGTCGGCCCGTTGCCCGTCCTGGCGGCGGGCGGCATCGGCAGCGGACAGCAGGTGGCGGCCGCGCTCAGCCTCGGCGCCCAGGGAGTGTGGCTCGGATCGATCTGGCTGACGGTCACCGAGGCCGACATGCACTCGCCCGCCGTCACCCGGAAACTGCTCGCCGCCGGCTCCGGCGACACCGTCCGCTCGCGCGCCCTGACCGGCAAGCCCGCACGCCAGTTGCGCACCGAGTGGACCGACGTCTGGGACGACCCGAACGGTCCCGGCACCCTCCCCATGCCGCTCCAGGGACTGCTGGTCGCGGACGCCGTCTCCCGCATCCAGAAGTACGAGGTGGAGCCCCTGCTCGGCACCCCGGTCGGCCAGATCGTGGGCCGGATGAACAGCGAACGCTCCGTCCAGGAGGTCTTCGACGATCTGACCCGGGGCTTCGAACGCGCCGTCGACCGCGTCAACCGCATCGCGGGCAGGGGGGAACCGGCATGAGCACAGCACCCAACGGTTTCTGGGCGCAGGCCACCGCCGACCCCGAGCGCGTCGTCCTCGTCACCCCCACCGGCGAGGAGTGGACCGCCGGACGGCTGCACGCCGCCGCCAACGGCCTCGTCCACGGACTGCGCGCCGCCGGTCTGCGGCGTGGCGACTCCTTCGCGGTCGTGCTGCCCAACGGCGTCGAGCTCCTCGTCGCCTACCTCGCGGCCTCGCAGGCGGGCCTCTACCTCGTCCCCGTCAACCACCACCTCGTCGGCCCCGAGATCGCCTGGATCGTCTCCGACTCCGGAGCCAGGGTCCTCATCGCCCACGAACGGTTCGCCGACGCGGCCCGGCACGCGGCCGACGAGGCGAAACTTCCCGAGGCGCAGCGGTACGCCGTCGGCGAGATCGAGGGCTTCCGGCCGTACGCCGAACTCCTCGACGGGCAGCCCGGGTCGGCGCCCGCCGACCGCACCCTCGGCTGGGTCATGAACTACACCTCGGGCACCACCGGCCGCCCGCGCGGCATCCGGCGCCCGCTGCCCGGCAAACTCCCCGAGGAGTCGTACCTCGGTGGCTTCCTCGCCATCTTCGGCATCAAACCGTTCCACGACAACGTCCATCTCGTCTGCTCGCCGCTCTACCACACCGCGGTGCTCCAGTTCGCGGGCGCGTCCCTGCACATCGGCCACCGGCTGGTGCTCATGGACAAGTGGACGCCCGAGGAGATGCTGCGTGTCATCGACGCACACAAGTGCACCCACACCCATATGGTGCCGACCCAGTTCCACCGGCTGCTGGCCCTCCCTGACGAGGTGAAGGCCCGCTACGACGTCTCCTCCATGCGGCATGCCATCCATGGCGCGGCCCCGTGCCCCGACCACGTGAAACGGGCCATGATCGCATGGTGGGGCGACAGCGTCGAGGAGTACTACGCCGCCAGTGAGGGCGGCGGAGCCTTCGCGACCGCCGAGGACTGGCTGAAGAAGCCCGGCACCGTCGGCAAGGCGTGGCCCATCAGCGAACTGGCCGTCTTCGACGACGACGGCAACCGGCTGCCGCCCGGCGAACTCGGCACCGTCTACATGAAGATGAGCACCGGCGGCTTCTCCTACCACAAGGACGAGACCAAGACCCGGAAGAACCGCATCGGTGACTTCTTCACCGTCGGAGACCTGGGCTGCCTCGACGAGGACGGCTATCTCTTCCTCCGCGACCGCAAGATCGACATGATCATCTCGGGCGGGGTCAACGTCTATCCGGCCGAGATCGAGGCGGCCCTGCTCTCGCACCCCGCCGTCGCCGACGCGGCGGCCTTCGGCATCCCGCACGACGACTGGGGCGAGGAGGTCAAGGCCGTGGTCGAGGCCGCGCCGGGCCACGAACCCGGTCCCGCGCTCGCCGCCGGCATCCTCGCCCACTGCGAACGCCAACTCGCGGGCTACAAGCGGCCCAAGAGCGTCGACTTCATCGCGGTGATGCCTCGCGACCCCAACGGGAAGCTGTACAAGCGACGGCTGCGCGATCCCTACTGGGAGGGCCGCACCCGAGCGATGTGACCCGGTTCGCCCTCCACGGCCGTCGCGCCACGCCGCCCCACTTGACCTCGTCCTTCCGTGGATCGAGGATCACGTCTCATGAAGCCTGGACACGGCAGTACGGTCGACGGGGTGCTGCGCCGCAGTGCCCGGCGCACACCGGCGCGGCGCGCCGTCGACTACCGAGAGCGCTCCTGGACGTACGCGGAACTCGACGAGGCCGTCTCCCGCGCGGCGACCGTCCTCCTCGACGAGGGGCTGTCCCCCGGGGACCGCGTGGGCGCCTACGGCCACAACTCGGACGCCTATCTGATCGGCTTCCTCGCCTGCGCCCGCGCCGGACTCGTCCATGTGCCGGTGAACCAGAACCTGACCGGCGACGACCTCGCCTACATCGTCGGCCAGTCGGGATGCTCCCTGGTCCTGACCGACCCCGACCTCGCGGGCCGGCTGCCGGAGGGCGTACGGACGCTGCCGCTGCGTGACGCCGACGGCTCGTTCCTCGCGCGACTGGAGGCGGCACGCCCGTACGACGGTGACGAGCCGCGCGGCGACACGCTCGTGCAGCTCCTCTACACGTCCGGCACCACAGCGCTGCCCAAGGGCGCGATGATGACCCACCGCGCCCTGGTGCACGAGTACCTGAGCGCGATCACCGCTCTCGATCTGAGCGCCGGGGACCTGCCGGTCCACTCGCTGCCGCTCTACCACTCGGCGCAGATGCACGTGTTCCTGCTGCCCTACCTCGCGGTCGGCGCCTCGAACACCATCCTCGACGCGCCGGACGCGGGGCAGCTCTTCGACCTGATCGAGGCGGGCCGCGCGGACAGCCTGTTCGCCCCGCCCACCGTGTGGATCGGCCTGTCGAACCGCCCCGACTTCGCCGACCGCGACCTGAGCGGGCTGCGCAAGGCGTACTACGGGGCGTCGATCATGCCTGTTCCCGTCCTGGAACGGCTGCGCGCGCGGCTGCCGAAGCTGGCCTTCTACAACTGCTTCGGCCAGAGCGAGATCGGCCCCCTGGCCACCGTCCTCGGGCCCGACGAGCACAAGGGCCGGATGGACTCGTGCGGACGCCCGGTGCTGTTCGTGGACGCACGGGTGGTCGACGAGGACGGCAAGGACGTGCCGGACGGGACACCGGGCGAAGTCGTCTACCGCTCACCGCAGTTGTGCGAGGGCTACTGGGACAAGCCCGAGGAGACGGCCGAGGCGTTCCGCGACGGCTGGTTCCACTCCGGGGACCTCGCCGTGCGCGACGCCCATGGGTACTTCACGGTCGTGGACCGGGTGAAGGACGTCATCAACTCCGGTGGTGTGCTGGTCGCTTCGCGGCAGGTCGAGGACGCGCTGTACACCCACGAGCAGGTCGCCGAGGTGGCCGTCGTCGGGCTTCCCGACGAGCGCTGGATCGAGGCCGTCACCGCGGTCGTCGTCCCCCGGGGCGAGGTCACCGAGGACGAACTGATCGCCCACGCACGCGAGAAGCTCGCCCACTTCAAGGCACCCAAGCGCGTCCTGTTCGTGGACGAACTTCCCCGCAACGCCAGCGGAAAGATCCTCAAGCGGGAACTGCGGGACCGGTTCGGCGACGCGTAGCCCCCGGCGGGGACGACGGCCGCTACAGGGGTCCATTCGCAGTGCATCGGGGCCTTCAGGCCGGTGGTGAAGCGAATCTGCAAGGTCGTTCTGCTCGGTGACCCTGGAAGATGACGGTTGCTCATCGACCCGGCGCCGGTGGCGCTACCCTGCTGTGTCGTGCAGGAGACGCGTCTCGACACCGCTCGGATCCGGGCGGCCCGCCGGGTAATCGACCCGGTATTTCTCGACACTCCGCTGTACCGATGTGAGGCGCTGGAGCCCGGCCTCGGGTGCGCGGTGAGCATCAAACTGGAAACGGCGAACCCGGTCCGCAGCTTCAAGGCCCGCGGCACCGAGGTGGTCGCGAGCCTGCTCGCCGGCAATGCCTCGCGAGCCGCGGTGTGCGCGAGCGCGGGCAACCTCGGCCAAGCCCTCGCATGGTCCGGTCGCGGCCGCGGGATCGACGTCACCGTCGTGGCATCCCGCTTCGCGACGACGGCCAAGCTTGATCGCATCCGCGCGCTGGGCGCCAGGCTGGAGCTGGTGGACGGCGACCACGAGATGGCTCGCGAGCGGGCGGCGGCCATCGCACGGCACGACGGCATCCGGCTGGTCGAAGACAGCCTGGACATCGAGACCTGTGAGGGCGCGGCGACCATCGGCCTGGAACTGGTGGACACCGCGCCGTCATTCGACGCCGTCCTGATCGCTCTCGGCGGTGGGGCGCTGGCCACCGGCGTGGGCCATGTGATGAAGGCAATGGCACCCCAGGTCGAGGTGATCTGCGTGCAGCCGCTGGGCGCACCGGCGATGACACACTCGTGGCGCGGGCGGCGTGTCGTCACCACCGACTCGACCGACACCATCGCCGACGGCGTCGCCGGCCGGCGTCCGATCCCGGCCGTCCTGGACGACCTCCTCCTGGTCGCCGACGACGCCGTCCTGGTCCAGGAGGCGTCGATCACCGCCGGTATGCGGATGCTCCTCGACCACGCCGGCCTCGTCGTCGAACCGTCGGCCGCGCTCGGTATCGCGGCGATCCTCGAAGACCGTGACCGCTTCGCCGACCGACACGTCGTCACCATCGTGTGCGGCAGCAACGTCGACATAGACGCCTACCACCGCTGGGTCGGCGCGGCGCCCGTCCACAGGTCTTGACAAGCGTTCTCCAGACGACGGCGTCGATCACTTGACGGTGATCACGCCACCGTCCGCCTCGCTCGGGCGTCGGGTCACGATGGTCCAGCAGTGGCGCCCCAGCCGTTCGGAGGACTCGATGCCTTTGTGGGCGACGCGGTGTCGGACACCGCATCTGCGTAACCACACCAGCGCCGGCGAACCCTCCGTGCGTCTTCGTGTTGGACTGCCCACCACAGCCCACCGCGGTGATCAGTAGCAGCGTGGCGACTGCGCCGCCGTGCGCCCTGATACTCGATCGCAAATCTGGGCGCTCCAGTATTTCTCCCAGCTGGTGCCGCCAGTGAGCTCGAGGGTCGGTGTGGGTGCGCGGGCCGCCCGATCGCGTCGACGCAGCAGCGATCCGAGCCGGCCGACGAGCGGCGAGGCGCGCTCAGGCGGAGCGTGTGCGGCGGGAGTTGGCCCACAGAAGAAGTGCGGCGCCGGCTGCGACGGCGAGCAGTACGCCGCCCGCGGCCCAGGCCACCGTGCCGGTACCGGATGTCCCGGCTGAGTGCTTTGCGGCTTGCTGAGCAGCGCAGGCTTTTCCGGGTGCGGCGGGGGCGATACGCAGACGGGCCCATGGTTTGTCGGGGCCGGTCCGGTTGACGTCGTGGCGGTGGACGACGTAGATGCCGGGTGCGGAGTCGCAGGTCAGGGTGGTGGTGGCGGTCAGGACGGCTTTGGCGCCGCGCAGGACGGGGCGGTCGGTGAAGGCGCGGGAGGTCAGGGTGATGTCTCCGTCCGATCCCTCGTCGTCGTTGTCCGTGATGGTGATGCGGCTGCCGGCCCGGAAGGTGCGCACGTCCCATTCCGACTGGGGCCACGTCCTGTCCGGAGCCCAGCGCTCCTCCAGCCTGGGCGGAGGCAGTTTCCTGGCCTTGTTCCGGCAGGCGCGGCGTGCCGCCTCGTCGGCGGGTTCCACGCGCACCTGTGCCCATCGGAACGGATGCTCGTCCGGGCCCACGTCTCCGGCGCCGCGTTGTGTCACCGGGTAGGTGCCGGGCCGGGCGTCGCAGGCGATGGTGACGGTGGTGGTCAGCACCGGATGCATCATGCGCAGTTTCCCTGCCGCGACGAACGCGGGGGAGTTGATCGTTGCGAGGTAAGTGGCATCGCTGGCCGCGGTGTTGACCGTCAGTGTGTCGCCGGGATGCACCGAGCGGACACTTCCGAACGGGAGCGAGGGTCCGGGCGGCGAGGCCGAGGCCGGCCCGGCTGCCAGAAAGGGGAGCAGGAGGGGGAGTGCCGCCCACGCGGTCTTGCGGAGTCGGTCCATCGTCGCACCCTGTCCTCTTATTTGATGCCATGTCGGCTATCGCTCACCAGTACACTATCGCCACTCGATTGAACATATGTGCGGGTTATGGGTAGTTCAGGGCCCGCTCACTGTTCGGCCCTCTTCAAGACGGAAAGGCATCTTCTTGCGTTCCAGATGCAGATGGATTCAAGCCCTTGCGCTCGGACTGGGTGCAGGAGTTCTCGGCGCCGGGACGGCATGGGCCGGGACAGGTGATCCGTCACCGGTGGTCTCCGTCCCACCGACGGCCTCCGCATCACCGAAGACTCCCGGCACCGCGCCGCAGGTCCCGCCGATGCTGTCCCCGCCGTCGTCGACGGTCGCGGGGGCCGTCGACCCGACCGACTCCGCCACCCCCTCGGACGCCTCGACGCAGCCCGCCGAGCCGTCCCCCTCGCAGTCTGCCGAGCCGACCGTCTTTCCCTCTCCCCCGGACGGACCGAGTCTGAGCGAGGAGGAGAAGTACTGGACGGCTGAGCGCATGGCCAATGCGGTCCCGGTCGATGACCCGCCGGACCCCGCTCCGGCCGCCTCGAAGCACGGCATCACGGCCGGCGCCGCCGCGCACCGGCCGCCGCCGTCGGGCACCCCCACTCCGGAGCACTTCCTCGGCCACCCGATGGTGGGCACGTTCTTCTTCGACGGCAAGCCGCTCGGCGGCCCGAAGACGTACTGCACGGGCAGCGTCGTGCACACGGGCGCCAAGGACATCGTCCTGACCGCCGGACACTGCGGGCTCGGCCTGAAGTCAGCCACCCACCGCATCTTCGTACCGCGCTACCGCATCGGCCGGCCCGCCGCCGAGCAACCGGACGGCGTGTTCCCGGTGTCCCGGCTCTACATAGACCCGCGCTACGAGAGGAACAGCAAGAAGGCGGTCTCCGACCTCGACCTGGCTTTCGCTCAGGTCGGCCCCAACAGCCGGGGCAAGGTGGAGGATGTCACGGGAGCCCTGACCTTCACGCCGACCAGCAGCTACCACCACAAGGTCACCGTCATCGGCTATCCCGACGACGCCGGTGTCAACCCCGACCACGTGCCGGTCCGCTGCCCCGTCAGCACCTCCCAGTTGCCAGGCTTCCGGCAGATGCGCATGACCTGCACCGGCTTCTACGGTGGTGTTTCCGGCGGCCCGTGGATCGAGGACCACAACAGCACCAACGGCACCGGCAAGGTGATCGGCAACACCGGCGGGTACAACGGCGGCGGCAACGACGCCGACGACGACTGGGTGACCTACGCGCCGATCTACGGCAAGGACGCCCAGGACCTGTTCGCCGACGCCGCCGCGCATCGGAAAGTGGATGACGACAAGCCGCCGTACCAGCCGTCCGGAGACCCCTGGCTGCCCGGCGCGGCGACCACCTGGCAGCACGCCGACCTGATGGCCTCGGGCGACTTCCGCCAGACCGGCCACAGCGACATGATCGTGGTCTGGTCCGACGGCGAGGTCACGCTCTACCCCGGCAACGGACACGGCGGCTACGACCCCGAGCGGCAGCTGCTGGACAACTATGCCGGTACGACGACCTCGGGCCTCGGCGGCGAGCATCGCATCCTGGACCCCAACGGGCTCTGGAAGCACGACGCGGCCATGACGACCGGTGACTTCACCGGCAACGGCCGTACCGACGATCTCGTCATCCGCTGGTCCGACGGCGAGACCACCATGTACACCGATACCCTCGCCGACCGGCTGGGAACCGAACGCATGCTCGTCGCCCCGACCTCCTGAGCCCACCCGAACCACGCAGCCGGGCGTCGACGGCAAGACCCGCTTCTACGACGCCACGGACGTGGTGCCGATGGACGGCGTGGTGCGCAAGGACTGGCGCGAGGCGGTCGTCGACGACAAGGGCGAGGTCGAGCGCATCCCGGGCTCAGCCTGAGCTGCCTGGGAGGACGAAACCGTTTTCGTAGGCGAATACCACAGCTTGGGCGCGGTCACGCAGATGGAGCTTGGCGAACATGCTGCCGATGTGGCTTTTCACCGTCGCCTCGGTCACGACCAGGTGCGCGGCGATCTCCGGGTTCGACAGGCCCCTGGCCACCAGGAGGAGGGTCTCCCGTTCCCGGGGAGTGAGATCGGCCAGCGGCTTGGTGGGGAGGCGGAGCGGTTCGGTGCGGGTGGCGTAGTCCTCGATCAGCCTGCGGGTGATCGACGGCGACAGCAGGGCCTCACCGGCGTGCACGACGCGGATCGCCTCCAGCAGGCGGTCGCGGGAGGCGTCCTTGAGCAGAAAACCCGACGCGCCCGCCCGTAGTGCGCCGAAGACGTATTCGTCCAGGTCGTAGGTCGTAAGGATCAGCACCCGGGGCGAGGATCCGGAGGCGGTCAGCCGGGAGGTGGCCTCCACACCGTCCATGCGCGGCATGCGGATGTCCATCAGGACCACGTCCGGGCGCAGAGCGGCGGCCTGGGTGAGTGCCTCGTGGCCGTCGGCGGCTTCGCCGACGACCTCGAGGTCCTTCTGGGTCTGCAGGAACAGCCGGAAGCCGGTGCGGATCAGCTCCTGGTCGTCGACGATCAGAAGGCGGGTCATGCCGCATCCCCGACGGGGAGCCGGGCCGTCACCAGGAATCCGCTGGCGGTATGGCGGGCGTCCAGGCTGCCGCCTGTCACCGCCGCACGCTCCCGCATCCCGAGGATGCCGTGCCCGGCGGCCGGCGGGACCCGGTCGCGGCCGCCGCCGCCGTCGTCTTCGACCGTGACGTCCAGCTGCGTCCGGCCGTAGTGGAGCGTCACCGTGACCTGGGTGGGGTCGGTGTGTTTGAGCACGTTGGTCAGCGCCTCCTCGACGATTCGGTAGGCCGACAGCTCGAGGCCGCCGGCCAGCGGCCGGGCCTCGCCGGTGAGCTCCAGCCGCACGGACATCCCGGCTGCCCGGTATCCGGAAACCAGCTCGGCGAGCTGGTCGAGCGACGGCTGCGGCCGCCACTGCGCGCTGTTGTCCGACGTGCGCAGCAGACCGAGGATCCGGCGGAGCTCGGCCAGGCTCTGCTCCGCATTGGCCTCGACCCGTTCCAGGGTCTCAGCCGCGACCTGGGGCTCGGTCGGCAGGACGTCCCGGGCGCCGCGCACACCGATCAGCATGACGGTGACCGAATGGGCGACGATGTCGTGGAGCTCGCGGGCGATGGAGGTGCGCTCCCGCTGTGCCGCGATCTGGTCGAGCTGCTCGCGCTCGCGTTCCAGGGTGGCCGCGCGGTCCTCCAGCGCCCAGGTGTAGCGCCGCCGGGTCTGCAGATACGAGCCGAGGGCCCACGCGCCGATCGAGACGGGCAGCGAGCAGATGCTCGCCAGAAGCAGGAACAGCGCCGTCGGGACGAGCGCCGCCACCGACACCCTTCGGTCACGCAGGTCGGCGAGCGAGGCAAGGGCGACCACGACGGGCGCCCCGCCCGGCGAGTAGCCCAGCGGCACGAGCACCGCGGCCCCCGCACAGACCGCGATGAGCACCGCCAAGGGTGCGCGGCGGCGGACGAGCAGGACGGAGCCGGCAAACACCGTCACCACGACCGGGATCACGTCGACCGGGATCACGCCGACCCGGATCACGCCGACCGGGGGGGCGCCGTCGAAGAGCTGCCCCAGCTCCACTCCGGTCGTGATCACCGCCAGCGCGAGGTCGAACAGCGCCGAGCGGCGCGCGACCAGCAGGCCGTACGCCGTCCGGGCCCGCTCAGGGAGCCGGTTCACGCCAGGTCGCGCCGTCGCTCGACGATGACCGCGACGAGCGTGACCGCGACCGTCCACGCGGCCAGTACCCATCCGGCCGAGACCACCGACAGGGTCGTGTTGTGCGTCATCCGGCTCAGAATCCCGGCAGCGCCGAAGGGCGTGAGGTTGACCCCCGATTCCCAGACGCCGGACAGCAGCGGGACCACGGCGAAGTTCACGACGAGGAGGACGACAACTCCCAGGACCGGGCTACGGATCAGGGCGCCGAGGGCGGCACCCATGGTCGCGGACAGGACGAACGCCACGAGGTTGCCCGCCACGACGGCACCGACGTCTCCCGAGGTGAGATCGGGACCCGGCTGATCGCTCAGCAGGGGCAGCGCTAGCCCGACCGACACCATGGTCGTCAGCGTACCGAGCAGGAGCCCGGTCAGGGCGTAAGCGGTGATTCTCGCCGACAGCACGACCCCGCGGTGACGGCGGCCCACAAGAGCCGCCGGTGCGGCCGTCCGGTGCCGGTACTCCCCAGCCGTACCGACCAACCCCCAGAGCAGAAGCAGGATCGGCAACGCCGACAGGGCCTCCTCCTTCTCGGGCACCTCGTCCAGGGTGCCCGACCACACCGCGACCGCCAGAACGTTGAGGACCGCGAACGCGACCCCGCCCACCGCGAAGCCCAGCACAGTCCGGGTGGTCACGGTCTTGATCAGTTCGCCTCGCAGCAGATGGCTCAACGGTCCGCCCCTCCCGTGAGACCGAAAAACGTATCCTCCAGCGACGTAGTCCGCTGGACGATCTCCTCCAGCAGTACGCCGGCGCGGTGGGCCAGCCCTGCGACCTCCGCGGCGTCGAGCCCTTCGACCAGCAGCCCGCCTCCGTCCTCGCGCTTTGTGCGGCCACCGGCCCGGGCCACCAGCGCCGACAGGCGCTCGGCCTCGGCGGTGCGTACGACGACCACGCTTTCCCCGGACCGTTCGAGATCCCTGATCGCGCCTTCGTGGACCAGCCGGCCCCGGTCGATCATGATCACGTCGTCTACGGTCTGGGCCGCCTCGCCCAGCATGTGGCTGGACAGCAGGACCGTGCCACCGTTCGCGGCCCGATCCCGCAGCAGCGTGCGCAACCAGCGGATGCCCTGCGGGTCCAGGCCGTTCACCGGCTCGTCCAGTACCAGGATCTCCGGATCGCCCAGGAGCGCCGCGGCGAGCCCGAGCCGCTGCCGCATGCCCATCGAATACTTCCCGACCCTGCGCTTGGCGGCCTCCTCCAGGCCGACGAGTTCCAGGACCTCGCCGACCCGGCGGCGGGGCAACCCGGCCAGCGCGGCCAGCGACCGCAGGTGCGCCCGACCGGTCCGGCCGGGATGGGCACCGCACGGCTCGATGTGCACGCCGAGCAGGCGGGCGTCGGGCCTGATCGTCGTGACTGACGTGCCACGTACGAACGCCCGGCCCGCAGTCGGCCGTGCCAGTCCGACGAGCGCTTTGAGCGCGGTGGTCTTCCCTGCCCCATTCGGGCCGAAGAACCCCGTCACCCTTCCGGACCCGACCGTGAACGACAAGTCGTCGACTGCCGTTCTACGGCCATAACGCTTGGTCAGCCCTTCGACCCTGATGGCTGCCGGGTCTCCAACGAATGTTCGTGAAGAAGTCATGCCCGAAGCTTCCGATGTGGTGATCTCCCAGTCATCCGCCCACGGTCGAAACCCGAACTCCCACCAGGGGAGGAGACCACCGCTGGGCGCCGTCTCCCAGAAGGCCCGCTCCAGCAGGCGTTCCATAGGTGGCCGCTCATGAAACACCCCGCCGCTCGGAGGTCCACCCGCGGCGATCATGTTTCATGAGTTGTTGCAAACGACTGGACGTCTGAAACACCCTCATGACAGTCCGGGGTCGTGAGGGACGACTTCAAGCGCGTGGAATCGCAGGCCCGGCCCGATGTCCACCTGTGCCACCCCGGCGGGCTCCCCGTGCCGGACGGGCAAGGGCAAGGTGGCCATCCAGTACCACGCCGCCCGCTTCCGCCTCGTGCCCCGACTCGCCAAGGTGCTCAGCGTGCCGACCCCCGCCGTACGCAAGCCGGGGTCGGTGTGGGCCGAGCTGCCGCGGTCGGTGAGCGCCGACGTCGAACCGGTCGGGCGCGTCCGCCTTGGCTGTGCCCGCGCCTCGACCGCCCGGCAGTCCCTCGACGCACAGCTCGACTCCCTCGCCGAGGCCGGGGTGACGCGGGTCTTCTCGGAGAAGATCTCCACCCGTGCCACGAAACGGCCCGAGCTGGAGGCAGCCGTGAAGCTCGCCGGGGAGATCCGCTCCTCCGGCGCCGCCGTGACCCTCGTCGTCCACGAGCACAAGCGGCTCGGCCACGCCATCGAACTCGCCATGCTCGCCGAGGAACTGAAGGCGAGCGATGTCGGAGTTCGTCACCGGAGAGCTGAAGGGCTCGCACGACCCGTCCGGCACCGTGTTCACCGTACTCGCGGCCATGTCCGGGATGGAGCGCGAGTACATCCGCGACCGCACCCTCGAAGGCCACGAGTCCGCCCGCAGGCGCGGCAAGACCATCGGCGGCGCGGGCGTCACCGACGAGTCCATGCTGTCCGTGGCCCTTCACCTACGCGACCAGGAGATGAGCCTGCGCGACATCGCCAAGCGGCTCGTCATCACCACTGGCGCGAAGAAGGGCCAGCACCCCTCGCCCGCCACCGTCATGCGGATGCTGCGCGAACACGACGAGCAGGCCGCCACAGCGGCGAGCGCGTGATCACCCCGCTACTTTGCGGCTGGTGTCTGAGCTAGGACACCGGTGCCGTGTCGGCACGTACACCAGGCCATGGCGCACGCCGCGCGGCGTCCGGGGGTCGGGAACCTCGGTCAACCGGGCCGGCCCCGGCAGTTCATCCTCGGCGGCGTCAGGCCGATCACAGAGTCGGTCCAGGGCGGGCGGGATCGGAGAAGATGCGACGGCAGGCACGGACTTCTGTAGGGATCACTGAACTCGATACCCACATGATCTTGGAAACTCGTGTCTGCTCCACGTTCCAGGCCCACATCAGGACAACCCACTCAACCCGCGACGCGACCATGCCGAAGCCCTGACAGGTTCAGATCGCGTTCGTGGTCCTCCTGGATACAGGCCGGTGTGCGTTTGAGGTGCACCGGCTGCTTTGGCGGCCGGACGCCGGTCGACGGCAAATGCCCTGTGGACCGGCGTTGACCCAGGCGATCCACACCAGTGCGAACACCACGGTGAACTCGCCCAGACCACGCCAGGTGAGGTGTCGGGCGAAGTGGTGGGCGGCCTGGGCGACCAGCACGACCAGGTCGTAGAACAGTTCGAGCGGTCCGACCACCCGCTCGCGCGGCTGTTCGCCATGGGCGCGCGGGGGCTGCCACAGGCGGGCCCACCGCTCGTGTCGTGAGGTCACAGCGGCAGCCCAGGACTTCAGCGGACCAGAGCCTCGGACACGGCCCACAGCCGGGCCGCGTTCTCCGGGTCCAGGGCGTACGGCGCGACGCCGGCGACGGCACCGGCTCGCGCGGTGACCTGCTCGGCCTGCGCGCAGTCCTCGAAGTAGCGGCCGGTGATGCCCTCCACCGTCGGCGAGGCGGCCAGCAGCACCGAGGTCGCGGCGCCCTGTTCCACGGTCTTCTGCGGCGGCAGCGCGAGGTCGCCCGAGGCGATGAAGGCGGCCACCTGCTGCATGTCCACGTGCCGGGCCAGGGACGTGTCGGCGATGTTGCCCGGCATCAGCGCGTTGGCGGTGATGCCGTCGTCGGCCCATCGTCCGGCGGCACCGACGGCGAACAGGGCGTTGCGGCGCCCGCCGCGGCGAGCACCCGGGCCGTCTCCACACCGATTCCGGAACTGGCTCCGGTCACCACGGCCCGGCGGCCGTGCAGGTCGACGCCGTCGATGACTTCGGCGGCGGTTGTGCTTGCCCCGAACTTGTGGGGTGTCTGAGATACGGACATGAGATGACTCTCCTGATGCGAGTGACGTGAGTGACGTGAGTGATCGAAGTGATGTGAGTGACTTGAGAGGGCCCAGGGCCACAGCGTGCGCGGCTCATGTGCCGATCGTGTTCAGCGTCTCGGCGAGGGGGAGGCTCAGGGGCTGGGCTGGGCTGGGCTGGGCTGGGCTGGGCTGGGCCGGGCTGGGCCGCACCCGCGATGGCAGGTCCGGTCGGGTCACCGCGGACACGGCGCGGCGCCGAAGGGAGCCCGGCACGCGCCGCCTGCCGACGCGACACGGCTGAACCCGTCGTCCGTGAAGTGTCCGGCGGCGATCACGGTGCCGGCCGCCGGAGTACGTGGTCGCGCACGGCTCCCGCCCGGTCCGGAACGGCGTCGGTGGACCGTCCTTCCGGGTTCCGTCGCAGGTGGTCCGGGACCATGTGGTCGACGGGGGCACGGGGGCCTTTCGGGACTCGACGGCCTCGGGCCGGAGCGGGGGAGGCGGGGTGCCCCGCACCGGGATCTTGTGGGCCGTCGGCCGGTTCTCACCCGTTGAGCGTCCCCATGAACTCGGGTGCGTAGCGATCGCCGGTGATCACGCCGTGCGGGGCGACCGCCTCGATCGCGGCGATGTCGTCGGCGGTCAGAGCCACCTCGGTCGCGGCGACGTTCTCCTCGAGGTAGCGGCGGCGCTTGGTGCCGGGGATGGCGACGGCGCCTTGGTGCTGGACCCAGGCGAGCGCCAGCTGGGAGGGCGTGACGTTCTTGTCGTCGGCGATGCGGCGGACCTCGCGGACGACATCCAGATTGTGGTCGAAGTTCTTGCCCTGGAACCGGGGGTCGGTCCGGCGCCAGTCGTCCTCGGCGAAGTCCTCGGGGCTGGTGATCGCGCCGGACAGGAAGCCGCGCCCCAGCGGGGAGTAGGCGACCAGGCCGATCCCCAGCTCCCGCAGTGTGTCGCGTACTCCGTCGTGCTCGATGCCGCGCTCGAAGAGCGAGTACTCGGTCTGGACGGCGGCGAGCGGGTGGACGGCGTGGGCACGCCGGATGGTCCGCGCGGAGGCCTCGCACACACCGATGTGGCGGATCTTGCCCTCGGCGACCAGCTCGGCCAGGGCGCCGACGGTTTCCTCGACGGGCACCTCGGGGTCGATGCGGTGCAGGTAGTACAGGTCGACGTGGTCGGTGCGCAGATGCCGCAGCGAGCGTTCGAGGGCCCGGCGGACGTACTCGGGCCGGCCGTTGAGACCGAGCGGCCGGCCGTCGTCGGTGATCTCGAAACCGGTCTTGGTCGCGACCACTGCAGCCTCCCGGCGCCCTGACAGCGCCTTGCCGAGAAGCTGCTCGTTGACGAAGGGGCCGTAGCTCTCGGCGGTGTCCAGCAGGGTGACGCCGAGCTCCAGCGCGCGGTCGATGGTGGCCAGCGACTCGGTCTCGTCCGTGGAGCCGTAGAACGCGCTCATACCCATGCAGCCGAGGCCTTGGGCCCCGACCGTCAGGCCCTGGCCGCCCAGTGTGCGGTGTTCCATAGGAGTTCTCCTAGCATGTAACTAACTGGATATATACATCACTGTAGACCTGGGGATTGTGAGTGTCAATAACTAGATAGTTACTTGCTAGGGTGGCGGGCATGCCACGGGACTCCAGCGCCACCAAGGCCCGGCTGCTCGACGCCGCCTTCACCGAATTCGCCGCCTACGGCATCGCCGGTGCCCGGGTGGACCGGATCGCGGAGGCCGCAGGGGCGAACAAGCGGCTGATCTACGCCTACTTCGGCAACAAAGAGCAGCTGTTCGACGAGGTGCTGCAACGGGCGATGGCGGCGGGTGCCGAATCGGTGCCTTTCGATGCCGGGGACCTGCCCGGATACGCCGGCGCGATCTTCGATCACCTCGTCGCCCGTCCGGACCTGATGCGCCTACGACTATGGAAACTGCTGGAGCGTCCCTCCGCCACCGGACTCGAACCGAACGCCTTCCGGCGCAAATCCGCCGAAGTGGCCGACGCGCAGCAGCGTGGCGAGATCGCGCAGGACATGGAGGCTGCCGATCTTCTGGCCATGGTTCTCGCCGCGGCCCAAGCGTGGTTCTGGGCTGCCGAAGGTGTCGACCCCGAGGTGGTCAGCCGGTCCTGGTCGCGGCAGCGGCTGGCCCTGCACCGCTCGGCGGTCGTCGAGGCCGCCCGCCGGATGACCGAGCCGAGGACCGCCGGAGGGTAGCGGCCTCATGGGTGCGTCGGGCGCAGGGCGGGTCTGTCTCCCTCAGGGCGAGGAGGTGGGTGCGACTCCCTCAGGCCGAGAAGGCGGGTCCGACACCCTCACGGCGAGGAGGCGGGTCCGACACCCTCACGGCGAGGAGGCGGGGCGGGCACTGGCGGGCACGCGGCGGGCCGGTTCCGCGCGCAAAGGCGCGCCGTTCCCGGTCGCTCCGGCAAGTGGTGGATGTCTTCGGCGCCGCAGGAAACGCCACGCCGAAAGGGCCGCGCGCGCTCCCGCCCTGAGCCGGTCATTCATGGAGCGGTGTTCGGCTGCACGGCGAGGGCCGTGCCGCGCGCCTCGCGGGCCGTCGCCGCGATCGACTGCCGGCGCGGCCCGTCCCGCCGCGGCCGGTTCCGGCGCGGCCCCTCCTGCCTGCGGCCGGTTACGGGCGCGGGCGCAGGTCCACGATCCGCTTCAGCTTGCCCACCGACCGCTCCAGGGACTCCGGTTCGACGATCTCCACCGTGACCGAGACGCCGATCCCGTCCTTGATGCCCGCGGTGATCGCCCGCGCGGCCGCCTCGCGCATCTCCGGTGTGGCGCCGGACCGCGCCTCGGCCCGTACGGTCAGGGCGTCGAGACGGCCCTCGCGGGTCAGCCGGAGCTGGAAGTGCGGGGCGACTCCCGGGGTCCGCAGCACGATCTCCTCGATCTGCGTCGGGAAGAGGTTGATCCCCCGCAGGATCACCATGTCGTCACTGCGCCCGGTGATCTTCTCCATCCGGCGGAAGGACCGTGCCGTGCCGGGCAGCAGCCGCGTCAAGTCCCTTGTCCGGTAACGGATCACGGGCATGGCCTCCTTGGTGAGCGAGGTGAAGACCAGTTCGCCCTCCTCGCCGTCCGGCAGCACCTCACCCGTGATCGGGTCGACGACCTCCGGGTAGAAGTGGTCCTCCCAGATGTGCAGACCGTCCTTGGTCTCCACGCACTCCTGGGCGACCCCCGGGCCGATGACCTCCGAGAGGCCGTAGATGTCCACCGCGTCGATCGCGAACCGCTCCTCGATCTCGCGGCGCATCTCCTCGGTCCACGGCTCGGCCCCGAACACGCCGACCCGCAGGGAGGTGCCGCGTGGGTCCACGCCCTGCCGCTCGAACTCGTCGAGGAGGGTCAGCATGTACGACGGTGTCACCATGATGATCTCGGGCTTCAGGTCCTGGATCAGCTGGACCTGACGTGCCGTCATGCCGCCGGACGCGGGGATCACCGTGCAGCCGAGCCGCTCCGCGCCGTAGTGGGCGCCGAGGCCACCCGTGAACAGCCCGTAGCCGTAGGCGATATGGACCTTGTCGCCGGGCCGGCCGCCCGCCGCGCGGATCGAACGGGCCACCATGTCGGCCCACATGGAGAGATCGTTCTCCGTGTAGCCGACGACCGTGGGCCGCCCGGTCGTTCCGCTGGACGCGTGGATGCGCCTGATCCGGTCCTGCGGCACGGCGAACATCCCGTACGGGTAGTTCTCGCGCAGATCCGCTTTCACCGTGAAGGGGAACCGTGCCAGGTCGGCGAGCGAGCGGCAGTCGTCCGGGCGCAGCCCGGCCTTGTCGAAGGACTCCCGGTAGAAGGGCACGTTCTCGTACGCGTGCCGCAGCGACGAGCGCAGCCGCTCCAGCTGGAGAGCCCGCAGTTCCTCCGCGTCGAGCCGCTCGCCCGCGTCGAGCAGGCCCTTCGGGTCCGTCGAGCCCGCCATCGCGCCCACTCCCTCGCCAACCGTGCGAATCCGGACGACCGATCATTCGGTCGTGTCGTTCCGGATCAGTAATTCAGGTGTCCCGTCCCAGTGCAAGGGGTCCGCGAACGCTTTTTGCGGGAACGCGTGCGGCGGCGGTCAGCGCACCAGCGCGGGCCGCTTGGCGTCGAACTCCCACCCTGGCACGAGGAAGCGCATGCCGATGGCGTCGTCCCGGGCGCCGAGCGCCTCCTTCAGGTACAGCTCGTGTGCGGCCAGCAGCCGGTCCATGTCCAGCCGGACTCCCAGACCGGGGGCGTCCGGAAGCGCGATCTCGCCGTCGACGATGCGCGGCGGGGTGACCGTGAGCCGCTCCAGGCCCTCCTGCCAGATCCAGTGCGTGTCCAGGGCGTTGTAGGCGCCCGGGGCCGCGGCCCCGCAGTGCGTGACCATGGCGAGCGAGATGTCGAAGTGGTTGTTCGAGTGGCAGCCCCAGGTCAGGCCCATCGCGTTGCAGAGCTGGGCCACGCGCACCGACCCCCGCATGGTCCAGAAGTGCGGATCGGCCAGCGGGATGGAGACCGACTGGAGCGCCAGGGCGTGGGTCAGCTGCCGCCAGTCCGTGGCGATCATGTTGGTCGCGGTGGGCAGCCCCGTGGCCCGCCGGAACTCGGCCAGGATCTCCCGCCCCGAGTAACCGTCCTCGGCGCCGCAGGGGTCCTCCGCATAGGCGAGCGTGCCCACCAGGGGCTCGCACAGTTCGATCGCCTCGCGCAGCGACCAGGCGCCATTGGGGTCGAGCGTGATCCGGGCCTCGGGGAAGCGGTCCTTGAGCGCGCGGACGGCCCGGACCTCCTCGGCGCCCTCCAGGACACCGCCCTTGAGCTTGAAGTCCCGGAAGCCGTACAGCTCGTGGGCGGCCTCGGCCTGCCGTACGATCGCGCCTGGCGTGAGGGCCTCCTCGTGCCGCAGGCGGTACCAGCCCACGTCCGAGTCGCTCTCGCGGACGTACGCCAGGTCCGTGCGGTCCGGGTCGCCGACGTAGAAGAGATAGCCGAGCACCCGTACGCGGTCGCGCTGCTGCCCGTCGCCGAGGAGGGCGGCGACCGGCACGTCGAGGTGCTGGCCGAGCAGGTCGAGCAGGGCCGACTCGACGGCGGTGACGGCGTGGACGGCCGTCCGCAGATCGAAGGTCTGGGCGCCGCGCCCGCCGGCGTCGCGGTCGCGGAAACGGTCCCCGATCTCGCGCAGGACGCGCTGGTAGTCGCCCACCTTCGAGCCGAGGACGAGGGACTCCGCGTCGCGCAGTGTCCGGGTGATCTTCTCCCCGCCCGGCACCTCGCCGAGCCCGGTCCGCCCCTCGGAGTCCTTGAGGACCACGACGTTGCGGGTGAAGTAGGGGCCGTGGGCACCCGACAGGTTCAGCTCCATGCAGTCCCGCCCCGCGACGGGGTAGACGGTGAACTCGGTGATCGTCGGTTGCTGACTCATCATCAAAATCCTTGTGTACGAGGGTGACCGTGGCCGCTGTTCCCAGGATGACGGCGACGGGCGGGGCGAGGCGGTCGGCCCGCTCTGAGCCCGTCGGGCCGTCCCCCGCGTGCTTCAGGCGGGTCGGCGCACCGCTCCGACCAGAGCCAGCCCGGTGTCCAGGATCCGCTCCAGGGCGGCGAGATCGTCCGGGCCGGGATCGGTGAGCGGCGCGCGCACCGGTCCGACGGGCAGCCCCCGCAGCCGGGCCGCGGCCTTGACCAGGGAGACGGCGTAGCCGGGCACCCGGTCGCGCAGTTCCACGAGCGGGACGTAGAAGTCCCGCAGCAGCTTGGTCGTGGTCGCGTCGTCGCCGGTGCCCAGCGCGGTGAAGAAGGCGTCGGCGATCTCGGGAGCGAACGCGTGGACGGCCGACGAGTAGGCGGGGACGCCCACGGTGGCGTACGCGCGGGCCTGGATCTCGGCGGTGGCGGCACCGTTGAAGAAGAGGAACCCGTCGGGCGCGGCGAGCGTGAGGCGCTGGAGCCGGTCCAGGTCGCTGTGCCCGTCCTTCAGCCCGATGACGTTGGGGATCGCCGCGACGGCCCGCAGCCCCTCGGGGGTGAACGCGACCGGGCCGCGCTGGTAGGCGATGAGCGGCAGCCGCGTACCGAGGGAGATCCGGCGGAGCTGCTCGACCAGGCCGGCCTCGGGGGCCTCGACGAGATAGTGGGGCAGCACCAGGAGGGCGTCCGCGCCGGCCTCCTCCGCGATCCGGGCGAACCGCAGTGCCTGCGCCCAGCCGTAGCCGACGCCCGCGACCACGGGCAGGCGGCCGTCGGCGATCTCGACCGTCGCGGTGACGACCGCGCGGTACTCGTCCTCGTCCAGCGCGCTGAACTCGCCGGTCCCGCAGGCGGGGAACACCGCGCCCGGCTCCGTGGCCAACTGGGCTGCCAGGTAGATCCGGTACGACTCCGGATCGAGTTCGCCGTCCTCCGTGAAGCTGGTGAGCGGGAAGGACAGGACCCCGCTCGCCATGCCGTCCCGCAGCCGCTGGACCACGCCCTCCGGATCCGCGCTGAACCCTGCCATGAGTCTCATCCCTATATGCAGACGACGTCTATATATGAGAACTCAGGTTAGATTCGTGAACCCTGGAGGTCAATGGGTGTGGTGCTGCGGATTACGCCGGGAAGGGGTGGGCCGCCGCCCGTGGAGGGCGCGCGTACCGCGCCCGGACCGGGACGGTCGCCGCTCGGGCGGCGACCGTGACCTGGCGGGGCGAGCGCTCCTGACCGGCTCCGGGCCGGTCAGGCCGGGGTGTCGGGTGCCCCGGTCACCGTGTCGCGTCGGCGGCGACCGACCGGGCCCAGCGGTAGTCCGCCTTGCCGCTCGGGGAGCGCTGGATGAAGTCGGTGATCACGAGCCGGCGCGGGATCTTGTAGCCCGCGAGGCGGGCGCGGCAGTGCGTCTGGATGTCGTCCAGGGACGGCTGTGGCGCGCCCTCGCGGAGCTGGACGACCGCCGCCACGTGGTTGCCCCACTTCGGGTCGGGCACCCCGGCGACCAGGGCGTCGTACACGTCCGGATGCGACTTGAGGGCCTGTTCGACCTCCTCGGGATAGACCTTCTCGCCGCCGGTGTTGATGCACTGCGAGCCGCGGCCGAGGACGATGACGATGCCCTCCTCGTCGACCGTGGCCATGTCGCCGAGGAGGACCCACCGCTCGTCGCCCTTGCGGAAGAACGTCTCGGCGGTCTTCTTGGGGTCGTTGTAGTAGCCGAGGGGTACATGACCGCGCTGTGCGACGCGTCCGGGCTCGCCGACCGCGACCGGCTCGCGGGTGACCGGATCCACCACCTGGGTACGGGCGTTGACGCGAATCCGGAAGCCGCGCTCCGGGCCGGAATCGGCCGTCGCGGTCCCGTTGAAGCCGGACTCCGAGGAGCCGAAGTTGTTGAGCAGCATCACGTTCGGGACGAGCGCCTGGAACTGTTCGCGCACGGTGTCCGACATGATCGCGCCGGACGAGGACACGCTGAACAGGGCGGAGCAGTCGGTGCCCTTCAAGGGGCCGTTCAGTGCGTCGATCAAGGGCCGCAGCATCGCGTCGCCGACCAGCGACACGCTGGTCACCCTCTCCCTCTCGATCGTCCGCAGAACCTCCTCGGGCACGAACTTGCGGTGGAGCACGACGCGTTGGCCGAAGTTGAAGGCGATGAACGCGGTGAGCGTCGAGGTGCCGTGCATCAGCGGGGGAGTGGGGAAGAAGGTGATCCCGGCGCCACCGGCCGCGACGCGCTCGGCGAGTTCCTCCGGCTTCGTCACCGGATCGCCGGTCGGCGCGCCCCCGCCGAGTCCGGCGAAGAACAGGTCCTCCTGCCGCCACATGACGCCCTTGGGCATCCCCGTCGTACCGCCCGTGTAGATGATGAACTGGTCGTCCGCGGAACGCGCGGGGAAACCACGCTCGGGCGACCCGGCGGCCTCGGCGTCGGCGAACTCCACGGCATCCACCGCGGCCGCCGTACTCGCCGCATCCGCCGCGCCCACGGCACCGGCCGCGCTCACGGCACCCGCCGAACCCACCGCGCTCACGGCGCCGGCCGCATCCGTCGGGTCCGCCGTGTCCACCGCACCCGAGGCCTCCGGCGCGCCCGCTCCGGAGGCCGAGGCGCCCACCCGCACGAGGTGCCGCAGCCGCGGGGCGCGAGGCCGGGCCGCCGCCACCCGGTCCGTGAACTCCGCGTCGAAGACCAGCGCCGAAAGGTCGGCGTCCTGGTAGAGGTACGCCAACTCCTCTTCTACGTAACGGTAGTTGACGTTGACCGGAACGATGCGCGCCTTCAGGCAAGCCAGCACCGTCTGGAGGTACTCGACGCCGTTGTAGAGGTGTAGGCCGAGATGCTCGCCGGGACGGATTCCGCTGTCGATCAGATGGTGCGCGAGACGGTTCGCGGCCGCGTCCAACTGCCCGTACGTCAGGCGGCGTTCCGCGCCCGTGCCCGGGTGGTCGAGATAGACGAGCGCTTCGCGGTCCGGGACCACGTCGACGACCGACTCGAACAGGTCGGCAAGGTTGTACTCCACCGTTCCTCCTGACCGTGCACGTCCGTCTACGTCCGTGGCCGGGCGCCCCGGGGCATGTTCACCCCGGGCCCGACGGTCATCAGAGCAAAGCCCCACCCAACTGTGAAGGGCCCCGGCACAAGAAATCTGACTGTCTGTCAGAAAACCCTTGTACTGGCTGGACACCTCCTGCAACCTGTTCTCGCATCCGAGACGGGAGGACGGCAATGGGTGGGACGGAACACCTCACCGTGCAGCGCGAAGGCGCCACACTGGTGCTCACGCTCAACAGGCCCGAGGCCAGGAACGCGCTCTCGCTGCCGATGCTGGTCGGTCTGTACGACGGCTGGGTCGAGGCCGACGAGGACGACGCGATCCGCTCGATCGTGCTCACCGGCGCCGGTGGCGCCTTCTGCGCCGGGATGGACCTCAAGGCACTGGCAGGCAAGGGCATGGAGGGCGAGCAGTACCGGGACCGGCTCAAGGCCGACCCCGATCTGCACTGGAAGGCCATGCTGCGCCACCACCGCCCCCGAAAACCGGTGATCGCCGCCGTCGAGGGCCACTGCGTCGCGGGCGGCACCGAGATCCTCCAGGGCACCGACATCCGGGTCGCGGGAGCCTCCGCGACCTTCGGGCTCTTCGAGGTCCGGCGCGGGCTCTTCCCGATCGGCGGCTCGACGGTCCGGCTGCAACGCCAGATCCCGCGCACGCACGCCCTCGAAATGCTGCTGACAGGACGCCCGTACACCGCCCAGGAGGCCGCGGGCATCGGTCTGATAGGCCATGTCGTGCCCGACGGCACCGCGCTGGACAAGGCCCTCGCCGTCGCCGAGCAGATCAACGCCTGCGGCCCGCTCGCCGTCGAGGCCGTCAAGGCGTCCGTGTACGAGACCGCGGAGCTCACCGAGACCGACGGCCTCGCCGCCGAACTGCGGCGCGGCTGGCCGGTCTTCGACACCGCCGACGCCAAGGAGGGCTCCCGGGCCTTCGCCGAGAAGCGCCCGCCCGTCTACCGGCGCGCCTGACCCGCAAGCCCGGCCCCGGACGCGTCCAGCCCGCCCCCGGACACGGCGCGTCCGGCCGTTGGAAGGAGAGATCCGGGATGCCCGAAGTCCTCAAAGCCCCCCTCGTCGTCGAGTTCCCCTTCACCCGCTCCCTCGGGCCCGTGCAGGGCGCCTTCCTCACGGGACTGCGCGAACGGGTCGTCCTCGGCGTACGGACCGCCGACGGCCGCACCCTCGTCCCGCCCGTCGAGTACGACCCCGTCACCGCCGAAGAGATACGCGACCTGGTCGAGGTCGCCCCCACCGGCACCGTCACCACCTGGGCCTGGAACCACGAACCCCGCCGCGGCCAGCCCCTCGACACCCCCTTCGCCTGGGTCCTGGTCAAGCTCGACGGGGCCGACACCGGCCTGCTGCACGCCCTCGACGCCCCCGGCCCCGACGCCGTGCGCACCGGGATGCGCGTCCGCGTCCGCTGGGCGCGCGAACGCTCCGGCGCGATCACCGACATCGCCTGCTTCGAGCCCTACGACGGTGCGGCCGCGCAACTCACGGGCCACGACGGCCGGTTCGACGACATGGTGACCGGGATCGTCGCCCCCGCGCGGCTCGACTACGTCTACTCCCCGGGCCGCGCCCAGTCCGCCTACATCGAGAGCCTCTCCGAGCGGCGGACAGTCGGCGAACGCTGCCCCTCCTGCCACAAGGTGTACGTCCCGCCCAAGGGGGCGTGTCCCACCTGCGGGGTGGCCACCTCCGAGCAGGTCGAGGTCGGTCCGCGCGGCACCGTCACCACGTACTGCATCGTCAACATCAAGGCGAGGAACCTCGACATCGAAGTCCCGTACGTGTACGCCCACATCGCCCTCGACGGCGCCGGCCTCGCGCTGCACGGCCGGATCGGCGGCATCCCCTACGACGAGGTCCGGATGGGCCTGCGCGTGGAACCCGTGTGGTCCGAGGGCGGCCGCTACCCCGACCACTACCGGCCCACCGGGGAACCGGACGCGGACTACGACACGTACAAGGAGATGCTGTAGATGCGGACCGCCAGGGACATCGCCGTCGTCGCCTTCGGGCAGACCGACCACCGGCGCACCTCCGACGAGCACTCCGAGGTCGAGATGCTCCTCCCGGTCCTGCACGACGTCCTCGACCGGACGGGCCTGCAGACCAGTGACATCGGATTCACCTGCTCCGGCTCCTCGGACTATCTCGCGGGCCGCGCCTTCTCGTTCACCATGGCGCTCGACGGGGTCGGCGCCTGGCCGCCGATCTCCGAGTCGCACGTCGAGATGGACGGCGCCTGGGCGCTGTACGAGGCGTGGACCAAGCTGCTGACCGGCGACGCCGACACCGCGCTCGTGTACGCGTACGGCAAATCGTCGCCCGGCTCCGTACGCGACGTCCTGACCCGCCAGTTGGACCCGTACTACGTGGCCCCCCTGTGGCCCGACTCGGTCGCCCTCGCCGCGCTCCAGGCGCAGGCGCTCATCGACACCGGGGAGACCGACGAACTCGCGCTCGCCTCCGTCGCCGCCCGCAGCCGGTCCGCCGCCACCGCCAACTCCCATGCCCAGCTGCGGGGTCCGGTGCCGCAGGGCGACTATCTCGTACGACCGCTGCGCACCGGCGACTGCCCGCCCATCGGCGACGGCGCCGCCGCCGTGATCCTCGCGGCCGGGAACCGGGCCCGCGAACTGTGCGAACGGCCCGCCTGGATCCGGGGCATCGACCACCGCATCGAGGCGCACTCCCTCGGCGTACGCGACCTGACCGACTCGCCGTCCACCCGGCTGGCCGCCGAACGGGCCGGCGTCTTCGAACGGCCCGTCGACACCGCCGAGTTGCACGCCCCCTTCACCTCCCAGGAAGTGATCCTGCGCAAGACGCTGCGGCTCGACGACAGTGTGCGCGTCAACCCGTCGGGGGGCGCGCTCGCCGCCAACCCCGTCATGGCGGCCGGACTCATCCGCATCGGCGAGGCCGCCGCGCAGGTCCATCGCGGGGAGTCCGACCGGGCGCTCGCCCACGCCACCTCCGGCCCCTGCCTCCAACAGAACCTGGTCGCCGTACTCGAAGGGGATGCCCGATGAGCAAGGAGCCCGTGGCCGTCGTAGGCATCGGCCAGACCAAGCACGTGGCGGCCCGGCGGGACGTGTCCATCGCCGGACTCGTCCGCGAGGCCGCTCAACGAGCCCTGGCGGATGCCGAGTTGACGTGGGCCGACATCGACGCCGTCGTCATCGGCAAGGCGCCCGACTTCTTCGAGGGCGTCATGATGCCCGAGCTGTACCTCGCCGACGCGCTCGGCGCCGTCGGCAAACCGATGCTCCGCGTGCACACCGCGGGCTCCGTAGGCGGATCGACGGCCCTGGTCGCCACCAACCTGATCGCGGGCCGCGTCCACGGCACCGTCCTGACGCTGGCCTACGAGAAGCAGTCCGAGTCCAACGCCATGTGGGGCCTGTCCCTGCCCATCCCCTTCCAGCAGCCGCTGCTCGCCGGCGCCGGCGGCTTCTTCGCACCGCATGTGCGCGCCTACATGCGGCGGACCGGCGCACCCGACACCGTCGGCTCCCTCGTCGCGTACAAGGACCGCCGCAACGCGCTGAAGAACCCGTACGCGCACCTCCACGAACACGACATCACCCTGGAGAAGGTCCAGGCCTCGCCCATGCTCTGGGACCCGATCCGCTACTCCGAGACCTGCCCCTCCTCCGACGGAGCCTGCGCGATGATCCTCACCGACCGCGCGGGAGCGGCCCGTTCACCCCGACCGCCCGCCTGGATGCACGGCGGCGCGATGCGCAGCGAACCGACCCTCTTCGCCGGGAAGGACTGCGTGTCCCCGCGGGCCGGCAAGGACTGCGCCGCGGACGTCTACCGGCAGGCCGGGATCGCGGACCCACGCCGCGAGATCGACGCCGTCGAGATGTACGTACCGTTCTCCTGGTACGAGCCCATGTGGCTGGAGAACCTCGGCTTCGCCGACGAGGGTGAGGGATGGAAGCTCACCGAGTCGGGCGTGACCGAACTGGAGGGCGACCTGCCCGTCAACATGTCGGGTGGGGTCCTCTCCACTAATCCGATCGGCGCCTCCGGCATGATCCGCTTCGCCGAAGCGGCCCTCCAGGTGCGCGGCCAGGCCGGAGAACACCAGGTCGACGGGGCTCGCAGGGTGCTCGGCCACGCCTACGGCGGCGGATCCCAGTTCTTCTCCATGTGGCTGGTCGGGGCCGCGCCGCCCGCCTCCTGAAACCGTCCTCCTCACGTGGCCTGTGCGCGGCAGGGACCGATCGCTAGGCTGGCCGCGGACGACGAACCGGGAGGAGCACGGACGTGGCCGAAAGCACCATCGAGCAACACCCGCTCGCGGGCTGGGACAAGCCGGAGCTGGACCTCAGCAACGCCGAATGGCAGTCCAGCAGCCGGGGGCGGGGAGATGTCCAGATCGCCTTTGTCGAGGGCTTCATCGCGATGCGCAACAGTGGCCGCCCGCAGAGCGCTTCCTTGATCTTCACTCCCGCGGAGTGGGGAGCCTTCGTATCGGGAGCCCGCGAGGGCGAGTTCGACCTGACCTGAACCGAGGACCGCCGGGCCCCCGCTCCGGCCCCCGGCACGGGGAAGGGGCGGCGGCCCGAGTCCTCGCGCCCGGCGGGCCGTTCACCGGCCGTCCTCCCGCGGCCACGCAACCTCGACGAGGTTCCGACCAGGAGCACGCGAACGGGCTGCCCCGTGGTTGATCGGGGCGTACGCTGAGGTGCCTGGACGTCACGGTGCGCATCCGCATCCCCGCGCGGGCGCGCGATCGTGACAGGGGGTGATCATGGGGCAACGCAGCCTTCGCAGCCGTCGGACGCTCTTCGAGCGCGAGAGTGAACTGTCCGCAGCCGACGAGGCGTTGAGTGACCTCGTCGGGCTGCGCCGGGACGCCGGCGAACCACCGGGCCGCCCCCGTGGCGCGCTCCTCGCCTTCGCCGGACGCGCCGGAATCGGCAAGACGACCCTCCTCGCCGAGGTCCACAGGCGCTCCGCGGCCAAGGGCTGCACCGTGCTGAGCGCGCGCGGCGGAGAACAGGAGCAGCGCGTCGCCTTCCACGTCGCCCGCCAGCTCCTGCAGCCGCAGCTCGCCGGATTCTCCGAGGCCGAACTCCGCTCCTCCCTGGGCAGTTGGTACGCGATCGTCGGACCCGCGCTCGGCCTCTGCGCGCCGTCCGAGGGTGCCCCACCCGACCAGCAGGGCCTGCGCGCCGGACTCGACTGGGTCCTCACCCACCTCGCCGTGCAGCGCGCCCCCATGGTGCTCCTCCTGGACGACGCGCACTGGGCCGACGCCGAATCGCTCAGCTGGCTGGCCGCGTTCGCGCCACGCGCCGAGCAACTCCCGCTGCTGCTCGTCGTCGCCTACCGGCCCGACGAACTCCCCGAACACGCCGAGGCGTTCAGAGGGCTGCCCGGACGTGCCGGACAGCGCCCCCTCGGCCTCGAACCCCTCAGCGCGGCAGCCGTCGCCCGGCTCGTCCGCGAAGACCTCGGCACCCAGGCCGACGACGCCTTCTGCCGCGAGTGCTGGGCCGTCACCGCGGGCAACCCGTTCGAGGCCGTCGAACTGACGGCGAAGGTCCGCGACCGCGGCCTGACCCCGACCGAGGACGGAGCGCATCTCCTGCGCGACCTCGCCGCCGCCGTCAAGGGCAGCGGCATCGTCGCCCGCCTCGAACGCCTGGGCCCCGCGACCGTCCGCTTCGCCTGGGCCTGCGCCGTGCTGGGCACCGAGATCCATCCATCGCTCGCCGCGGCCGTCGCGGGCCTC
Organism: Streptomyces sp. NPDC002742; assembly: GCF_042888885.1. NCBI lineage: Bacteria > Bacillati > Actinomycetota > Actinomycetes > Kitasatosporales > Streptomycetaceae > Streptomyces > Streptomyces sp. NPDC002742. Next base: position 394,963 of record NZ_JBIAQF010000002.1, read on the forward strand.
GGCTCCGAGGAGGCCGCCGACGCGGCGGACGCCCTGCGTACCGCGCGGATCCTCACCGGCGCCGACCCCCTCGAATTCGTCCACCCGCTGATCGCCACCGCCGTCTACCGGGACATCCCCGGCAGCGTCCGCGTCGCCCTGCACGGCCAGGCCGCCTGGTGCGTGATCAACGAAGGCCTCGGCCCGGCCGCCGCCGCCCGGCACCTCATGGAGACCCACCCCGACGGAGACACCTGGATCGTCCAGCAGCTGCGCGCCGCGGCCCGCGAGACCCAGCGCGCCGGAGCCCCCGACGCCGCCCGCCGCTACCTGGCCCGCGCCCTGCGCGAACCCCCGCCCTTCGAGGACCGTGCCGCCGTCCTGTACGAACTGGGCTGCGCCTCCCTGCTCACCGAGCCGACAACCACGGTCAACCATCTGCGCGCCGCCCTGGAAGAGCCCATCACCGACCCCGAGCTGCGCCACAACATCGTCTACCGCCTCTCCCAGGTCCTCGCGCACAGCGACCGCCTCGCCGAGGCCTCCGAGACCCTCGCCCGCGAGATCCCCGTCACCGGCGACGCCCGGGTACGGCTGCGCATGCAGTCCGAGCAGTTCATGTGGGACGCCTTCCGCGCCGACGAACCCGACTCGCCCGCCCGCTCCCGGCGCCTCACCCGTCTCGCCGACCGGCTCACCGGCCACGACCTCACCGAGCGCTATGTCATCGGACTGCGCGCCTGGGACGCCACCCTGCGGGGCGAACCCGCCCACATCGCCCTGCATCACGCCGAACGCGCCCTGGCCGGAGGCCTCGGCTGGGCCGAGGCCGACCGCGGCTTCGAGGTCCCGGTCCTCGTCGCGATGACCTTCATGTACGCCGACCGGCCGGGCCGCACCGAGGAGCTCTTCGCCACCGGGATCGCCGACTTCGAATCCCAGGGCTGGCACGGCGCCCACCTCTCCTTCGGCTACACGATCCTCGGATACGTCCGCTTCCGCCGCGGCCGTCTCGCCGAAGCAGAGGACTTCGTCCGCGCGGGCCTCAGGCTCGCCGAACGCGTCGGGCCCGGTACGCCCGTCCACTGGTACGCGGTGGGCACCCTCATCCAGGTCCTGCTCGCCCGTGGCCAGGTCGAGGAGGCGGCGCGGACCGGCGAGGCCTACGCCTTCTGCGCCCCCTTCCCGGCCGCCGTCACCTTCCCGGACGCCCAGACCGTGTACGGCGAACTCCTGCTCGCCCGCGGCCTCACCAAGGACGCCGCCATCGAGCTCGCCTCCGCCGGCCGCCGCCTCGACCCGCGCGGCATGCGCAACCCCGCCTGGTGCCCCTGGCAGCTCCACCTCGCCCGCGCCGAGAGCCACGATGCCCCCGAGCGCGCCGTCGCCACGGCACTCGAAGCGGTGAACCGCGCCCGCCAGTACGGAGCCCCCTCCGCGATCGGCCAGGCCCTGCGCGTCGCCGCCGAGGTCTCCCCGGGCCCGGCCCGCGTCCAGCTCCTCGAAGAGGCCGTCCGCCACCTGGAGCGCTCCCCGGCCGCCTACGAACTGGCCTGCGCCCTGGTCGCCCTGGGCACCGAACTGCGTCGCGCCGGACGTCCCAGGGAAGCCGCCGAGCACCTCTACCGCGGCCTCGACGCGGCCGTCCAGTGCGGTGCCGACGGGCTGATCGAGGACGCCCGTGACGAGCTGGCGTCGGCCGGACTGCGGCCGCGCCGCCTGCACAGCACCGAGACGGACACCCTGACGGCCCGCGAGCGCACCGCCGCGGCACTCACCGCGGAGGGCCGGACCCAGGCCCAGGTGGCCGAGGAGCTGAACATCGACGAGCACGCCGTCGCCCGGCTCCTGTCGGCGGTCTACCGCAAGGTCGGCACGGACCACACGGGACTGGCGACGGCGCTGGGGGAACAGGCGATCTCCTGACGCGCGCGGGCCCGTCCCCCGGCCCCGCGCGGACGGTGCCCGTGGGGCCCGGTACGCGCCCGTGCACGTACCATTGCGGCATGTCCTTCCTCCGCCGCCGCAGCGCCACGCCCGCCGGGCCCGACTTCGACGTTCTGGCCATGGACCCGGGCGACTGGCCCGGCAATCTCGGCGCGGGCCTGCTGCCCGCCCCCGACGGCAGCTGCCAGGGCGTCTTCCTGCGCTACGACCTGTTCGGCGGCCGCGGTCCGGCGATGATCATCGGCAATCTGCCGGAGGGCTCCCAGGCCCGTGACGTCGCCGAGGGCGAGGTCCCCTTCGAGGTGGCCCAGCTGCTGATCGCGCTGGAGAACGACGAAGAGGTCACCGTCACCGGGACCGAGGACATGCCGGTGATGCAGGGCGACAACCTTCTGATCGTGCGTCGGCTGAAGCTGTCCGAGACCCGGATCGCCTGCGTCCAGTTCGACCGCAGCGACAACGTCCTGGTGACCATCGCCGCCTGGGACCGTCCGATCACGGACGACCTGTACGCCCTGCTGAAGCCGCTCCCGGCGGAACTCTTCCAGCAGGGCTGAGGCCGAACACCCCTTCTGGCGTCAGAGTTTGAGGGTGAACCAGGTGGTCTTGCCCGCGTCGGTGGGGCGGACGCCCCAGTTGTCGGCCAGCGCGCGGACGAGGATCAGTCCCCGTCCCGACTCCTCGTCCTCGCTCGCCATCCGGGGCTGCGGCAGATGCGGGCTGTGATCGCTGATCTCCACGGTCAGATCGGTGGCGGTGCGGCACAGGTGCAGGCTGATGGGTCCCTGGGCGTGCTGCACGGCGTTCGTGAGGATCTCGGAGAGCAGGAGCCGGGCGTCGTCCGCGGAGGGCACGCAGTCCCAGGCGGTCAGCGCCTTGCTGAGGAACGCGCGGCCCTCCGGCACCGATTCGGGCGCCGCGGGCAGGTCCGTGCTGACGGTGGCCAGGGGCCCGTCGGGGAGCCGCGTGAGCAGCAGCGTGACGTCGTCGTTGTGCCCGTCGGCGTCCGGCAGCAGGGCGCTCAGCACATGATCGGCGGCCACCTCCAGATCGGGCGCCGTGGTGAACAGGTCCGTGAGGGTCGAAGTGAGCTCGGCGAGCTGGTCCTCGATGTCGCTGCCGGGCGTCTCGATGAGACCGTCGGTGTACAGGACGAGCGTCGCCCCCGGCGGTATCACCGCGGTCGCCTGCTCGTAGAGGATGTCGCCGACACCGAGAGGCGCGTTCACCGGCGCGGGAAGCGGCCGGGCAACGGCGCCGGGCGTGGCCACCAGCGTGGGCAGATGCCCGGCCGAGCACACCGTCACCTCGCCCGCGTCGGCGGAGATCACCAGATAGCAGCAGGTCACGAGCTGGTCGGGCACGTCCAGATCGCCGACGACCGCCTCCAGGGCCTGCATCAGCTGGCGGGGCTGCATACCGGTCTTGGCCAGGGCGTGCGCGGCCGACCGCAGCTGACCCATCACGGCGGCGGCGTCCAGACCGCGGCCCATCACGTCGCCGATCAGGACCCCGACCCGGCCGGCCCCCAGTGGGATCAGGTCGAACCAGTCGCCGCCCACCCCGGCTCCCTGCGTGGCGGGCCGGTAGCGGCTCGCCGTGGTCAGGCCGGGAATGGCGGGCGGGGTGCCCATGAGGCTGCGCTGGAGGGTGAGGGCGATGTGCCGCTGCTGTTCGTAGAGGAAGGTCAGCTCCGCCTCGGCCTTCTTGCGGTCGCTGATGTCCCGGACGATCGCGCACGCACCGATCACCGAACCGTCCGTGGCACGGGTCGGCCACAGCGTGATGTCCACGTCCAGCAGGTCGCCCGAGCGCGTCAGCCGCAGCGTCTCGAAGTGCTCCACCTTCTCACCGCTGCGCAGCCGGTCAAGGAGCAGATCGATCTCGTACCGCCGCTCGGTGGTGGCGAGCAGCGACACGTGCCTGCCCATCACCTCGGAACGGCTGTAGCCGTACAGCCGCTGGGCCGCCGCGTTCCAGTACGTGATGTGGCCGTCCAGGGTCTTGGCGAGGATCGCGTCCTGGGAGGACTCCACCAGACCGGCCAGTTCGTTGATCCGGGCCTCGGCGCGCTTGCGGTCGCTGACGTCGCGGACGGCTGCCGAGACGAGGAGACCGTCCGTGGTTTCCAGCGGGCTGAGGCTGATCTCGACGGGGAATTCGGTGCCGTCCTTGCGGAGGCCGTGGAGTTCGAGTTCCGCGCCCATGGGGCGGACCTGTCGGTTGTCGGCGTACCCGTCGCGGTGGCGGTGGTGGTGGGCGCGGAAGCGGCCGGGTACGAGGAGTTCGACGGGATTGCCGAGGAGTTCCTCGCGCTGGTATCCGAAGAGGGCTTCGGTCTGGGCGTTGACGAGTCTGATGGTTCCGGTGTCGTCGACGATCACCATGGCGTCCGGCGCCGCCTCCAGGAGCCCCCGAAACCTTTCCTCTGCGGCCTTGCGGTCGCTGACGTCCCGGACCGCGGCGGAGACGAGGAGACCGTCTGCCGTTTCGAGCGGGCTGAGGCTGATCTCGACGGGGAATTCGGTGCCGTCCTTGCGGAGGCCGTGGAGTTCGAGTTCCGCGCCCATGGGGCGGACCTGTCGGTT
>NZ_JBIAQF010000002.1:399574-574969 GCF_042888885.1 Streptomyces sp. NPDC002742
CTTCGGTCTGGGCGTTGACGAGTCTGATGGTTCCGGTGTCGTCGACGATCACCATGGCGTCCGGCGCCGCCTCCAGGAGCCCCCGAAACCTTTCCTCGGCCCCCGCGGGTACGCCCTCGCGCGGTGCGCCACCGCACCGGCATTGCCGGGGGTCCACCGTATCGGCGGGCCGCGTTGAAGTCTCTTTGACGAAATCGCCCATACCCGCCCCAGATGTGCCGCGTACCGTGAGCGACCCATCCCAGCGCACATCGATCGGGGGCGCGGTTACATGTCGTTAACTGGCCCTACCGAGGTCGAACCTGTCCTAGGCGTCACATTCCCTGGTCGGTTGCCCGTGCCATTGTCGTCAACGACGGACGGAAACCGGGCCCGCTCCGCGCGGACCCGGCCTCCGGCCCATCGGGATCCGCTACGGAACGAGGTCCACGTCCGCGGCCCGCACGAACTCGACCCGGTGACCGAACTGGATCTCGTAGTACATGTCCGTACCGATCACGACCCTGTGCGGCGTCGTGTCGAAGGTCGGCGCGTAGAAGTACTCGCCGGGCACCTTGTCACCGGCCGCGTACCGCTGGCCCGCGAGGATCTTGTACGGCAGCGGCGAGACGGACTGGACGGGCACTCCCGCCGGGTAGGCCTCCTTCTCCGGGTACGCCCTTCCGTAGACGGGGATCTGTGCCAGCCCCTCCTTGGGAGTCACGGCGGGCCCCGACGCCCGCACCGCCGTCGGCTGCTTCCTCGGGTTCTTGAACCAGGCCTTCTGGCCGAGGTACCAGATCGCCGTCCAGTCGCCGTCCCGTCCGGCGAGCGCGTACCGCTGACCGGTGGAGACGCGCGAGGCCACGTCGTTCACGCCGGTCGTCGACGCGTCGCCCTTCGGGTACAGGCCGATGTCCTGGATCAGCGGTGAGCTCTCGTCCGGCTGGGAGTAGAGCCGCACCTCGCTGGAGCCGTGCGCGGCACAGGGCTCGCCCTTGGTGACGCAGCCCGTGTACACCGGCTGGTTCGCGTCGAAGTCGGGCAGGACGGTGACCAGGTCGCCCTTGCGGAACGAGCGGTGGAAGGGGTGCCCGAGCAGGGTGAAGTAGTGCTGCCAGTCCCAGTACGGGCCCGGGTCCGTGTGCATGCCCGGAATGGTGGAGGTCGTGGGCCCGGGTACGTTGTCGTGCCCCAGGACGTGCTGCCGGTCCAGCGGGATGTCGTACTTCCGGGAGAGGTACCTCACCAGCCGGGCGGAGGCGCGGTACATCTCCTCCGTGTACCAGGCGTCGGGCGCGGTGAGGAAGCCCTCGTGCTCCAGGCCGATGGACTTGGCGTTGATGTACCAGTTGCCCGCGTGCCAGGCCACGTCCTTGGCCTTCACATGCTGGGCGATGTGCCCGTCGGTCGAGCGCAGGGTGTAGTTCCATGACACATAGGTCGGATCCTGGACGAGGTTCAGCACCCCGTCCCAGGTGCCTTCCGTGTCATGGATGACGATGTACTTGATGCTCTGCGACGCGGGCCGGTCGCCCAGGTCGTGGTTGCCGTAGTCGCCCTCGCCGAACTCCTCGTACGGGGCCGGGATCCACTCGCAGGACACCGTCCTCGGGCATTCCGTTCCGTCGGCGGAGGCCGTCCGCAGTCCCGCGCCGCTGAGCTGGGCGGTGTCGGGGTTCAGGCGGGGCTGGGCGGCGAGCGTGACCTGCTGGCCGGCGTCCGTGGTGCGCCGCTCGCCGGCGCGCATCACCTCGTACGCGTCGTCGGCGTAGGTCGCCGCGGTGGTGCTGTCGTCCGCTCCGGAGAAGCGTGCCACCGCTGCGTACCAGTCGGCGGCGTCGTCGCTCAGGGGCTCGCCGAGGTCCCGCTGCGCGGCGGCGAGGAGAGCGGCGCCGCCCGCGACGTTCGCCGCCGCGTCGGTGCGCAGCCGCTCCGCCGGCAGGCCGGTGAGATCGGCGGCCTTCGTCAACGTCTTGAGCCGAGCGGGGAGTTGGGAGTCCGTGGGTGCCGACGCCGCGGGCAGGAGCGCGGGGCGCGAGCTGTCGCCGCGGGCGTCCTCCGTGCCGTCACTGTGATGCGGGGTCCCGGCGATCGCCGTCCGGGCGTCGGTCAGGTGCATGGGACCGTAGCCGCCCGTGACGCTCGGGGCACCGGCGTGCGCGTCCCAGCGGGACTGCAGATAGGAGACGGCGAGCAGCACGCTCTGCGGAACGTGGTACTCGGCGGCCGCGGCGGCGAAGGCCCGCTGCAACCCGGCCGCGGGCACCTCCTCGGCGGAGCTCGAAGGGGCCGCGCCCAGCAGCGGCAGCAGCAGCGCCGCCGAGGCGACGGCTCCCGCGGACCTGCGCGCGCGTCTGTGCCCGGTGGTGCCCTTTGGTTCGGTGGCGGACCAGTGCAATGCAGCCTCCTGGGACGATCGGGCGCGGTGGGGCGTGCGAGGGCCGGACGCGTCAGTGCTACCGGCTCTCCGACGATCCGTCAATCATGCCCGGAGGCAGGCGATTTCCCATGTCAGCGCGGGGAGTGCGGGGTTTCGTGGCGGTGGCCTCCCGGCCTGCGGGGCGTCAGTGGAATGAACCAATGCCCCGAACGGCGGGCCGCACATGAGGGAGGTCCGCGGTGCGCCGGTGTTCTGGCGTCATCGCGGACCTCCGTCCCCCCTTCAGCGAGTGCCGACCGCCGCTCGGACGGCCCGACGGGCCATCTGGCAGTCGTCGTGCAGCCGCCTCAGCAGCAGCCGCTGTTCCTCGCCGGACGGCGCAGCAGCCGGGTGGGCCGGGCCCGCTGCCGCCGGGGCCGAGTCGTGCAGGGAACGCTGCACGGCCATCTCGTACGTACGGATCTCCCGGGTGAGGACGATCATCAGGTTCACCAGGAAGGCGTCCCGTGCCGCGGGGCCGGCCGACTGCGCGAGCTGGCTGATCTGACGGCGTGCCACGGGAGCGTCACCGAGGACCGCCCACAGCGTCGCCAGGTCGTAGCCCGGCAGATACCAGCCCGCGTGCTCCCAGTCCACCAGCACTGGACCGGCCGGTGAGAGAAGGAGGTTCGACAGGAGGGCGTCGCCGTGGCAGAACTGACCCATGCCCTGGCGGCCGGAGGAAGCCGCGATGCCGTGCACCAGTTTCTGCAGATCGCCCATGTCCCGGTCCGTGAGCAACCCCAGCTCGTGGAATCGGGAGATCCGCTCCGCGTAGTCCAGCGGGGCGTTGAAGGTCCCCGTCGGCGGCCGCCACGTGTTCAGCCGGCAGATGGCGCTGAGCGCGGCGCGGATGTCCGCGCGGGGCGGGGCCTCGAGCGGGTGGCGCTGGAGCGCGGCCACCCGGCCCGGCATGCGCTCGATCACCAGCGTGCAGTTGTCCGGATCCGCCGCGATCAGCCGGGGCACCCGCACGGGCGGGCGGTGCCGGACGAACAGGCGGTATGCAGCTATTTCGTGCCGGATCCGCTCGGCCCAGACGGGGGAGTGGTCCAGTAAGCACTTGGCGACGGCCGTGCTGCGCCCCGTCGTGCCGACGAGGAGCACGGAGCGTCCGCTGCGGCGCAGCACCTGGACCGGAGCGAACTCCGGACAGATCCGGTGCACCGACGCGATCGCCGTGCGCAGCTGGGCGCCCTGAGGGCCGGACAAGTCGAGTCTCCCGCTGAGCGGTTGGGTGCCGAGCCCCGCCGCGCGGCGCGTCCGGCCGGCACCGAGCACGGGGGCCGCCTGACGTGCGGGGTCGAGGTAAGGGCCGCTGCCCACCGGGCGGGAGTGCAACGACCGGGGCGGAGCGGACACGGAGGACGATGCTGTGTACATGGGCGAAACAGATCCCTTCGTGTGCCTGCAAGTTGCCGCGCTGCCCGCCCCGGCCGCCTGGTTCATCCTGGGGAATGTCCCTGGCAACCGGGTCGGGGTGGCGCGTTCCTACCTGACACCCGACGTCCACTGGCACACCATCTGGCGCACCCTGGCGAACCCTGGCGAATAGTCGCTCAGCAACTGACAGGCGGTTACTGTCGAAATCAGCCGAGAACCTGGGGGCTTGACGTGAACGGACAACCCAACACCCGTCTGTCGGACCTGTTCGGCCTGGCCGGCTGGTCCAAGGGCGAACTCGCGAGAATGGTCAACCGGCAGGCGGCGGCCATGGGCCACCCCCAGCTGGCGACCGACACCTCGCGGGTGCGGCGGTGGATCGACATGGGAGAGATCCCGCGCGATCCGGTGCCGCGGGTGCTGGCGGCCCTGTTCACCGAGCGTCTCGGCCGTGTCGTGACCATCGAGGACCTCGGTCTGGTCCGGCACGGGCGCGCGGGGAAACGGCAGGGCGGCGGGAGTGTGGAACATCCCGACGGAGTGCCGTGGGCGCCCGAGCGGACTGCCCTGGTCCTCACCGAATTCACGGGAATGGACCTCATGCTCAACCGACGCGGCTTGGTGGGCGCGGGTGCCGCGCTCGCCGCGGGATCCGCACTCAGCACTGCCATGCACGACTGGCTGCACACCGATCCGGCCCTGACGGCCGACGCTCCGAAGTTCGAAGACCCCCTGCACGCCGACCCCGCCGGGTTCGACCGCTACGAGGCCGCCCCCATCGGGTCGCAGGAGATCGAGGAACTGGAGCGCTCCGTCGAGGTGTTCCGGGCCTGGGACGCGGCCCGCGGCGGCGGGCTGCAACGCAAGGCCGTGGTGGGCCAGCTCAACGAAGTGGGAGGCATGCTCTCCTACCGGCACCCCGACCATCTCCAGCGGCGCCTCTGGGGCGTCGCCGCCAATCTCGCCGTCCTCGCGGGCTGGATGTCGCACGACGTCGGCCTGGAACCCACGGCTCAGAAGTACTTCATCATCGCCGCCCACGCGGCCAGGGAGGGCGGCGACCGGCCCCGTGCCGGGGAGGCGCTCTCCCGGGCGGCTCGCCAGATGGTGCATCTGGGCCGGCCCGACGACGCGCTCGACCTCATGAAGCTCGCCAAGTCCGGTTCGGGCGACGAGGTGCTGCCCCGCACCCAGGCCATGCTCCACACCATCGAGGCCTGGGCTCAGGCCTCCATGGGCAAGGGCCAGGCCATGCGGCGCACCCTCGGTGTCGCGGAGGACCTGTTCGTGTCCGACCGCGGTGACGTACCGCCGCCCAGCTGGATGCAGTTGTTCGACGAGGCCGACATGCACGGTATGCAGGCTCTCGCCTACCGCACCCTCGCCGAGCACGAGCCGGCCGCCGCGGCGACCGCGCAGCGCCACGCCAAGGAGGCGCTGAAGCTGCGGGAGTCGGGCCGGGACCGGTCGAAGATCTTCGACCACATCTCCCTCGCTTCGGCCTGCTTCATCGCCGACGACCCCGAACAGGCCGACCGCTACGCGCGACTGGCCCTGACGTCGATGGGCTCCAACTCCTCCCATCGCACCTGGGACCGGTTGCGCGAGATGTACAGGCTCACCGGGCAGTACTCCAGCTATCCGAAGATCAGCGATCTGCGTGAGGAGATCAAACTCGCGCTGCCGAAGGGCGCGTTGAAGCCCAGGCGCGGCAACAGCGCGCGGGTGTAGGGGCCTGCTGCCGCATCCCCGGGTGCCTGCGTCCCCGTGCTCCCGCGGCCCCCTGCGCGCGTCGGCGTTCGGGGCGGGTCGCGCTGCGACGCGCCGCGTCGGCTGACAACGACGTCAGCCGTCAGGGGCCGATACCGATCCTGACCGACTCACCGTCGCGTCCGGCTCCGGTGTCCTTGTCCTCGGTCTCCGGTGACCGCATGGCCGGCGTCATCGGTGTCAGGCGTCATCGGTGTCAGGATCCGATCCGGGCGATGAGCACGCAGGCGTCGTCCTCGCGCTCTGTCTCGCCGAATTCCTCGACAATCATCCGTACACAGTCCTGGGCCGTACGGGCCTCGCCGAAGCGCGGGGCCAGGTCGAGCAGCCTCTGGACGGCCGCTGTACCTTCCAGGATCCCGGTTTCGCCCGGGTCCGGAGAGTCCGATCGCCGGGGCACAAGCCCCTCGGTGTGCAGGAGCAGCAGGTCGCCCACGCGGAGGCCTGCTTCGGCCTGCCCGTAGTCGGCACCGGAGGTGGCTCCGAGCAGTACGCCGTCCGGTGCGGCCAGCGCGCGCCCCGTCCCGTCGCGGAACAGCAGCGGGGCGGGGTGTCCTGCCTGCGCCCAGCTGAGGGTGCGGGTCGCGGGCAGGTAGCGGCAGCAGACGGCACTGCCCAGCGCGGGTTGGACGGTGGCGTCGAGCAACTGATTGAGCCAGGAAAGGAGTTGACCCGGCTGGGTGCCCGCCACCGCCATGCCGCGCAGGGCGCCGAGCAGCATCGCCATTCCCGAGGTCACGGTGACCCCGTGTCCGGTCAGGTCGCCGACGCTCAACAGGGTTTCCCCGTCGGGGAGTTCGAGCGCGTCGTACCAGTTGCCGCCGATCAGCGCGCTGGTCGAGGACGGCAGATAGTGGGCTGCCACGTCCAGTGCCCGGGGGCCCTGGCGCGGGAACCGCAGGGAACCGCGCCAGGGTGGCAGCACGGCCTCCTGGAGTTCGACCGCGAGCCGGCGCTCGGTCTGCGCGACGTGCTGCTGACGCCGGAGCGATTCACGGGTCTCGCCCACCGTCCGCTGACTGCGCCGCAGTTCGCTGACATCGCGCAGCACGGCCCACATCGAGGCGGTGCTGCCGTCCGTGTCGAGCACGGGCTCGCCCATCATGTGTACGGTCCGTACGCCGCCGTCGGGGCGCACGATGCGGAACTCCCCGTCGATGGGCTTGGCGTCGATGAGGCAGTCGGTGACCATCGTCGTCAGCATCGCCCGGTCCTCGTCGAGGACCAGGGAGGGCAGCTCGTCGAGGGTGAGCGGGGGAGCGGCGGCGTCGCGGCCCAGGATCTGGTACAGCTCACCGGACCAACTGGCCTCGTCCGTGAGCAGGTTCCACTCCGCGCTGCCGACCCGGCTCAGCAGGGAGCCCTGCCGAGGCGCGGCCGACCCGGGCAGCGTGGTGGGAGCGGCGGGGGTGGTCGCGGGCTGGACGGGCACGGCCGGCGGTCCGTCCCGCAGCTGGGCCAAGTGTTCGTCGAGGTCGTTCAGTTGGTGCAGTGCCAGATTGCACAGTGCGCGCTGCCAGCGTCCCTGCGCGTCCTCGCCGTCGGCGGGTGCCTCACGCCGTACGGCGTCCACCTCGCCGCGCAGGCGCCGGGTCTGCGAGATGAGCGCGTCGACCGTGCCGCGCGGGGGCGGCTGAGCGGCGGGGCGGTCCGCGGAGAGATGGGGTGGCATGACGTACTCCGATGCGGGGACGGTACGACCTGGGCTGACGGAAGGACCGTTTACGACTGTCGCACAGCCCGCGACGCGCTGTAAGGGATTTGGCAACACCCGATACGGTCGTGCTTCCGGTATATGCCGCAGTCCTCCCGGAGTGGGCGACTGGTCCCGATGCGGTAGCCGGCGCCCGGGGGCAAGTCGTAGTCACCGTACGCGACTTGAGGGTCGCCGATGGACCCGTGTCAGCTTTCATTCTGCTGTTCGAGGGGCGTGTGTGCGAGCCCCTGTGAGGGAACTCGCCCGCGTCTCAGAGTGAGCGCACGAAGTCCGTCACCTCGGCCTCGTACAGAAAGGACGGATCGATGCCCATCGAGGCGAAGTTGCCCTCGATCTCCAGGGCGACGATGCCGTGCAGATGGGCCCACAGCATCGTCGAGCGCGCGGCGACCGCTTCCGGGACGCCCTCGAAGCCGTGCCGCTGCTGCCACTCCCGGAACTGCGCCGCCGCGCCTTCCGGGACCCGCGCGTCCGGCTCGGCCAGGGCGGTCACCGCTTCCAGGAGCACGTTCATGGCGGGCTGCGAGGCCTCGACCAGGCTCGCGGACTGGGCGTCGTAGCCCTGGAGCGGGGCCCGGAAGAGCAGGCGGTAGCGATGCGGTTCGGCCAGTGCCCAGGCCCGGTAGGCCCGCCCCAGCTCGGTCAGCCGGGTGACGGCGTCGTCCGTGCAGGCCTCGGCGGCGCGGGAGAGGGCCGACGCCAGGTCTCCGTAGGCGTCGACGACGAGGTCGGTCAGCAGGCTGTCGCGGTTGGCGAAGTAGCGGTAGAGCGCGGGTCCCGTCATGCCCAGCTGCTTGGCGATCGCGTTGAGCGACAGCGCTTCCGGGCCGCCCTCGGCCAGCTGGCGCAGCGCCGCAGTCTTCACTTCCTGGCGTACCTGCGCGCGGAACCGGTCGCGCGGGCCCGTCCCGGTTCGGGTCTCAGCGGCCATGTCATCGCCTCTTCGTCTCGGGGTGCGGGAGGGTGTGATGGTTAGAGATTATCACGTACGCAATAAGCAGTAACGAAATGACTCCGTGCCGAGGGTTCCGGCCGGGCGCGCGCGGGTCTCCCCGCAGACGGCTCAGCCGGGATCCAGCCATGATCACCGCATGCGACGGTGATCACGTGAATCCCGGGCTCGGCCGGTGCCCCAGGTACCACGGGACGATCACGGCCTTCGTCATGGGCCGAGACCGATCACCTCGTCCACCCCCACCCCCACCCCCGCCGGAAGCCGCTCCTGCGAGAGCGGCATGTCCAACGGGAGACCGTGAACCAGGACGTGTTCCCGGCACGGAGGAGAACGACCACCCAGCCCGGATCGAAATACCGAGGGTCGCCCGCGATCGCCGCCGCTCGGCGTATGCGCATGCCCGGTCCCCGGCTGCGGCGAGGCGGGCCGGCTCCGTGGGGCGGCCCGCCGGGAAGCGCGCGGCCACCGCACGCCGGTGGCCCGGTCAGGCGTAGAGGTCCGGGCGCGGAGCGAGATCGACGGCCACCCGGCCACCGTTCTCCAGCGCCCGGACTCCCGCCTCGGCGACGGCGGACGCCGCGTACCCGTCCCAGACGCCGGGCCCCGTGACCCGGCCCGCCCGGGTCGCGTCCACCCAGGCCTGCACCTCACGGTCGTACGCGTCGGCGAAGCGTACGAGATAGTCCTGCGCCACCTCCTCGTGCGTGCCGCCCGCCGTCGTCACGACCATCGTGTGCTCGTCCCCGATCCGCGCGCTCCCCGCCTCGCACACCGCCTCGCACCCCACCTGGTACCCGAACCCGGAGTTCACGAAGACCTCGACGTCGACCACCGCGCCGCCGGCCGACTCGAACAGGACGAACTGGGGATCCATCAGACCCTCGGGGGCGTTCGCGGACGGCCGGGGCCGCAGCACGGTCACCGCCGTGAGTTCCTGGCCCAGCAGCCAGCGCGCCGCGTCGATCTCGTGCGAGACGGAGCTGTTGACCAGCATCGCCGAGGTGAAGCCGGGCGGCGAGGCGACGTTGCGGTGCGTGCAGTGCAGCATCAGCGGGCGGCCCAGCCGTCCGCTGTCCAGCAGGGACTTGAGGCGCTGGTACTCGGCGTCGTACCGGCGCATGAACCCGACCTGCGCCAGCCGCCGCCCGAGCCGTACCTCCGCCTCCACCACCCGCAGCGCTCCGTCCGACTCCGGCACCAGCGGCTTCTCGCACAGCACCGGCAGGCCGCGCGCGAACGCCGCGAGCAGGGCCTCCTCGTGTGCGGGACCCGGGGACGCGATCAGTACGGCTCCCACGCCGGGCGCGTCGAGCGCGGCCTCCGGCTCGGCGTGGACCGACACGCCGTCGATGCCCGCCACCGCCGCCTCGGCGCGAGCGGTGTCGGGATCCGCCACGGCGGCGACCCTGGCGCCGCTCACCACCCGGTCTATGCGGCGTACATGGTCGGCTCCCATGTGTCCGGCACCCAGTACCGCCACACCCAACAGCTCACTCACGCGGTGCGCACCTCTCCCACGACTGTCGGGACGCTCTTCCGCCCCCGTGCCCCGATTGTCGGCCGCGGAGATCGATGACGCAGCACCCTGACGCGATCCGATACCGGGCATCCAGGGCAATTGATCGCCAATGTCGCTTGAGTCGTCACGACAGGCGTCTGCGACGTCTAGAAGGAGTCCGGATCGGCGGCCGCCCAGTCCTTTGCCCAGGACGCGGGCGGCTCGGCGAGCAGCACCCCGGGCGCCAGCCACTCGTAGAGCTCCGCGTACGACCGTACGGCCGTGGGATCGACGCGGCGCAGCAGGCGGTCGGGTGTGAGGTCGCCCGGATCCCGTACGCCCATCGCGGCCATGATCCGGCTCGCGCTGCGCACGGTGGCCCGCTGGTAGCGGTGTACGCGCTGGGACTTGTCGGCCACGTCCAGCGCGCGGACCCGGCGCGGATCCTGGGTCGCCACGCCCACCGGACAGGTGTTGGTGTGGCAGCGCTGGGCTTGGAGGCAGCCGAGGGCGAACATCATCGCGCGGGCCGCGTTGGTGTAGTCGGCGCCCTGGAGGAGGCGTTTGACGATGTCCGAGCCGGTGGCGACCTTGCCGCTCGCCCCGATCCGGACGTGGTCGCGCAGCCCGGTGCCGACCAGCGCGTTGTGGACCGTGATCAGGCCCTCGGTCAGTGGGGTGCCGATGCCGCCGTCGAACTCCGCGGGCGCCGCCCCGGTGCCGCCCTCCGAACCGTCGACCACGATGAAGTCGGGCGTGACGCCTTCGGCGAGCATCGCCTTGCAGACGGCCAGGAACTGGCGGCGCGAGCCCACGCAGAGCTTGAAGCCGGTCGGCTTGCCGCCCGCCAGCTCCCGCATCCGGGCGATGAACCGCACCAGCTCCCGCGGGGTCGAGAAGACCCGGTGGTACGGCGGCGACACCACGGTCCGGCCCTCGGGGACATCGCGCGCCCGCGCGATCTCGGCGCTCACCTTCGCCCCCGGCAGGACCCCGCCGATCCCCGGGTCCGCCCCCTGGGAGAGCTTCAGCGACAGGCACTTCACCTCGGGCAGCGCGGCCTTGTCCGCGAACTCCCGCGCCTCGAAGTCCCCTTCGGAGGTGCGGCAGCCGAAGTACCCCGTGCCGATCTCCCAGACGAGGTCGCCGCCGCCCCGCAGATGGTGGTCCGACAGGCCGCCCTCCCCGGTGTCGTGCGCGAAACCCCCCAGCGCGGCACCCCTGTTGAGCGCCGTGATCGCGTTCCCCGAGAGGGCGCCGAAACTCATCGCGGAGACATTGAGCAGGGCCATGTCGTACGGCTGGGTGCAGTCGGGACCACCGACGCGGACGACGGGCGGCTCGTCCGGCACCTCCACGGGACGCATCGACGGTTCAACGAACTCGTGGCCCTCCGCGTACACGTCGTCCTCGGTGCCGAACGGCTCCTCGACCTCGACGCCCTTCGCACGGTCGTACACGAGGGCCCGCACCCGGCGGTCGTAGGGCCGTCCGTCGTGGTTCCGCTCGACGACGTACTGCTGGAGCTTCGGGCGCAGCGCCTCCAGGAGGAAGCGGAGGTGCCCGGAAACGGGATGGTTCCGCAGCACGGACTGCCGTCGTTGCCCCAGGTCCCATCCGCCCAGCGCGGTCAGCGCCAGCAGCGGGGCCGCCGCGCACCACCACCACGCCGAGACGCCACGGACCAGGAACAGCGCCCCGGCCGCACCGAGGGCGACGAGCAGCAGTGGGAGCATCCGGCGCACACGATGAGTGAATCCCATGGGGACGAAAGCCGCCGATCGGGATGCCGTCGGATCGTGCGGGCCACGGAGCGGTCCGCCCGGTCGGCTCCGGCAGGCCCGCGCTGTCGCGGTCGCCGAGGAGGACGTCGGTATGCGGTCGAGGGCGGGGGACCGCCTCGGCCGTTCGGGTCCTCCGGACCCTGTGGGTCAGCAGACCGGCGCCACCCCGTCGCCCCGCTGGGCCGGCGGTCACGCGTCACCCGGTGACCGCGGGTCAGTACGTGTCCGTGTCCTCCGGGCCGCAGGAGCTTCCGCTGGCCGGCAGGGACCCGTACAGCAGGAAGTCGTCGACCTTTCGGTGCACGCACTTCGAGGACGCGTACCCGGTGTGCCCCTCGCCCTTGTTGTCGAGCACCACGGCGGAGGAGCCGAGGCGCTTTGCGGTCTCCAGGGTCCAGCGGTACGGGGTCGCCGGGTCACCGCGGGTGCCGACGAGGAGCATCTTCGACGTGGGTACGTCGCGGACCTTGTCGCGTATGTAGTCGGTGCCCTTCGGGCGGCCGTAGCACATCAGCACCTGGGCGAGCCGGTACTGGCCGAAGACGGGCGAGGCCTGTTCGTACTCGGCGCGCAGTCCGGCGATCTGCCGGGTGACCTGGTCGGCGCTGGGCCGGTCGGGGTCGTCGGCGCAGTTGATGGCCATCAGGGCGGCGGGGAGATTGTCCAGGGGGATGTCCTGCTCGTCGACGAGCCCGCCGCTCCGCTTCGGCCGCTGCCGGGCGGGCGCGGCGGGGTCGGGCAGGGAGGCGCCGCCGTACAGCTGTGTCAGTCCGTGTGTGTCGCCGTCCTGGACCAGCAGGTTGAGGGCCTGTTCGAGGACGGGCCACATCGCCTTGCTGTAGAGCGCCTGGCTGATCGCCCCCACCAGGTCCTGTCCGGTGAACGCCTGGCCGAATTCCGACGGCACCGGTTCCTCGTCGAGCGACTTGACGAGCTGGACCACCTGCTCGCCGGCACTGCGTTCATCCTGTCCGAACGGGCAGGCCATGTTCTTCGCGCACCAGGTGATGAAGTCGTCGAGCGCGGTCTGCTGTCCCGCGGCGCCTATGAGGCCCTGCTCGGCCACCGGCTCGGTGAGGGTGTCGACACCGTCGAGCACCATCCGCCCCGTCTTCTTGGGGAACTGGGCCGCGTACACTGCGCCGAGCCGCGTCCCGTACGAGAAGCCGAGATAGTTCAGCTTCTTGTCGCCGAGCGCCTGACGCATCACGTCCAGGTCGCGGGAGGCGTTGACCGTGCCGATGTGGGGGAGGACGGCGCCGGAGTGCTCGGCGCAGGTGTCGGCGGCCTTCTTGACCGCCTTGAGCGCCGCCTGCACGTCGGTGCCGCCGGCCGTCGCCCCGAGGATCGCGTCGACACCGTCGCCGCAGCTGACGGGCGAGGACCGGCCTACGCCGCGGGGGTCGAAGGTCACCACGTCGTAGCCGTTCGTCAGGCCCATGAAGTCCTTGCCGCCCGCGGCGAGCTCGGGAATACCCGCACCCCCCGGACCGCCGAAGTTCAGCAGGACCGAACCCCGTGAGTGGCCCGTCGCCCGGTAGCGCGCCAGTGCCAGGTCGAGCGTGCCGCGGTCCGGCTTCGCGTAGTCCAGCGGGACGGTGACCTTGCCGCACTGCAGGTCCTCGGGCATGGCGTCGCCCTTGCAGGCCGCCCACGCGACCTTCTGGCCGTAGAAGCGGGACAGGTCGGGCCCGTCGGCGGCGACCGCCGCCATCGGCAGACCCGTCGCCAGCAGGGTCAGCGTCGCGGTGGCGGCTCCCACGACCGCGAAGCGATGGTGCGTGGACTGCATGCCTGCCTCCAGGGTCGCCCTGCGGTGGACCGGCGGTATCCCCCGGATCACGATAGGCGCGGCCCCGGGGGCACGCCTCTGGGCGGGCGCGACGGGCCGCAGTGCCTTATCGTGCCCGCCGACGTCCTTCGAACAGGGGCGGTGCGCCGTTCGACGGGCATGACGCTCGATGGGGTGAAAGGCTGATCAGCCATAACTCGGATGGGTCGCAGACGTTCTTGGCAGTGTGGGCGAGTGCCCGCGACGTTGTCAGGAAGGCAGTGAACCTTATGAAACGGGTGACCCGAAACAGCTTGATCGCCGCGGCCGCCGCCTCGGGCGCGCTGGCCGCGACCATGCCGGCCCACGCCGACTCCGCGGCCAACGGCACGGCGGCAGGCTCGCCCGGCGTGATCTCCGGCAACACCGTCCAGCTCCCCGTGCACGTTCCCGTGAACCTGTGCGGGAACACGCTCAACGTGGTCGGACTGCTCAATCCCGCCGCGGGCAACCGCTGTGCCGACGTGAGTACCGGGGGCGGGACCGCCGCGTCCGGCGGCGGGAGGCACGGGGGAGCCGGCACGCACGGTGGTCGTGGCACGGGCGGTGGCGGCGGCGCGTACGGCGGCGGGCACGGTCGTGGTGACACGGGCGGTGGCGCGGTCGCGCACGGTGGCGGAAAGGATTCACCGGGTGTGCTCTCGGGCAACGGCCTTCAGCTCCCGGTGGATCTCCCGGTCAACGTCAGCGGCAACTCCGTGACGGTGGTCGGCCTCGGCAACGCGTCCGCCGGGAACGAGTCCGTCAACACCTCGGGCGGCAAGCCCCGGCAGCCGCACCACCCCGCGAAGCCGAGGCCGTCCACCCCGCCCGCGGTGGCCCCGGAGCCCGGGACACGGGGACAGGTCCGGCCGCAGAGCGGGGCCGTGGCCTCCCTCGCCCATACCGGCGCGGACCAGGCGATGCCCGCACTCGCGGCGAGCGCCGCGCTGCTGTTGGGCGGTGCCGTCCTGTACCGCCGGTTCCGGCCCGCCGCGGTCCGCTGACGCGCGGCCATCACAGGACGGAGGCTCCATCGGACGGGTGACCGGTGGAGCCTCCTCCCATATGTGTTCGCCCCCGGGTACTTTCGCCCGTGTCCTCCGTCCCGGGCCCGCTGCGAGTGGTCTTCGGCTGCGTCGGGGGGAGGCTCAGGGCGCCGCGTCCAGCAGGTCGAGTGCGCTCTGCTGCCGGGCCGCGTCGGCGAGGTCCAGGGGGCCGGACCAGCGCAGACCGTACTGGTCGAGCGCGTTGCGGTCCCCGGCGTGCGCGGCGTCGGCCTGCCGGCCCAGATAGGCCGAGTACGGATGGTCGGGCAGCGCGGCGTTCAGCCGGCCGAGACCGCGGACATGGGCCCCCTTGAAGGACGGCCCGTCGGCCCCGCAGTCGCCGCTCTCGCACGGGTCCCGCAGAATCCCGCCCGTGGTGTTGAGCACCGTGGACGTGGTGGCCGCGTCGGCGATCTGGCGTGCGGTGCCGAGCGCCCCGCTGTCGCCGGTCGCGCGGTTCAGCTCGGTGAGCGCCCCGAGGAGCACACCCTGGTTGTACGACCACACGGTGCCGCCGTTGTTCCGGCAGGTCGACAGATCGACACCGTCGTTCACCAGGTGCGAGGCGTTCACCATGCCCGTCGACCGGAACCAGGACCAGTCGGCCACTGCCCGCGAGAGGTAGGCGCTGTCACCGGGCACCCGGTTGTGCAGGGCCGCGTTGAGCTGGATGTACAGCGAGTTGGAGATCGCGTTCTTGTACGTCTTCGCGGTGCTCCACCACACCCCGCCGCCGCACGTCGTGTCCCAGTACGCCGCCATGTGATCGGCGTCCGCGCGTGCGGTGCTCAGATAGCGGCTGTCGCCGGTCAGGTCGTACGCGGCCACCCAGGCGAGTCCCCACCAGCCGGTGTCGTCCAGGTAGTCGTTGCGGAACTGCCCTCCCTGTGAGCCGAGTTGACGGTCGTAGGTGCGGGCGATCGCGTACTTGTAGCTGCCCATGCCGGTCACCCGGATGTTGTCGATCAGGGCCGTGAGCGCGTTCGCGGAGTTCCACCAACCGGTCGTGGCGAAGAGCCCGGTGGAGTTGTCGTAGAACATCATCTGGGCCGTCGCGGCGGCCGTACGGCGCTCGCCCGCGTTCCAGGTCGTACGCGCCCAGGCGGTGCACGCGATGTCGGTGCGGTCCCCGGCCTTGCCGCAGGCCCGCAGCGCCCCGACACCGAGGTTGCCCCAATCGTCAACGTTGTACATGAGGGTGCGCCACCCGCGCTGACCCGTGGGCACGGAGCTGTTCCCGAGCCGGCTGCCCGAACTCCAGGTGCGGCCACCGTCGAAGGACCGGTCGAGCCACACCTCGTCGCCGGGGCTGCCGTTGTCGAGGGAGGCCCAGCCCATCGCGTCCGTGTCGTCGAAGTGCAGGGTGATGGCGCGGGAGAAGAGGGTGGTGGACACCGGGGTGCGGTCCTGCGGCGCGAGGGCGGGGTCGCGGGCGTCGCAGTACTTGTTGCAGATGGACGCGGCGGCCGGGGCGACTGCGGCCGGGGTGATGGCGGCCGGGGTGATGGGACCGCGTCCGAGACCGGGTCCGGCTTCGGCGGCGGGCGCTGGGAGTGCCAGCGCGGCGGAGAGTGCCAGGAGAACCGGAACGGTTCTGCGCAGACCGTGGGACAACGTTGTCTTCATGGTCGACCTCTGTTCGGGAGAGGGTCGGTGGGGGACCGGAGGTGGTGCGGTGGTGGGGGCCGGAGGGGACCGGCGGGAGACCGGAGGGGCTCGGTGGGGACTGAGAGCGCTCCCGGAAGTTAGTCGCGTGACGCGTTCGCGTCAATGAAGGTGTGGGTGCCGCGTGCACCCCTTCCGGGCTCGCGCGGCACGGCCGAGGCATGGCGTCGGCCGGCCCGCACAGGGCGGCGTCGGCCCGCGTCGGCCCGCGTCGGCCCGCCCGCGTGGCGCGGCGGCGGGTCGGCGTGGGCCGTGTCGGCCGCCCGTGCCGAAGTGGCCGAATCCCTTCCCGCGCGGGGCCTGTCGCTGCGATCGGCACCGAGATCGGGAAGGATGCTGCGCGTGCGACCGGCCGCCGCACCCCGCGACCCGTGAGCGGCCGGCGCACCCCGCGACCGGTCCGCGACCGGCGCGGCCCCCGACCCGTATGCATTGGAGCGCCCCCATGACCTCTCCGGGACCCGACGGCCTCGTCGTCAGTCAGGCCACGCTCGACGAGTGGACGGTGGTCGGCGGCTGGGCGGCGGACGAGGGCTGGAATCCCGGGCTCTCCGACACCGCGAGCTTCTTCACCCAGGACCCCGGGGGCTTCTTCCTCGGACGCGTCGACGGGGAGCCGGTCTCGGCCATCTCGGTGGTCAACTACGGCGCCGAATACGCCTTCCTCGGCTTCTACCTCGTGCGCCCGGATGTGCGCGGGAGGGGCTACGGCCTCGCCACCTGGCAGACGGCCCTCGCCCACGCGGGTGACCGGACCGTCGGCCTCGACGGGGTCGTCGCCCAGCAGGGCAACTACCGGAAGTCGGGCTTCGAACTCGCCTACAGGACCGTCCGGTTCACCGGCGTGGCCCCGGTGGGGGAGGAGCCGTCGGGAGCGCGGGCGGCCGAGGCGGCGGATCGCGCGGCCATCGCGGCGTACGACAGCGCGTGCTACCCCGCCGACCGGCCGGCGTTCCTGGAGTCGTGGCTGACCGCGCCGGGGCACCGCACCTTCGTCCGGTACGCCGACGACGGGCACTTGAGCGGGTACGCCGTGCTCCGTCCGGCTCGTGACTCCCTGCGGGTCGGTCCCCTGTTCGCCGACACCGCCGACGACACCCGCGCCCTGTTCGCCGCGCTGGCAGCCGAGGCCGGCGGCAGGGCGCTCGCCATCGACGTGCCCGAGACGAACGCGGCGGCCGTCGCCCTCGTCGAGAAGCTCGGTCTTACGCCCTCCTTCGAGACGGCCCGCATGTACACCGGGCCGGTCAGAACGTTCGCGGGGGCGCGGGTCCACGGGGTCACCACGCTCGAACTCGGGTAGCTCGGCTGGTTCGGCTGGTTCGGGTGGTTCGGCCGACGGTCCCGGCGGCCGGACCCCGTCAGCCGGCGGCCAGTTCCCGGGCCCGCTGAGCGGCCGCGCGCACCGAAGCGCGGTGCACGGGTCCGTGTCCGGGCAGCAGCACATCGGCGGCGAGGGCCTCGATGCGTTCGAGCGAGGCGAGCGCCCCGGCGCGCTCGGTGTCGAACATCTCGGGCAGGAGCTGCGGACCCTGTACCCGCGAGGTGGGATGGCCGCTCACCAGGGCGTCACCGGAGATCAGTACTCCGGCGTCCGGCAGGTGGTAGACGCAGTGGCCCGGCGTGTGGCCGGGGGTGTGCACCGGGACCGGGCGGCCGGGCAGGTCGAGCGGGCCCTCGTGCGGGAAGGCCTCGGGCTTCGTCATCGTCACGTCCGCCGTACCGCCGGAGCGGATGGCGTGCACCGCCCAGGGCAGCACCCCGGGGCGCCACGCCTGCCGCATGACCTGTCCGATGCTCACCTGGTGGAGGAACTCGCGGCGCGCGTGCGGAACTTCGGCCGTGTGCAGCTGGACGGGGGTCCCGTAGGTGCTGTTCAGGAACTCGGCGGAGCCGAGGTGGTCGCTGTGCGCGTGGGTGATGAGCACGGCGGTCACGGCCTCGGGTTCGTGGCCGAGGGTCTTCAGCGACGCCAGGAGTTCCGCCCGGTCACCGGGATACCCCGTGTCGATGAGCGTGACGGCGTCGCCCTCGGACAGCACCACCCAGTTCGTGTTGCTGCCGTGCACCAGATGAACTCCGGCGGCTGCCTCGACGATCGCTTCCTCGCGCATGACCATCCCGACGTTGGATAACTGCTGGTGACCACGTGGGCCCTGACAGGGCGAAAGGTACCGCGAGCCGATGTCGGGCGGCGTACGGCCGCCGCTCCTCGCCCTGTTCGTCCTCCCCGCCCCGTTCGTCCGCTTCGGTGCCGTCGGCGCCGGGTTCCGGCACGGTTGCTCCAGCGACGTCGTGAACGGGCCGCACGTTCGCCCCGGACGTGCGCGCGGTCGGTGAAGGGCAGCCCGGAGGTGAATGACCCTTTGTGGCAAGGGACTTGACTCGGCCCGGCCGAGGCGCTGCCATATGGCGAGCCGCGTTGACTTTTGTTCGACTCTGCGAACAAACCCCTCAAGGGAGAGCCGTATGTCCCCTCTTTCGAACATGCTGTGTCTGGTGCGCCTCCTCAGACGGGCGGGTGTCCATGGCGCCGTCCTGCTCCTCGCCGCCGCCGCGCTGACCGGACTCGGCCGCCCGGCCGCGCCGTTCCGGGCCGCACCGGCCGCGGTCGCCACCAGCCAGTCCCCGGTCGCCCCGGCCCCGATGGGCTGGGCGTCCTGGAACAGCTTCGCCAGCGCCATCGACTACACCACCATCAAGGCCCAGGCGGACGCCCTCGTCTCCTCCGGCATGGCCGCCGCCGGATACAAGTACGTCAACATCGACGAGGGCTGGTGGCAGGGCGCCCGCGACAGCAGCGGCAACATCAGCGTCGACACCGCCCAGTGGCCCGGCGGCATGAAGGCCATCGCCGACTACATCCACGGCAAGGGACTCAAGGCCGGTATATACACCGACGCCGGGAAGAACGGCTGCGGCTACTACTACCCGACCCCCTCCACGACCCCGGCCACCCCCGGCACCGGTCTCGAGGGCCACAACCAGCAGGACCTCCAGACCTTCCAGAACTGGGGCTTCGACTTCGTCAAGGTCGACTGGTGCGGCGGGGACGCCGAGGGCCTCGACCAGGAGACGACGTACAAGGCGATCCGCGACGCGAACACGGCCGCCACCGCGGTCACCGGACACCCGCTCGTCCTGTCGCTGTGCGAATGGGGTACGGGCAACCCGTGGAACTGGGCAGCCGGCACCGGTGACCTGTGGCGCACCAGCACCGACATCGTCTACTGGCCCGACAACCCCTCGATGACGAGCGTCCTCGCGAACTTCGACAAGTCGCTGCACCCCGCCGCCCAGCACACCGGCTTCTACAACGACCCCGACATGATGACCGTCGGCATGACGGGCCTGAGCGCCGCCCAGAACCGCACCCACATGGGACTGTGGGCCATCTCCGGCGCACCGCTGCTCGCGGGCGACGATCTCGCCGGCATGAGCTCGTCGACCGCGTCGATCCTCACCAACTCCGAGGTCATCGCGATCGACCAGGATCCGCGCGGTCTCCAGGGCGTCAAGGTCGCCGAGGACACGACGGGCCTTCAGGTCTACAGCAAGGTCCTCGCGGGCAGCGGCAAACGGGCGGTCCTGCTGCTGAACCGCACGACCACCGCCGCCAATATCACCGCCCGCTGGGCGGACATGGGCCTGACCACGGCCTCCGCATCGGTCCGCAATATATGGTCGGCCGCCAACGCCGGTTCCTACACGACGAGTTACACCACCAGCGTGCCCGCCGGCGAAGCGGTCCTGCTCACCGTCGGCGGCACCGAGGGTTCGGGGACGACGTACGAGGACACCACCTCGGCCACGACACCGGCCTTCACCGGTGTGAGCGCGGCCGCCGCCGGCACGGAGCTCGTCGACATCAGCTACGCCAACGGCGGCTCGACGGCCCGCAGGGCGACCCTCCAGGTCAACGGCCAGTACGCGCAGACCCTCGCCTTCCCGCCCACCGGGTCGTCGACCACGTACCGCACGGTGTCCGTCCTCGCCGCACTGGCCAAGGGCTCCAACACGCTGGCTTTCGCGGCCTCGGGCACCGCGCCCGACGTGGACGCCGTCACCCTCCGCGCCCTCCCCGGAACCAACGGCACCGCGATCGTCGGCACCGGCTCCGGGCGATGCCTCGACTTCTTCAAGAGCGCCATCGCCAACAACACCCAGGCCGAACTCTGGGACTGCGGAGGAGGCCAGAACCAGACGTTCACCGCCACCTCGCGCGGCGAACTCGTGGTCTACGGCAACAAGTGCCTGGACGCCTACAACAGCGGTACCGCGAACGGTACTCGGGTCGTCCTGTGGGACTGCAACGGCGGCACCAACCAGAAGTGGACCGTCAACTCCAGCGGCACCATCACCAACAAGGTCTCCGGCCTGTGTCTCGACGCGTCGGGCAACGGCACGGCGAACGGCACGTCGATCGTCCTGTGGTCGTGCAACGGGGGAACGAACCAGCAGTGGAGCCGCAACTGACCGAACCTGGCCGCGGCGGAGGCCGATCGACGCCGATGGGTGAGTGGGCGGGCCGGGGAAAACCCGGTGCGCGGCTCGCGCCCGGTTCCCTACACTCGCCACGGAATCACGCACCGCCCCTTCCGGCGCCGTGCGTGTCGTGACGAACGAGGGGAGCCGGGCCGTGCGTTACCGCACCGCTGTCGTCGTTCCCCGGTCACAGCACGAGGTGATCCTCGTGTCCTGGCGGGCCCGGTACCGGCTGCGCGGCCGGAACCGGATGCCCGCGACGACCTTCTGACCTCCGCCCGCACGGTGGCGACCGCATGCCCGGTCGCCGTGCCCGCTGCCCGCCGGAGGTCCACCACCGCCTCAACTCAGGTGTGTCGTCCGGGAATCGCGCCGACCGATTCCGGATCGTCCGAAAGGCCCTGGGCCGTGCGTACCGACCTGCACCGTCATCTCACCGACCCCGTCACCGACCCGCTCGCCGCCGTCCGCAACCTGGGCATCCTCGCCCATGTCGACGCCGGGAAGACCACAGTCACCGAACGGATCCTCTACCTCACCGGGGCCACCCACAAACGGGGCGAGGTCCATGACGGCACCACCGTCACCGACTTCGACTCCCAGGAGCGCGACCGTGGCATCACCATCTTCGCCGCGGCCGTCAGCTGCGCCTGGGACGGCCACCGGATCAACCTGATCGACACCCCGGGCCACGTCGACTTCTCCGACGAGGTGGAGCGCTCGCTCCGCGTCCTCGACGGCGCAGTCGCCGTGTTCGACGCCGTGGCGGGCGTGGAGCCGCAGAGCGAGTCGGTGTGGCGACGGGCCGACCGGCACGGCGTCCCGCGGATCGCCTTCGTCAACAAGCTGGACCGGGCCGGCGCCGACCTCGACACCGCGGTCGCGTCGATCCGGGACCGGCTGCATCCGGCGCCGCTGGTCGTCCAGTTGCCGATCGGAACGGAGGACGCCTTCACGGGCGTGGTCGATCTGCTCCGGATGCGCGCGCTGGTGTGGGCCGACGGCGCCGAGTCGGCCGAGGAGACCGCGGTGCCGCAGGACCTGCTGGAGGAGGCCCGACGGCGACGCCGGGTGCTGGAGGAGGCGGTGGCGGAACTCCACCCGGTGGCACTGGAGGAGTTCTGCGCCCGCTCCACCCTCTCGGCGCGGACCCTTTCGACGGCGCTCCGCGACCTGACCCGTACCGGCGAGGGCCTGGTGGTGCTGTGCGGCTCGGCCTACCGCAACCGGGGGATCGAACCGCTGCTGGAAGCCGTGGTGGCATATCTGCCCTCGCCGCTCGACGTGCCGGCGGTCCGCGGCACGCACGGCGGCGCGGAACAGGAACGGGCGGCGGACCCCCGAGCGCCGTTCGCGGGGCTGGTGTTCAAGGTGAACGCCACCGCGACCGGACGGATGACGTATCTGCGTGTCTACGCGGGCACGGTGGAGAAGGGACAGACGGTGCTGGACGTGGGCACGGGACGCACCGAGCGGATCGGACGGATCCTCCGCGTCCGGGCCGACCGCCACGCGGAGCTGGAGCGCGCGGTGGCCGGTGACATCGTCGCCGTGATCGGGCCGAAGTCCGCA
Source organism: Streptomyces sp. NPDC002742 (assembly GCF_042888885.1). NCBI lineage: Bacteria > Bacillati > Actinomycetota > Actinomycetes > Kitasatosporales > Streptomycetaceae > Streptomyces > Streptomyces sp. NPDC002742. The sequence continues at coordinate 421,664 of NZ_JBIAQF010000002.1, forward strand.
CGGGCCGGGGCGACACTGTGTGCCCCCACGGCGCCGCTCCTCCTCGAACCGCCGGTCGTCGCCGATCCGGTGGTGTCCGTGGCGGTCGAGGCGCGCCGGAGCACCGGGACCGACCGTCTGGTGTCGGCGCTGGCGCGCCTCGTCGAGGAGGACCCCTCGCTGGTCGTCCGCACCGATCCCGAGACCGGGCAGACGGTGCTTTCGGGCATGGGAGAACTGCATCTGGAGGTGGCGGTCGAGAAGATCCGGCGGGCCCACGGGCTCGATGCCGCCGTGGGGCGGCCGAGGGTGTCCTATCGGGAGACGGTGGCCCGCGGGGTGTCGGGTCTGGTGTACCGGCATGTCAAACAGGACGGCGGCGCGGGGCAGTTCGCCCATGTCGTCCTCGACGTCGAACCGCTGGGGACCGACCCCGTCGGCGCCGACGGAAGTCCGGCGGGTTTCGTGTTCCGTTCGACGGTCGTCGGCGGACGCGTACCGCAGGAGTACGTCCGTGCCGTGGAGGCCGGCTGCCGGGACGCGCTCGCCGAGGGTCCCCTCGGCGGCCACCCGGTGACCGGACTGCGCGTCACCCTCACGGACGGGGCGACCCACGCGAAGGACTCCTCGGAGATGGCGTTCCGCACGGCCGGCCGGTTCGGGCTGCGCGAGGCACTGCGCGCCAGTGCCATGGTCCTGCTGGAACCGGTGGCCGAGGTCACCGTCACCGTGCCCGAGGACGCCGTGGGCGGGGTGCTCGGCGATCTCGCGGCGCGGCGCGGCCGGGTCTCCGGCACGCTCACCCGTGTGGGTACTTCGGTGATCACGGCCACCGTTCCGCTGGCCGAACTCTTCGGCTACGCGACCCGGTTGCGCAGCCGGACCCAGGGCCGGGGCGTCTTCACGAGCCGCCCCACCGGCCTCGCACCGGCGCCCGCGCAAGGGGCACCGGCCCGGTAGCCGAGAGCGGTCCCACTCCTGACGACGGCCCCGCCCCGACGGACAACGGCGGGGCCGTCCTCCCTCTCGGCCGGCGGGGGTCGTCCTCGACCACGACGGTGGCGACCCCCGTCGCCGGCGAAAGGGCTGAGGGCTGCCGGCCGCCGGCCGTGTCCTCAACGGCGCGTGCGGGCCCGGGTCTTGCGCGGCGGGCGGACGAACTGGAGCTCCAGCGCGGCCGGTGGCGCGACCGCGCCCGGCCCTCCGGCGGCGGCCCAGGACAGCAGTTCGTCCGTGCAGTCGTCGTCCATGGCGAAGCCGATCCAGGCCGGCCGGCCGCCCGCGCGCCGCCCGTCACCCGACGGCTGCACGACGATCACGTTCGCCTGGTCGCAGGGCCCGAGACAATCCGTCGTCCGGACCACGAACCGTCCCCCGGACGCCGCGGCACCGGCCCGCAGCCGCTCCAGTTGCCAGACGTGATCACTGTCCGGGAACTTGCGCGGGTCGCCGCAGCAGCAGCCCCGGCAGACGACGAGGGTGCACGGCCGCGAACGGGCTGCGCCGATCGCCGCCGTACGGACACGTTCAGGCGGGGCCGCGGGCACGAGGTGGGGCCTTTCCTCCGGGGATCGGGCGACCCCACAGGCGATCCCTCACGAGCGGGGGTCCGGCGTGCGCGGACACGATGTCCCGGACGCCGATGATCACTGTAGGGGACACGCCCCACGCACCGGAGACCGCTCGGACTTCTCCGTGACCGGGAGCGGCTCAGGACGCTCAGCCGGCCCCGCTCGCCCCGGCCCCGCTCGCCCCGGTCCCGACGGCCCGCCGTACCTGCCCTGCGATGACGGCGTAGATCTCCCGGGCCCGGGTGTCGTCCGTGCCGTCGTAGCCGTGGTCCGCCTTCGGCACGTCCATGTGGCCGGCCAGCGCGCCCGCCCTCCGCAGCCGTTCCGCGTAGCGTTCGCCCTCCGGTCTGAGGAGGTCGAACTCCGCGGTGACGACGAGGGCGGGCGCGATGCCTTTCAGATCACCGGTGTCCGACGCGTGGGCGGGCGACACCAGCCGGTCGGAGCGCTCGCGCGGGTTCGGCACGTAGGAGGAGCGGAAGACCTCGCGCATCCAGGGACGCAGTACCGGCCGGGGGATGGGCGCCGGTTTGTCCTTGGCGCTCGTCACCAGATCGAGTGGCGGATAGTGCAGGACCTGCAGGGCGATCGCGGGTCCGCCCTCCTCCAGCGCCTGGCGGGCCACGGCGGCGGCGAGCCCGCCGCCCGCGCTCTGCCCGCCGATCGTGAGGCGGCCGCCGTCCCAGCCCTGCTCGGCGCCGTGCTCGGCGATCCACCGCACGGCCTCGAAGGCCTGCCGGGGCGGCGCGGGGAACGGGTGCTGCGGTGCGACCACGTAGTCCACGTTGACCACGACGACACCTGCCGTGGCGGCGAGGCAGCGGCACAGGGGGTCGTCCAGTTCCGTCAGCGGCAGCACGTAGCCACCCCCGTGGAAATTGACGTGCACCGGCGGTGGCGGCCCCTCGGACGTCGGCAGATACACCGTGGCACGGGCCGTTGCGACCGAAGTCGGGATCGTCAACTCTCTCGTCCGGCGCGGGAATTCCGGCAGACGGGCGTGCGAGGCGGCGGCGGAGCCGCGTCCGGCCGGCCGCCGGTCGGCGCGTACGGCGAGACGTTGCAGGGACCTGGCGGCGAGCGAGGCCACCGCCGGACGGGAGAGGATTGACATACGGGTCCGTTCGTCGGGCGCGCTCGGGCGCTATTCGAAGTCGCAGCCGGGGTTCGGGGCGTCCTCCGAGAAGGGCGCGCCGTGCGGCAGTACATAGAGCACGTCCAGGACCAGCGGCTTCCTGCCGAGGTTGCGCCCGATGTGGACGTTCGTGGGGCCGGGCGGCTCGGTGAGGGAGTCGCCGGCGTGGTAGACGCCGTCGTTCGCGCACGTCGAGTCGAAGTGACTGAGAGTGCCCTGCTCGACGTATCCGTGGAGCGGGCCGTCGTGGTAGTGCCAGCCCGTCGCCTGGCCGGGCGGGATGGTGATCTCCCGGAGGATGTAGTCCGTGCCGCCGACGGTGGTCTGCGCGATGACCTTGCCGCTGACACCGGGGCCGGGAGGAGTCGCGTGAGCGGGGGCGGCGACGAGGGCCAGGCACAGGGCGGCGGTTGCTGCCGACCCGGTGCGGAGCGAGACGCGCATCCGGTAAGTCCCTTCGGCCGAAGGTGAGTTGGCCTTCACACTGTGCTGCGTTCCGCATCCGGGCCCGGGATCCCGGAGTCGGGTGGCCGGCGCGCGCGGAGCGAGGCGGGCCGCCGTGGGCCCTGCGGACCGGGACAGCCGAGGTTCATGGTGAGGCTGTCTCTCACGCACCACAAGCGGTAGGGCCGGACGACCGGAACGCCGGCCCGGCCGACCTTGGGGACCACGTGGTCGACACGGGGCCGGTTCGGTCGGCGGTCCCGTCCGTCGACTGCGGGCCGCGTGAACGGCGCAGGCCCCGCGGGCGGCGTCAAGGCATGTCGGCAACATACCGAACAAAATTGTTGACAATCTTGTTGGTCTAGATTTACGTTCGACAGGCACTCACTCAGGGAGGGCAGCAATGCAGACGGAAGCCCGTCCAGGCACCGGCGAGCAGGCCAAGCAGCACGCGTTGGTGCAGCTGCGGCAGGCGATTCTGCGCGGAGAGATGGCACCGGCCCAGCGGCTGGTGGAGAACGAGCTCGCCGAGCAGTTCGGTGTCACCCGGGCCAGCGCCCGCGCGGCGCTGATCGAGCTGGAATCGGAGGGACTGGTCGAGCGGATCCGTAACCGCGGATCACGCGTCCGGGTGGTGACGGTGGACGAAGCGGTCGCCATCACCGAGTGCCGCATGGCGCTCGAAGGCCTCTGCGCGGCCAAGGCGGCCGTCCTGGCCACCGACGACCAGCTCGCCGAACTGGCGGACCTGGGCGCCGCCATGACCAAGGCGGTCGCCGACGGCGAACCGGTCACCTACTCCGAGCTCAACCACGAAGTACACGCCCGGATCAGGGAGTTCTCCGGCCAGCGGACGGCCGTCGGACTCCTGGAGCGGCTCAACGCCCAACTGGTGCGCCACCGGTTCCAGTTGGCGCTGCGCCCCGGTCGTGCGCAGCAGTCCCTGAGTGAACACCTGGCCATGATCGAGGCGATCGGGGCCAGGGACCCGCAGGCGGCCGAAGCGGCCGTCCGCGCTCACCTCGGCAGTGTGATCGAAGCGCTGCGCGACTGACGTGCCGCGCGGCGACGCGCGGCACTGCGGACAGCCGAGGTGGGCGCTCACCTGTCCACCAAGGAGATTGCTGCAATGACGCACGGCAACGCGCCCGCCGCCCCCGAGCCCTCGGCCCCGCCCGGGCAGGGGGGACACCCCTCACGATCGACCCTGGTCGTCACCGCGCACGCCGGGGACTTCGTGTGGCGGGCCGGGGGAGCCATCGCCCTGGCCGCTTCCCGTGGGGAGAAGGTCACCATCGCGTGCCTGACCTTCGGCGAGCGCGGCGAGTCCGCCAAGGCCTGGCGGGAGGGCAAGAAGCTCGACGAGATCAAGGCGATACGCCGCGAGGAGGCCGAGAAGGCCGCAGTCACGCTCGGCGCCGAGGTCCGCTTCTTCGACGCGGGCGACTATCCGCTGACCGCCACCGCCGAGCTCACCGACCGGCTGGTGACGGTCTACCGCGAGACCCAGCCGGACGTCGTCCTCACCCATCCGGCCGAGGACCCCTACAACGGCGACCACCCGGCCGCCAACCGCATGGCGCTGGAGGCCCGTGTCCTCGCCCAGGCCATCGGCTACCCAGGTGAGGGCGAGATCATCGGCGCCCCGCCGGTCTTCTACTTCGAGCCGCACCAGCCCGAGATGAGCGGCTTCAGGCCCGAAGTGCTCCTCGACATCACCGAGGTGTGGGAGACCAAGCGCAAGGCGATGGAATGCCTCGGCGCCCAGCAGCACCTGTGGGACTACTACACCGACCTCGCCGTACGCCGCGGAGTCCAGCTCAAGCGCAACGCCGGCCCCAACCTGGGCCTGGCCCACAAGACCATGGCCGAGGCCTACATGCGTCCCTACCCGCAGATCGCCAAGGAGCTGGCATGAGCGGCGTGATCGTCACCGGCCCGCCCAAGGCGGACGTGAAGGACGTCGAGGCGATCGCCGGATACGGCACCGCGACCGTGCACGAGGCGATGGGCCGCACGGGCCTGCTCGGCACCCGTCTGCGCCCCATCCAGCAGGGCGTCCGCGTCGCGGGCACCGCGGTCACCGTGCTGTCCTGGCCGGGGGACAACCTCATGATCCACGCCGCGGTCGAGCAGTGTGGCGAGGGCGACATCCTGGTCGTCACCACCACCTCGCCCTCCACCGACGGCATGTTCGGCGAGCTGTTCGCCACCGCACTGCACCGTCGCGGCGTGCGCGGCCTGGTCATCAACGCGGGCATCCGGGACACCGCCGAACTACGCGAAATGGGCTTTCCCGCCTGGTCCGCCGCGGTCAGTCCCCAGGGCACCGTGAAGGCGACCGGCGGTTCAGTCAATGTCCCGGTGGTCGTCGGCGGCCAGATCGTCCGGCCCGGCGACGTGATCCTCGCCGACGACGACGGCGTGGTGTGCGTGCCCCGCGAGGACTCCCGCCGTGTGGCCGAGGAGTCCGCGGCCCGTGAACGGAAGGAAGCCCTGGCCCGCGCCGCGTTTCTCGACGGCGAACTCGGCCTGGACCGCTACGGGTTGCGCGAGACCCTCGTACGCCTGGGCGTGACGTACACGCCGTACGACGAGTACGTACGGGACGGAGCCGCGCCGTGAGCGAGGCCGAGGAAGTGCGCTGCATGCTCCTGCGCGGAGGCACCTCCAAGGGCGCCTACTTCCTGGCCGGGGACCTGCCCGCCGACGCCGCCGAACGCGACGACCTGCTGCTGCGCGTGATGGGCAGCCCCGACCCGCGCCAGATCGACGGGCTGGGCGGCGCGCACCCGCTGACGAGCAAGGTGGCGGTGGTCTCGGTCTCCGCCGACCCCGCCGCGGATGTCGACTATCTGTTCCTCCAAGTCGCCGTCGAGAAGGCGGAGGTGTCGGACCGTCAGAACTGCGGCAACATCCTCGCCGGCGTCGGCCCGTTCGCCGTCGAACGCGGACTGGTCGAACCGGGGGAGGGCCGTACCTCGGTACGTATCCGCATGGTCAACTCGGGCGACCTCGCGAACGCGAGCTTCCCCACCGAGGGCGGGCGCGTGGTCTACGACGGCTCCGCCGAGATCTCCGGGGTGCCGGGGACCGCGGCGCCCGTGATGATCGAATTCCCGCAGGGGAGCGCTCCGTTGCTGCCCACCGGCCACGCCCGGGACCTCGTCGCCGACACCCCGGTGACGTGCGTGGACAACGGCATGCCGACCGTGCTGATCGCCGCGTCCGCGCTGGGCGTCACCGGGTACGAGAGTCCGGTGGACCTGGAGGCGGATCGGGCCCTGGCCGACCGGCTCCGTGGAATCCGCCTGGAGGCGGGCAAGTTGATGGGACTCGGGGACGTCGAGAACGCCACCGTGCCCAAGCTGACCCTGCTCGCCCCGCCCCGCGCCGGCGGAGCCGTCATGACCCGCACCTTCATCCCGGTGCGCTGCCACACCTCCATCGGAGTCCTCGGCGCCGCGAGCGTCGCCGCGGGGCTGCGCGTGGAGGGCGGCGTCGGGCACGCCGTGGCGCGCCCGCCCGAACGGGGCGACCGGCTGCGTATCGAACACCCCACCGGATTCCTCGACATCGAAGCCGGTGTCGAGTACGGCCCCGGGGGCGCCGCACCCGTGGCCCGGCGCACCGCCGTGGTCCGCACCGCACGCAAGATCTTCGACGGCACGGTCTTCCCCCGGCCGGCCGGAGCCGCACAACACTGAGGAGGCCCCATGGCCCCGCCGCTCGGCGACATCGCCCACCTCGGGCACGTCGAACTGCTCACCCCCGACCTGGACGCCAGCGTCCGCTTCTTCACGGACTACCTCGGCCTGACCGAGAACGGCCGCTCCGGAGACTCCGTTTATCTGCGGACCTGGGACGACTACGAACACCACAGCCTGACCCTCACCGCCCACTCCACCTCGGGCATCCGCCGCACCGCCCTGCGCGCCTCCAGCGAGGAGGCCCTCCGGCGCCGCGTCAAGGAGATCGAGAGCGCCGGCCGCGAGGGCCGCTGGGTGAACGACGAGCCCGGCCTAGGCCCGCTCTACGTCACCACCGACCCCGACGGTCACGAACTCGCCCTGTACTGGGAGAGCGAGTGGTATCAGGCGCCCGACCATCTGAAGCCCGGTCTGAAGAACCAGCCGCAGGCCAAGCCCGGCCACGGGGTCGGCGTACGGCGCCTGGACCACGTGAACTACCTGGCCTCCGACGTCGCCGCCAACGGAGACTTCGTCCGCGACGCTCTCGGGGCCCGTCCGACCGAGCAGATCCAGCTCGACAGCGGCCGGATCGCCGCCCAGTGGCTGACCTTCAGCAACAAGTCGTACGACGTCGTCTACACGGAGGACTGGACGGGTTCGAGCGGACGTCTGCACCACATCGCGTTCGCCACGGACACCCGTGAGGACATCCTGCGCGCCGCCGATCTCGCCATCGACACCGGTGTGTTCATCGAGACGGGCCCGCACAAGCACGCCATCCAGCAGACGTTCTTCCTCTACGTCTACGAACCCGGTGGCAACCGCGTCGAGTTGTGCAACCCGCTCACCCGTCTCGTCCTGGCCCCCGACTGGCCGCTCATCACGTGGACCGAGGACGAGCGGAAGAAGGGCCAGGCCTGGGGCCTGAAGACCATCGAGTCCTTCCACACCCACGGCACACCGCCCATCGGCTGACCGGCCGCCGGCGGCCTCCTGTCCCACGCTCGACTCAGCGACCGGATCCAGCCAGTGCCTACGCGCGGGCGGCATCGCACATGTGCCGCCCGCGCGTGCTTTCACCTGGCTCTCAGCCGCCCGTGCGACGGTCGCGGAGGGCGGCCTGATTGTTCCCTGGATTGTTGACAAAAACGTTGACACTCCAGGAGTCCATTCCCTAGCGTCTGTCGCACACCCGGGTCAGCCGCACGAGCCGCGTCGACCCGCACCACCGATCCCCTTCCAGGGCCCACGCCTCCTGGACGAGAGGAAACAACGATGTCCTCCTCCCTCGCCCTGCCCGCTCGCGGCGGCAGCAGACTCGCCGCACTGGTCGTCGGCCTCTGCTGGCTGGTCGTCCTCTTCGACGGCCTCGACATGTTCATCTACGGCTCCGTACTGCCGCACATGCTGGAGACGAAGGCGCTCGGCATCGACCCCGGCAAGGCCGGCGACGTCGGCTCCTACGCCACCTTCGGCATGCTGATCGGCGCCCTGTCCTCCGGCACCGTCAGCGACTGGGCCGGCCGCAAGAAGACGATCGTCTGGTCGACCGCCGTGTTCTCCCTGGCCTCCGCGGTCTGCGCGTCGGCCTCGAGCCTGGGCGTCTTCAGCCTCGGCCGCTTCCTGGCAGGTCTCGGCCTCGGCGGCCTGCTGCCGAGCGCGATCACCATGGTCACCGAGTACGCGCCGAGGGGCCGCCGCGCCCTGATCGTGGGCTCCCTGATGACCGCGCACCAGGCCGGCGGCATCGTCGCCGGATTCGTGGCGCTCGGGACGGGCGACTGGCGTGTCTCCTTCTGGATCTGCGTGATACCGCTGTTCATCGGCGTGCCGCTGGCGGCCGTGTACATGCCCGAGTCGATGGCCTTCCTCCAGGCCAAGGGCCGCACCGACGAGGCCCGCGCGCTCGCCGACCGCTACGGCGTCGACCTGGCCGCCCGCGCCGGGGAGCGCCAGGCCGCGGCCGACCGCTTCAGCGCCGTCACCGCCCTGTTCCGCGGCGGCCGGTGGGTCCAGACGCTGCTCTTCTGGGTCGCGTCCTTCGGCGGTCTCCTCCTCGTCTACGGCGTCTCGCAGTGGCTCCCCTCGCTGATGAAGGCCAACGGCTACAACCTCGGGTCCTCGATCGGCTTCGTGATCGTCATCAACCTCGGCGGCATCGTCGGCATGCTGATCGGCGGCCGCCTCACCGACAGGTTCGGCGGCTCGCTGATCTCCGCGATCTGGTTCGGCGCCACCGCCGTCGGGATCTACTCCCTCAGCTTCAAGATGGCGCTGCCCCTCACCTACACCGTCGTCTTCCTGACCGGACTCTTCCTGTTCTCGGCGCAAGCCATGATCTACGCGACGGTGGCGCACCGCTCCGAGGACGACAACCGCGCCACCGCGGTCGGCTGGACCTCCGGCATGGGACGCTTCGGCGCCGTCTTCGGCCCCTGGCTCGGCGGTCAGCTGCTCGCCACCGGCTCGACCACCGCGGGCTTCACCGCCTTCGCCCTCGCGGGCGTCTTCTCCCTGGTGTTCGTCAGCCTGACCGGCCTGCGCCGCGTCCAGGTGACGCCCCCGAGCCCCGTGCAGCACCAGGAACTGGCCGCCACCGGCTGACCGGAGCGGCGTGGAACCGGCGTCCGGGCGGGGCCTGAGAAGGGGGCCGCCCGGACGCCCTCGTGTCCGGGGGCGCGCCGGAGGGGAGGAGTCGCCCCCACCACGGAGCCCTCCCTGCCGCCGGGCCCCGGCGCCGCTCCCGACCACCAGGCCGCGGTGTCCGTCCCGACCGCCGGGCCACACCGTCCTTCCCGACCGCCCGTGGGCCGCGTATTCCCGTTGCCCCGTTCGTCCCGGGGTGCTGGAGTGACCCCATGGATCACGTTGCGGTACTGGCCCTGTTCGACCGGGACATGCGGGAAGGCGCGCGGCCCGACGCGCCGGGCGCCCGGGTCGAGCGCGTCGGCGAGGTGGTGCGCCTTGTCGGCGCCGACAAGGGCTGGAACGGGGTGCTCTGGTCCGACCTGGACGAGACGAGCGCCGACGCGGCCATCGCCGCGCAGGTGCGGTTCTTCTCCGGGCTGGGGGGCGGCTTCGAGTGGAAGCTCTACGGTCACGACCGGCCGGAGGACCTGGGGCAGCGGCTGCGGGCGGCGGGCTTCGTCGCCGAGCCCGAGGAGACGCTGATGATCGCCGAGCTGGGCGATCTGGCCCTCGACGTCGAACCGCCCGAGGGCGTACGGCTGCTGCCGGTCACCGACCGCGCGGGCGTCGACCTCGTGGCCGACGTCCATGAGCAGGCCTTCGGCCGCGACAGCACCCTCCTGCGCCACCAACTGCTCGCCCAGCTCACCGGCGACGCGGACACGGTCGTCGCCGTCGTGGCCCTCGCCGGTGACGTTCCCGTCAGCGCGGCCCGTATGGAACTCCCGCCAGGAGCCAGGTTCGCCGGACTGTGGGGCGGCGGCACCGTCGAGGGATGGCGGGGCCGCGGCATCTACCGCGCCCTCGTCGCCCACCGCGCCCGGGTCGCCGCGGAGCGCGGCTACCGCTATGTCCAGGTCGACGCCTCCAGCCAGAGCCGCCCGATCCTCGCCCGGCTGGGCTTCCAGCCGCTCACCACGACCACCCCGTACGTCTACGAGGGGTGACGCCGGCCGCCGTCCGCGGGGAGCGGCCCGGGCCGATGTCACATCCGCGCGTCCGTGATCCGTCGCAACGGTATGACGACGAACCAGAGGATTCTCCTGGCCGGCGCGAGCGGTGTCCTCGGCCGGCACATCACCAGGGCCCTGACGGAAGCGGGCCATGAGGTGACGGGCCTAGGCCGAGGCCAGGCCAACGACGTCCGGGCCGACCTGACGGACCGCGACGCACTGCTGCGGGCCGTCGACGGCCAGCACTACGACACGGTCGTGCTGGCCGCGACCGCCCTGCGCAAGGCGCCCCTGCGCCACCGCGACATGCGTGCGACCGACGCCCTGCGCGTCGACGGCACCGCCCATCTGATCGAGGCCGCGCGGGCCACCGGCGCGCGTCGGCTCGTCGCCGAGTCGATGGTCTTCGGATACGGGTTCGGAGACCACGGGGAGCATGTCGTCACCGAGTCCGACACGTTCGGCCCGCAGGGAACCACGCTCGAACTGGAACGCCACCTCGCGGCCATGCGCGTCAAGGAACGGCTCGTCTTCGGGGCCGCCGGTCTGGAGGGGATCGCGCTGCGCTTCGGCCTCTTCTACGGCGCGGGTGGCACCGACGCCCTGCTGCCCATGCTGCGCGGAAGGCGGCTCCCCGTGGCCGACGACCGCGGCCGGGTCCTGCCGTGGGTCGACCTCGCGGACGCCGCACGCGCGGTGGCCGCCGCCGTGGACCACGGCCGCCCGGGGCAGGCGTACAACGTCGCAGACCGCGCACCGCTGGGCTTCGCGGCCCATGTCCGCGCCGTGGCCGAGGAGTTCGGCCTGCCGAAGCCGATGACCGTACCCCTGTGGATGACGAAGCCCATGGCGTACGCGCATGCCGTGATGCGGACGAGCCTGCGGGTGTCGTCGGTGAAGGCGGAGCGGGAACTGGGCTGGACGCCCGTGTACCCGTCCGCCTACGACGGTCTCGCCGCGCTCAAGGCGGCCGCCTGACCCCGAGCGGACTCTCGGGCGCGGCAGTCGGAGGGAGGAGGCCCCGCGCCGGCGATGTCGAGACCCGGACGTCCGGCACCCTGCCGCGTCCGGGTTCCGACTCGGCGCCCCGGGTACGCAGGGTCGCCCGGACTCCTCGCCCGGTCGGACGCGTGACCTCGGACCTCGGACTCCGCACCCCGGACCCTCGGAAGTACACGCGGGTACTCCAGCTCACGGTGGGTGGGCAGGTGGCCGAGTGTGTCGTTGATGCCCGTCATCAGCGCGCCGTTGTCGGCCGTGCCGGTCAGCAGACCCGCCGGCTCCGGGTACCGCGGCCGGGCCCGGTGGATCGACTCCGCCCTCATCCACAGCTCGAGCCCATGGCCGCCGATGGGCACGGCCCGGCTGATCAGCGACGGCCGGTCAGAGACGGCCGGTCGGCCTGCCTCTCGGGTCGGCCGTTCAGTGCCGCCCCCTCGTCCGGTCCAGTGCCGCGACGCCCAGCGCGGCCAGGCCGATCTGGATGAGCCACTCGATCCAGTCGACGCCCTTGGTGTCGGCGACGCCGAACGCGGCCGCGACCCCCGACCCGATGAAGGCGGCCACGATGCCGACCACGATCGTCCACAGGATGCCGATGCGCTGGCGTCCCGGCACGACGAGCCGGCCCAGTACACCGATGATGATGCCGATGAGGATGGCACTGATGATGCCCGAGATCTCCATCTCCGCCCCTCTTGGTCGGTCCCCCGCAGTTATGTATCTGCCCACAACGGGCGGTGCCAGTCCGCTCCGGCGCGCGTACCCCGTGACGGTCCCGTCCGGACTCTGGGCAGCTACCGTTTGGTCATGTACCGTTCAATAATCTGTTGAGCGGAGGACGGCCGGCATCCGTTCTACGCGCGCAGACTCAGCGCCCGCACCGCCTCTCCCCCACTCCTGACGGAGGTTCGCCGGATGCTCGGATTCAGGAAGTCCCGCCACAGACTCACCACGGCACTGGCCGTGTTCGGACTGCTCCTCACGGGAGCCGCCGTTCAGGCGGCCACCGCCGTCCCCGCCCACGCGGCCACCCCCCACCGCGTGTTGTTCGACAACGGCCACGCCGAGACCGCGGGCAACGCCGACTGGATCATCTCCACCAGCCAGCCCGACCCGCTCGGCCAGAACTCCAGCCCGACGTCGGAGACTTCCTGGACGGGCGCCCTGTCCTCGTGGGGCGTGGCCCTGCAGAAGACCGGCAACTACAGCCTGAAGACGCTGCCTTCGGGCTCCAGCCTCAGCTACGGCGGCAGTGCCGCGACCGACCTGTCGAACTTCGACGAGCTGGTGCTGCCCGAGCCCAACACGCTGTTCACCACAGCCGAGAAGACCGCCATCATGACGTTCGTCAAGAACGGCGGCGGCCTCTTCATGATCTCCGACCACACCGGCTCGGACCGCAACAGCGACGGTTACGACGCGGTCGAGATCTTCAACGACCTGATGACCAACAACAGCGTCGACAGCACCGACCCGTTCGGCTTCTCCATCGACACGCTGGATGTCAACTCCGACTACCCGACCGCCATCAGTGACAGCACCAACGCGGTCCTGCACGGATCGTTCGGCACCGTCACCAAGAGCCTGATCGCGGACGGGACCACGGCCACGCTCAGGCCGGCGGACAACTCGGCCGTCAAGGGCCTGGTCTACCGGACCGGTTACTCCGGCAACACCGGAGCGTTCTTCGCGACCAGCACCTTCGGCAGCGGCAAGGTCGCCTTCTGGGGCGACAGTTCACCGGTCGACGACGGCACCGGCCAGTCCGGCAACACGCTGTACGACGGCTGGAACGACACCGGCGCCACCAACGCCGCACTCGCCCTCAACGCCACCGACTGGCTCGCCGGCACCAGCAGCAGCGGTGGAGGCGGCGGTGGCGGCGGCACCTGCACGGCCGCGCAACTGCTCGCCAACCCCGGTTTCGAGTCCGGCAGCACATCGTGGACCGGCACCAGTGGTGTGATCACCAACAGCTCCAGCGAGGCGGCACGCACCGGCTCGTACAAGGCGTGGCTCAACGGCTACGGGTCGGCCAACACCGACACGCTCTCCCAGGCCGTGACCATCCCCTCGGGCTGCTCGGCCACCCTGAGCTTCTATCTGCACGTGGACACGGCCGAGACGACCACGACCACGGCCTACGACACGCTCAAGGCCCAGGTCGTCAACAGCAGTGGCACCGTGCTGTCGACCCTGGCCACGTACTCGAACCTGAACGCCGCGTCCGGGTACGCGCAGCGCACGTTCAGCCTCGGCACCACCTACGCCGGACAGACGGTCACGATCAAGTTCACCGGCGTCGAGGGCTCCACGCTCCAGACGTCGTTCGTCGTCGACGACACCGCGCTCAACGTGAGCTGAGCACGAGCCGGACGAGGGGCGGGCCCGGAAGCGGGCCCGCCCCTCGCACCGTTCCTCCGGGCCCGCGCCGTTCCGCTCGGCCCGCCGCCCTACCGGGACCGGATCGTCCGCTCCGGCGTGTTCCACCCGGAGACCCGGACCGCGGGCCCGGCCCCGTGCAGATCGGCCGTCCGGCAGGTCGCCGTCAGCGTCACCGACTCGCCCGGCCACAGGCTCACCTGGTTGTCGGACCACCGCACCGGCAGCACCGGCCTGCCCTTGGCGTCCACGAGATGCGCGTCGGTGAGGAGCGAGGGCGTCTTCCCGGCCCCGTCGTTGCGCAGGGTGACCTTCGTCGTGGAGGTCCCGCCGGGTCCGGACGAGGTCGACACCGAGGCCGAAACCGGCACCCGGGCCATGGAGTTGAGCCCCTTGAGGTCCGCGTAGCTCGTCGTCGGCGTGTAGTACCAGTCGGTGTCGGCCCAGTCGATGGTGTCCGGCCGGGTCGACAGCCAGTACACGTTGCGGCTGACCTCCCTGCCTCCGGTGTCGCGCAGCACCAGCCGAGCCAGATACGTCGTCGAGAGACCGCTCACCGAGGACGGCACCGTGAGCGCGGTGCCGCGCGCCCCGTCACCGCGCACGGTGACACCGGTCGCCGTCCTGTCGTACCTCTGTGTCCCGTCGGTGTCGAAGAGCGTGACGCGCGCCGTGAGGCCGGACACGGACGTGTGCCGGTTGTTCACGACGACGACGGACCGGTCGTCGTACGAGTACTGGATGTGCAGCGGCTCGTTGGCCTTCTTCGCTCCGAAGTAGGCCCCGCCCTGGTCGAGGTAACGGTCCATCAACTGCCAGTGCAGCGAGGTCCATCCACTGTTGAGCATCCAGTGGACGACCCCGGTCGAGGGCTTCGAGGGGTCGGTGGCGTTGCGCCCGTAGGCCTCGAACTGCGCCCGCACGTTCTCGTACTGGGCGAGCTGCGCCTTGCGTACGTAGTCGGTGAGACCGGTCGGCGCGCCGTAGCGGCCGGCGAGGGCGGCGTCGTAGATCTTGAGGGTGCCGAAGACCGGGGACGGTGAGCGGTGGTACTGCCTGACGTCCGGGTTCTTCCAGAGGGTGTCCAGTTCGGCGGGCGACATCATGCGGCGCAGGGTGTCGAGCGTGGGGATGTCGGGGCCCGCGCCGGTCTCGGAGTTGAAGCCGGTGGCTCCGCCCTCGCGCTTGGCGTACCAGTAGTCGGGCGGGATCCAGTCGTAGGGCCCGGTCATCTTCATGCCCGAACTGCCCGACACGGGGGAGGACTTGTCGGACGCCGCGGCGACCACCGGTGTCGGCCAGTCGGCCGCCCTCAGTGCGTCGAGGTAGGTCTTCTCGATCCTGGCGTCCGGCGCGAAGTCGCTGCCGATCAGGAAGGAGATGACGCTCGGGTGGTCGCGCAGCCGGGCGGCCTCGGCGGCCATCGACGCCTGGGCGACCGGGTAGTCGGCGGCGGTCCACTTGTCGCCGGTCTCCGTGCCGTTGACCTGTCCCTCCCACTTGTCGCAGCACTCCCAGCCGGGCAGGGTGAGAACGCCGTAGCGGTCGGCGAGGTCGAAGAACTCGTCCGGCTCGATGTGGCCTTCGAGACGGACGGTGTTGAGGCCCAGATCGAGGACGTACTTCAACCGGTCCTCGACATACCCCCGGTCCCAGCGCAGGAACTCGTCGGGGGACCAGCCGCCGCCCTTGATGAGCAGCCTGCGGCCGTTGACGCTGTACTGCCGGGCGCCGTCGGAGTTCAGGGGCGCCTTCACCTCGCGGACACCGAAGTCCTCGTGCGCGGTGTCGGAGACGGTACCGGCGAGGGACGCGGTCAGATCGAGGGCGTAGAGCGGCTGCCCGCCCATGCCCGCGGGCCACCACACCTTCGGCTTCGGCAGATGCAGCCCGGGGACCTCGGAGGGCGAGAAGGTGACCGACTTCGTCTGGTGGGCCGCGAGCGGAACGCTCTTCGAGAAGGACACCGGGCCGATGCGGCCGGACACCGTGGCGGTGACGGCCGAGCCGGTCTCGTTGTGGGCCCGCGCCTTGACCGTGAGGTCCGCGGACCGGAGAGAGGGGACGTCGAGACGGGTCAGTACATGTGCGTCGCGCAGCGCGACCGGGCCGCCGCGCCGGACGAGGACGTCACGGACGATGCCCATGTTCTGGTCGGGCGGCGGCTGGAGCCAGTCGATCCAGCCCATGGTCAGGTTCTTGTTCGGGTCGTTGGGCCGGATACGGAAGGCGACCGTGTTGGTGCCCGTGCGCACCAGGGAGGTGATGTCCAGCTCGTGACGCGTGTAGGCGCCGGCCACCTCGGCGGCGTCGGCGACCCGACGGCCGTTGACGTAGACGTCCGCAGCCGAGATCACCCCGCTGAAGTCCAGGTGACTGCGCTCGGAGGTGTCGGTGACCGTGAAGTCCGAGCGGTACCACCAGGGCACGGTGAAGGCGGCCTTCGGGATCTTCCGCAGGTTCGTCGAGTAGAAGGGATCCGCGTAGGTCCCGTTCGCGAGCAGCGCCGCGAGGACCGTGGAGCGGGAGCCGGCCGGGTACCAGCCGTTCACCCGGTAGCCGGGGCTGGAGACGGCGGACGCCGGGTCGGCCACCTTGGCGGTGGACTGGATCGCGTACCCCGAGAGGGCCGTGGCGCTGCCCGGCGCGGAGGGCACCGGTGTGACGCGGACGTGTGGTGTGGCGGCCGTTTCGGGGTCGGGCCCGTCGGCCCAGGCGCTCGCGGAGAGGGTGCACAGCAGGCCCAGGGCGACGGCGGCCGTGGCGAGGCGCCGCCGGGAGGCAGGGCGGTGGAACACGGTGATCTCCTTGGGAGGTGGGGGAGCATCCGCGCTTCGGCACTGCAAGTTAGGAAACTTTACTAACTGACCCACAAGCTAGGCCGGTGAGTAAGCCATGTCAATCACCGACCCCCGCCCGGCACAGCGCCGCGGGCCGCCCCGCTCGCCCCCCCGGTACCTACCTCACGCCGGCCGCACCACCCGCCGCCCACATCGCCGCGCCCGCGTCACGGTCCGCGCCCGCGTCACGGTCCGCGCCCGCGGTGCCGACCGTGCCCGCGGTGCCCAAGTGCCGGCCATGTCGGCCGCGCCGGGCCTGCCCGGCGTGCAGGCCGGGTCAGTTGTGTCGTACCCGGCGGATGCCGTTCGGTTCAGGTGGCCGACCTGCGCTCGAACACCACATCGCGTGCCGTGCCAAGCGCCGTGGCGACCGCGCCGAGCAGCACCGCGTCCTCGCCCAGACGGCCGGGTGCGATCCGCGGGCGCAGCGGTGTGAGAGCGCGCAGGGTCTCGCGGACGGGCCGCAGCAGCAGATCGACGCTGTGGCCGACCCCGCCGCCCAGAAC
This sequence comes from Streptomyces sp. NPDC002742, assembly GCF_042888885.1. Taxonomy (NCBI): domain Bacteria; kingdom Bacillati; phylum Actinomycetota; class Actinomycetes; order Kitasatosporales; family Streptomycetaceae; genus Streptomyces; species Streptomyces sp. NPDC002742. The sequence goes on from NZ_JBIAQF010000002.1 coordinate 438,856, forward strand.
GACCAGATCGGGATCGAGCACCGCCGCCGCGGCCGCCACCGTGTGCGCGATCCGCTCGCCCTCCAGCCGGACCGCCTCGACCGCGGGCCCGTGCCCTTCCCGCGCCGCGTCGAAGACGGCCTTCGCGGTCAGTTGCCCCGTCATGCCGAAGTGCCGGGCGGCTTCCACGACCGCCTCGCCGGACACCGCGTCCTCCAGGGTCCCGGGCTTGTGCCGGCCCGGCCACGGCAGGAAACCGATCTCGCCGGCCCCGCCGTGCGCCCCCGTGAACAGCCGTCCCTCGCTGACGACACCCATGCCGAGTCCGGTGCCGATCATGATGTACGCGAACAGTCGGCTGCCGGCGCCCACTCCGTACGTGTACTCGCCGAGCGCCGCGAGGTTCGCGTCGTTGTGCACCTCCAGCGGGATGCCCAGTTCCTCCCGCATCCGGTCGAACAGGCCCGCCCGGCCCCACCCCGGCAGATGCATCGCGTACCGCACCCGGCGCTGCCGCTCGTCGTACACACCCGGCGTTCCCACCACCGCGTGAGCCACCTCGTGCGCGCCGACACCGGAGTTGGCGACGACCTGGTGGGCGGTGGAGACCACGAGGTCGGCCATGGCGCCGGAGGTACGGGCGCGGTTGCGCACGTCGGCGCGCGCGACCACCGCGCCGTCGAGATCGGCGACCGCCACGCGCAGCCAGCTACGGCCGATGTCGATGCCGAGCGCGTACCCGGCCGCGGGGTCGGGGGCGTACAGGACGGCGACCCGGCCGCGCTCGGGCGCGCGCGTGCCGACCTCGTGGACCAGTCCCGCCTCCTCCAGCGCGGCGAGCGCGCTGGAGACCGTCGGCTTGGACAGCCCCGTCTCGCGGGCGAGTTGCGCGCGCGAGGCGGCACCATCGGTGCGCAGCCGGTCGAGGAGCAGTCGCTCGTTGGTGCTGCGCAGCCGTCGGCGGTTCCAGGGCTGTTCGGGCTGCTCTGCGGCGTCGCCGGCGGGCATCGGACCATTCTTGCTCATTCGTGACGCCCCCTTGACGCATCTAGTAAGGCTCCTTAACTTTATCGCCCAGTCAGCCTCGCCGGGCGAGCCGAGGGGAGACCGGCGCCGGACGGTCACCCGCCGCCCTTGATCCGCCGGCCGCCATCGAGGCCGGCCGTCACCTCGTACCTCTCCCCGCGTCCTGTCCTGAGGAGGACCCGTGTCCGGTACCCCGCCACCCGCCGGCGGTTTCGTCCGCCGCGTCGGCATGTTCCAGGCCATCGCCATCAACATGAGCCAGATGTGCGGCATCGGGCCGTTCGTGACGATCCCGCTGATGGTCGCCGCGTTCGGCGGCCCGCAGGCTGTCATCGGCTTCGTCGCGGGCGCTCTGCTGGCGCTCGCCGACGGGCTCATCTGGGCCGAGCTCGGCGCCGCCATGCCCGGTTCCGGCGGCAGTTACGTCTATCTGCGCCAGGCCTTCCAATACCGCACCGGGCGCCTGATGCCGTTCCTCTTCGTGTGGACGGCGATGCTCTTCATCCCGCTGATCATGTCCACCGGGGTGGTCGGCTTCGTCCAGTACCTGGGCTATCTGGCCCCCGACATGGGCAAAACCACCGGCGACCTCGTCGGACTCGGCATGATCGCCGTCGTCGTCCTCCTGCTGTGGCGGGGGATCGAGCACATCGCGCGGATCACCGCCGTCATGTGGGCCGTGATGATCACCTCGGTCCTCCTCGTGATCGTCGCCGCGGCCACCGACTTCAGCGCCGACCTCGCCTTCACCTACCCGGCACACGCCTTCGAGCTGTCCAGCGGTACCTTCTGGGTCGGCTTCGCCGCGGGTCTGACCATCGGCATCTACGACTACCTCGGCTACAACACCACCGCGTACATGGGCGCGGAGATCAAAGACCCCGGCCGCACCCTGCCCCGCTCCATCATCTACTCGATCCTCGGCATCATGGCGATCTACCTGCTGCTCCAGATCGGCACGCTCGGTGTCATCGACTGGCACCGGATGAAGAACCCCGGTGACATCGCCTCCACCTCGGTGGCCTCCGCGGTCATGGAGGAGACCTGGGGCAAGGGCGCCGCCGACACCGTCACCGTCCTCATCCTGATCACCGCGTTCGCCTCGGTCTTCACCGGGCTGCTCGGCGGTTCGCGAGTGCCCTACGACGCCGCCCGCGAGCGTGTCTTCTTCCGCCCCTACGCCAAACTCCACCCCAGGCACCGCTTCCCGATGCTGGGCCTGGCCACCATGGGCGTCATCACGGCGATCGGGTTCCTGATCGGCCGCCACACCGACCTCGCCACCCTCATCCAGCTGCTGACCACCGTCATGGTCATCGTCCAGGCGCTGGCCCAGGTCGTCGCCCTGTCGGTGCTGCGCAAACGGCAGCCGGGCCTGCGCCGCCCGTACCGGATGTGGCTCTACCCGGTGCCGAGCTTCCTCGCCCTCGCCGGCTGGCTCACCATCTACGGCTACGCGGACAGGAACTCCCCGGGCCGCCACCCCATCGAGTGGTCGCTGGCCTGGCTCGCCCTCGGCCTCGTCGCCTTCGCCGTCTGGGCGCGCCTGGAGAAGGTGTGGCCCTTCGGCCCGAAGGAGATCACCGAGGAGTACCTGACGGCACCGGTTCCGGAGGCGGAGCCGGCCGGGGCGTGAGGGTCCGGGCGCCCCCGGACGCGTGATGTCCGGGGGCGCCCACCGGAATCCGACGGACTGGCAGACTTCGGCCGCTGGACCCGCTGGACCCGCTGGACCCGCTGGACCCGCTGGACCCGCTGGACCCGCTGGACCCGCTGGACCCGCTGGACCCGCCGGGCAGCCGGTTGCCCCCGGCCACGGAGCAGACAGTCAGCTCATCGCGGGTGAGTGTGACGGCCGGCCACGGCCCTCGCCTTCCAGATGGCTCCAGGTCCGAAGGACCACGTCCCGGCCCTTCGCCGTGCGCAGGACGGGCTCGTCACCGGCGAGAACGAAGCCCGCCGCCTTGGCAACCCCTTCGCTCGCGGTGTTCCCGTCCTCGATGCACAGCACGATGCGCCGCCCGCCGACGTGACGGTGCGCGAAGTCCACCACGAGCCGGACCGCGCGGGTCGCGAGCCCCTGGCCCCGGTAGGCGGCCCCCACGCCGTAGGCGAGCTCGACGTCCCGCTCGTCACCCGTGCCGCGGAACAGCAGGATCTCGCCCCGGGGCCGCTCACCGTCCGTGGTGATCGCCAGCTGTACGCCCCGCCCCTCGGCGCTCTTCTGCTCGGCCGCCGCGAGGTAGGCGAGCGCCGCCTGGGCGTCGAACGGTGAGGCGACCGGCGTCCACCGGTCGATCTCGGGATCGTCGTAGAGCGCGACGAGATCCGCGGCATCGTCGTCGGACCACTCGCGCAGATGCAGCCCCAGCCCGGCGATACGCAGCGGCCCGGGGAAGTCGAACGTCGGTCGGCTGTCCATCGGACGATCGTGACGCCTCGGGCGGCCGACGGCCAAGGAGGCCGGGGCACGCACATGGATACGGACGCGGGCGTGGACACGGACGCGGGCGTGGGCATGGACGCGGGCGTGGGCACGAACGCGGGCGCGGGCACGGACACCTTGGCCGAGGACCACTTGGGGGTTGTCGGGGTGCGCCGGGGCCCGGCCGGGATAGAACTTGGACATCGTCCGATCGTCGGGAGGCCGTGATGCTCGTCCCCTTCGGGGCCCGTGATTTCCTGGACCGCGCCGTGACCGTGTACGGCGACCGCGTGGGTGTCGTCGACGAACCCGACCAGCCGGCCGAGGCCTGGGAGGGGCTGACCTACCGGCGCGTCGGAGAACTGGCCAGGGCCCAGGCCGCCGGGCTCGACGCGCTGGACGTGCCGCACGGCGCGCGCGTGGCCGTCGTCTCGCCCAACAGTGCCAGGCTGCTCACCTCGTTCTTCGGGGTCAGCGGCCACGGCCGGGTCCTCGTGCCGGTCAACTTCCGGCTGACGGCCGACGAGGTGAGTTACATCGTCGAGCACTCCGGTGCGAGCGTCCTGCTCGTCGACCCCGAACTGACCGACCGCTTCGCCGGGGTCCACTGCAAACACCGCTTCACCCTCGGCGCCGCCACGGACGCCGAGCTGTACCGCTTCGGCACCGAACCCCGCCTGTGGGAGGAGGACGAGAACTCCACCGCGACGATCAACTACACCAGCGGAACGACGGCCCGGCCCAAGGGCGTACAGATCACCCACCGCAACATCTGGGTCAACGCCACGACCTTCGCCCTGCACGCCGGTGTCACCGACCGCGATGTGTACCTGCACACCCTGCCCATGTTCCATGCGAACGGGTGGGGGATGCCCTTCGCGATGGCGGGCCTCGGCGTCCGGCAGATCGCCTTGCGCAAGGTCGACGGGGCGGAGATCCTGCGCCGGGTGACCGAGCACGGGGTGACGGTGATGTGCGCGGCGCCGGCCGTCGTCAACGCGGTGCTGGCCGCCGCCGAGTCCTGGGACGGCGAGATCCCCGGCCGCGACCGGGTCCGCATCATCGTCGCAGGAGCGCCGCCGCCGACCAGGACCGTCGCCCGCGTCGAGTCCCTGCTGGGCTGGGAGTTCATCCAGATCTACGGCCTCACGGAGACCTCACCCCTGCTCACCGTCAACCGCACCCGCTCCGAATGGGACGACCTCGACCCGCAGGCCCGCGCCGAGAGACTGGTGCGCGCCGGTGTCCCCGCGCTGGGCGTGACCCTGCGCACCGCAGGCGACGGCGAGATCCTCGCGCGCTCCAACGTCGTACTGGAGGGGTACTGGGAGCAGCCCGCGGAGACCGAACGGGCACTGGCCGACGGCTGGTTCCACACCGGTGACGGCGGGTCCATCGGCGAGGACGGCTATCTGACGATCAGCGACCGCAAGAAGGACGTGATCATCACGGGCGGTGAGAACGTGTCCTCGATCGAGGTGGAGGACGCGCTCTTCAGCCATCCCGCGGTCGCCGAGGTCGCGGTGATCGGCGTGCCGCACGAGAAGTGGGGCGAGACGGTCAAAGCCCTGGTGGTCCTCGCGCCGGGCGCGGAGGCGACAGAGGGTGAGCTGATCCAGTACTGCAAGGAGCGCCTCGCCGGCTACAAGGCGCCGACCTCGGTCGAGTTCCGGAGCGGGCTGGCCCGGACGGCCACGGGCAAGCTCCAGAAGTACAAGCTGCGCAAGCCGTACTGGGAGGGCCGCGACCGGGACGTCAACTGACCGTTTCCCTCGGTCGTCCGCCACCTCGGCGGCAGGCGACCGGGTCTCCCCGCCGCCTACTGGGGCCACAGCAATGCGTCGGACTGGCGGACCGGATCCCGCTGGGAGCACCGGCGCACGGACGGCTCCGGTGTCGCCGACGTGGTCGGGACCGTGGTGGAGAGCGGGCGCCCGAACCGACTCGTGACCACTTGGGCCGCCCCCGGGGACGAGGGCGGGGTGGACGCGTACTCCCGCGTGACCTTCGACATCCAGCGGCACGCCGACATCGTGCGGCTGACGGTGACGCACGAGGACCTGCCCGGCGAGGACGCGCTGCGCGACGCCACCTCCGGCTGGGCCGCGGTCCTGTCCAACCTGAAGTCCCTGCTGGAGACCGGCAGTCCGCTGCCCCAGGAACCGTGGCTCATGCCGAGCCGCTGAGGCCGGGGCGGACGCGGACACGGGGCGAGGCCGCAGGGCGCAGGACGAGGGCACCCGGCCGCCCTGATGCCGGGTGCCCGTACCTCCCCGGGCCTACAGTCGTCTGCCGCTTCGGTCCGCCGTGAGCGCGCACACCGCGCCGAGCAGTACGGCCAGGGCGCCGATGACGATGCTGTTGAGCGCGACTCCGGTGTCCGGGCTGCTGCCGACGATCCACGGCGAGATGATCATCCAGGTCCCCATCGCGCAGATCGCCCAGCTGAGGCCGTACATCCTTCCCGGCCTGGCGGTGAACCCCAGAGCCAGGACACCGATCGCGATCCCCATGATCAGGTTGTGTGTCGCCAGGTCGGGCTGGTTCGTCGTGTAGTGGAGTATCCACGGCGACGCGGCGCAGTACAGGCCGAGCAGGAACACCGGCCCGTCCACGAGGGGTACGTCGCGACCGCCGATCACGCGCTCGTACCGGGCGCGCATTTCGGATGCGTCCGGGTGGCTGGTGATGTCGCCACGGTGATGTGAGACGTCGGCCATGACTCGTCTCCTTCGGTCTGTTCCGATCTCCACGGCCGGACCGCGCCCGAAGCGGTGCGCGGTCGACGCCGCGTACCCCATTCTGCGCTTATTTCTTCCTTATGTGTAGAGGGGCCGCATAGGTGCCGGTATGGGTGACCGGCGCGGCGAGCCCGCGGGTTGCTCCGGTCTCGCGAGGTCGCGTCAGGGGGCGACGAGCAGACGGGCGATGGCCCGGCGTGCCCGGGTCGGTGCCTGTGGGTCGTGGTGCAGCTTGATCGACTGGCCGGCCGCGAGAACCACACCGCCCAGCTCGAAGGCGAGCTGGTCCACATCGGTGCGCTCCGGGAGCTGGCGGGTCTCGACCGCCGTGTTCAGTTCCGTCATGACGTACGCCGTCCACGCGCCCAGCGCGGCCAGGACCGCGTCGCGGACCGGGCCGGGGCGGCCGTCGAACTCGCTCGCCACCGAGGTGAGGAGGCAGCCCCCGTGCCCCTCGTCCTCGGACATGTAGGTGATCCATTCGTCGTAGGCGCGTGCCAGCCGTTCCGTGCCGGGCCGGGCCCCGACGGCCCGCGCCGGCACGCGCAGGGTGAACCGCTCGACCGCCGCGTCCAGAACGGCGAGCTGGAGCGCTTCCTTGCTGCCGAAGTGGCCGATCACGCCGGCCTTGCTCATCGACAGGCCGGTGGCGAGGCGTCCGATGGTGAGGCCTTCGAGACCCTCGGCGGAGGCCAGCGCGAGGGCGCTCCCGAGGATCCGGCCGCGCGTGGCGGCTGTTTCGGCTACGGACTTGCGCGGGCTCATGCGGCGAGTTTAACCTAACGATCGTTCGCCATTAGCTTACGAACGTTCGTTATCTATGCTGCGCCACGGCTCCGTGCCGCTACCCGTGGGCATCCGAGGGCGGCGCCTGAAGGGACTCATCGTGAAGATCCACCATCTGAACTGCGGCTCCATGCGGACGATCGACAGCGAGCTGGGAAGCCTGCCCGCCGTGTGCCACTGCCTGCTCGTCGAAACCGACCGCGACGGCCTCGTCCTGATCGAGAGCGGCATCGGTACCACCGATCTGGCGCGCCCCGAGGAGCGCCTCGGCGCGGACTTCCTCGGCCGCGCTCAGCCGGTCCTGGACCTCGCCGAAACCGCCCTGCACCAGGTCACCGCCCTCGGCTTCCGGCCCGAGGACGTCCGGCACATCGTGCTCAGCCATCTCGACCTCGACCACGCCGGCGGTCTTCCCGACTTCCCCTGGGCGAAGGTCCATCTGACCGAGGCCGAGCACCGCGCGGCCATGGCGGCACCGGGGGCCCACCCCGAGGACCGCGTCCGCTACCGCCCGGCCCAGTGGGCACACCGCCCGCACTGGGTGACGTACGCGGAGCCCGCGGGGGACCCCTGGTTCGGCTTCGACGCGGTCCGCCCGCTGGAAGCCATGGACGCGGAGATCCTGCTCGTCCCGCTCGGCGGGCACACCAGGGGCCACAGCGCGATAGCCGTCGAGGACTCCGGACGATGGCTCCTGCACTGCGGTGACGCCTACTACTTCCACCGCGAGATCGACCCCGACCGTCCCGCCGGCCACCCCGGCATGGACCTACTCCAGCAGATCACCGAGGTGGACCGGCCCCTGCGCCTCGGCAACCACGCCCGGCTGCGGGAACTCGTCCGCCTGCACGGCGACGAGGTCGACGTCTTCAGCGCCCACGACCCCTGGGAACTGGCCCGGTACACGGGCGGAGCCGTGGACGGGGGCTTCCGGTAGCCCACTGGTCCGGCAGGGCGGCCCGGCGCTTCGCCGTTCGCCCGCGGTGTTGTCCGACGGTCCTCCCGCCTGATCCGAGAGAGATCGCGCCCGGCCAATCCGTAAGGGCCTCTGCTTCGGAATACCTCCGAGAGCTCCGATCGGGAGCCGGCCGGGAGGAAACCGATGAGGCACAGGTCCGCAGACGCTCCGGACGGCGGCGCGGGGCGCGCCGAAGGGGAGAAGCAGGAGGCGCGCCGACGTACGGCCGTGATCGGCGGGGGAGTGGCCGGGCTCACCGCCGCCTACGTGCTGAGCCGTGAGCGGCCCGTCGTCCTCTACGAGGCGGACGACCGGCTCGGCGGTCACGCGCACACCCACGACCTGACCTCGTCCGACGGGCGCCTGCACCGCGTCGACTCGGGCTTCATCGTGCACAACCACCGCACCTACCCGAACCTGTTGAGGCTGTTCGCCGAACTCGGCGTCGCCACCCAGGCGTCCGAGATGAGCATGTCCGTGCGGTGCGAGGGATGCGGACTGGAGTACGCGGGCGCGCGGGGCCCCGCCGGTCTGTTCGCCCGGCCGCTCAACGCGCTGCGCGGCCCCTATCTGCGGATGCTCACCGAGGTGCCGGTCTTCCATCGCGCCGCCCGCCGGCTGCTGGCTCAGGGCGGCGAAGACACCCTCACCCTGGGCGAGTTCCTGGCCCGGCAGCGGTTCTCGCCCTATTTCACCCGGCACTTCATGACCCCGCTCGTCTCCGCGGTGTGGTCGTGCGACGCGGCCACCGCCCGCCGCTACCCGGCCGCCTATCTGTTCCGCTTCATGGACCACCACGGCATGCTGTCGGTCGGTGACTCGCCGCTCTGGCGGACGGTGACCGGCGGCTCCCGCTCCTACGTCGACCGGCTGGCCAAAGAGCTCGACGCTGTGCACACCTCCACCCCCGTCCGGGCCGTACGCCGCCGCACGGACGGTGTGGACGTCACCACCGAGGACGGCACCACCGCCTCGTACGGCTCCGTGGTCGTCGCGGTCCATCCCGACCAGGCCCTGCGACTGCTGGCGGACCCCACCCACCTGGAGCGCGAGGTGCTCGGCGCCTTCCGCTACTCCCGCAACAGCACCCTGCTGCACACCGACACGGCGCTGCTGCCGCACACCCGCGGGGCACGGGCCTCCTGGAACTACCTGATGCCGAACTGCGAGACCGACGCGGACCGGGGCCGGGTGAGCTACGACATGAACCGCCTGCAGCGACTGGACGCGCCCGAGACCTATGTCGTCACGCTCGGCGGCGAGGACCGCGTCGACCCGGCCCGGGTACTGGCCCGCATGGAGTACGAACACCCCGTCTACACCCCCGAGTCCGTCGCCGCCCAACGCCGACTCCCCGCCCTGAACAGCCCGGTGACGGCCTACGCCGGCGCCTACCACGGCTGGGGGTTCCATGAGGACGGCTGCCGGTCCGGCGTCGAGGCGGCCGAGGCGCTGGGGGTGACCTGGTGACCGGCACCCCGGCCCTCTATCCCTGCACGGTCGCGCACATACGGACGAAGCCCACCCGGTACGCGCTCCGTCACCGGACGTACATGTGGCTGACCGACCCCGACCACCCGCCCGAACTTCCCTACCCGCTCCGTCCGTTGGCCCGCTTCGATCCCCGCGACCACTTCGACGGCGACCAGCCGAGCATCCGGGCGGGCCTGGACCGCTTCCTCGCCTCGCACGGCGTCGACCTGCACGGCGGACCGGTACTCATGCTCGCCCACGCGCGGGTCCTCGGCCACGTCTTCAACCCGCTGACCCTGTACTGGTGTCACGACCCCGACGGCACCGCGCGCTGCGTCGTCGCCGAGGTGCACAACACCTACGGCGAACGGCACTCCTATCTGCTGCACCCCGACGACAGCGGGACCGCGCGGACCCCCAAGGAGTTCTACGTCTCGCCGTTCTTCCCCGTCGACGGCGCCTACCGGATGCGGCTGCCCGTGCCCGGCAGCCGACTCGACCTGACGGTGCATCTGGAACGCGCGGGCGCCCGGCCCTTCACCGCCACCGTACGCGGAACGCGCCGGGCCGCCACCGTCGGCGCGCTGCTGCGTCAGGCGCTGCGCCACCCGTGGTCCACCGCCGCCGTGTCCGCCGCCATCCGGCTGCACGGCATCCGTCTGTACCTGCGCGGACTGCCCGTCCAGCCCCGCACCCCGCAACGAGCCCAGGAGAACGTGAAATGAGGACAGCCGAGTCCTGCCCCGTCGAGGCGGCACCCCGACAGGACACCGACCCGCTCCGCTGGCCGGACGTGGTGACGCGGCCGGATTCCTCGCGAGTCCGCACCGCCGTCACCAGGGCGCTGCTGCGCCGCACACTGGGACGCCTGCCCCTGCAAGCGCGGTTCGCCGACGGAACCCGCCTCGGCCTCGGCGGCCCGGTCATCGAGATCCACGACCCGTCCGCCTTCCACCGCCGCATCGGCGCCCACGGCCTCGTCGGCTTCGGCGAGTCCTACATGGCGGGGGAGTGGGACGCGCCGGACCTGGTCGCCGCGCTCACCGTCCTCGCCCGGAACGCGGCCGAGCTGATCCCGGCCCCGCTCCAGAAGCTGCGGGGACTCTGGGCGATGCGCAGGCCGGACGTCCAGCGCAACACCCCCACCGGCGCCCGCGACAACATCAGCCGCCACTACGACCTGTCCAACGACCTGTTCGCGCTCTTCCTCGACGACACCCTCAGCTACTCGTCGGCCCTCTTCCGGGGCTTCCCCGCCTCCTGGCCGCTGCTGGCCACCGCCCAACACCGCAAGATCGACCGGCTGCTCGACCTCGCCGAGGTCGGACCCGGCACCCGGCTCCTCGAAATCGGCACCGGGTGGGGCGAGTTGGCGATCCGCGCCGCCGCGCGCGGTGCCCACGTCACCTCGCTCACCCTCTCCCGGGAACAACAGGCCCTGGCCCGTGAACGGGTTCGCGAAGCGGGACTCGACGACCGGGTGAGCATCGAGCTGTGCGACTACCGCGAAGCCGCCGGGACGTACGACGCCGTGGTCAGCGTCGAGATGATCGAGGCGGTCGGCGAGGAGTTCTGGCCCGTCTACTTCGCCACCCTCGACGCACGGCTCGCCCCCGGCGGCCGCGTCGCGCTCCAGGCGATCACCATGCCGCACGACCGCCTGCTCGCCTCCCGCGACACCTTCACCTGGATCCAGAAGTACGTCTTCCCGGGCGGACTGCTGCCTTCCGTGGAGGCGGTGGAGGACGTGACCCGCGCTCACACCGGCCTGCGCACCACCCGCAAGGACGGCTTCGGGGCGCACTACGCGGAGACCCTGCGCCTGTGGCGCGAACGGTTCACCGAGCGGGCCGACGAGGTCGCGGCGCTCGGCTTCGACGAGACCTTCCGCCGGATGTGGACCTTCTATCTCGCGTACTCCGAAGCCGGATTCCGCTCCGGCTACCTGGACGTCCAGCAGTACCTGTTCACGAAGGAGGACCCCGCCCGATGAGCGGTTTCCCCTGGGGAGCGTTCGCGCAGAACCTCGCGCTCGCGGCCGTCGCGGCGCTCGCCGTCATGCTCGTCACCTTCGCCGTCGCCGTACGCAAGGGCCTGCACCGGATCGTGGACGTCGCCTGGGGGATCGGCTTCACCGCGGTGGCCCTCGTCAGCTTCCTGGCGTCCGCCGGGGAGGGCGACGAGGCCCGCCGCGTACTGGTCACCGTCCTCACCTCGGTGTGGGGACTGCGGCTGGCGGCGCACATCGCGCGGCGCGGCCGGGGACACGGCGAGGACCCGCGCTACGACGCCCTGCTGGCCAAGGCCCCCGGCAGCCGTGACCTCTACGCACTGCGCATGGTGTACCTCCTGCAAGGGGCGCTGGTGTGGCTGGTGTCGCTGCCCGTCCAGGCCGCGCAGTACGTTCCGGGGCCCCTGACGGCCTTCGCGTGGGCGGGCACCGCGCTGTGGGCGCTCGGTCTGTTCTTCGAGGCGGTGGGCGATGCCCAACTGGCCCGGTTCAAGGCTGATCCGGCCCACCGGGGACGCGTCATGGACCGCGGCCTGTGGAGCTGGACGCGCCACCCCAACTACTTCGGCGACTTCTGCGTGTGGTGGGGCCTGTTCCTGCTCGCCTGCGACAGCCCCGGGTCGGCGGCGGTGGCGTTGGTGTCACCGCTGGTGATGAGCTACCTCCTGATCAAGGGCAGCGGAAAGCCCATGCTGGAGCGCCACATGGCCCAGCGCCCGGGTTTCGCCGAGTACGCGGCGCGCACCAGCGGCTTCTTTCCGCGGCCACCGAAGCGTCGCGGCTGACCGGCCGGAGTTCCTTCTTCGGCAGCGCGTCGTCGCCTGTGGGTCCCCTCCCGCCGGAGGGGACCCACAGGCGGTACGGCGAGCACCTCGTGCCCTCACCGGTGCAGTGGGTGAGGGCACGAACGCTCAGGTGGGGAAACTCAGCAGAGCCAGCGGATCGGAGGTGGGTTCGGCCGAACCGCCGGCCGGCTCCACGGTGATCCCCATGCCGGACGCGCCGTCGACGGAACCGTCCATCAGCACCGCCTCGGTGGTGCGGCCCGGGTCCATGAGCCCGGCGGACCGCATGGTGCCCGCGTCGTCGAACCAGAGCTGGTAGACCTTGCCGCTCGGCGGCTTCGCCATCCGCGAGGCGATGAACACCGCCTGGTCCCGGCTCTCGGACACCACGACCGTGCCGTTCGCCCCGCCGGCCAGTGGCGCCGTACGCGACGTGGCGTCGGGAGCGGCGAGCACCGCGGCCACCTGGTCCGCACGCCGTTCGGTCTGCCTGGCCTGCTCCTGGGCGTCCTGGGCGCGCTCGTGCTGCCACACCGCCGTACCGCCCAGCGAGGCCGCGGCGGCCAGAGCGGCGGCGAGCGCCCACCGCGCGGGCCGGCGCCGGCGGAGGCCGGGGGCCCGCGGCGTCGTGAGGGGAATCGTGCGCGGCGACTCCTGCCGGACCGTGGTGATCCGCCGCATGACCTGGTCCTTGAGTCCCGGACCCGGCACGGCGGTGACGGCCAGGCCCAGCCGCGCGGCCGTGGCGGTCAGCTCGCGGACCTCCTGGGCGCAGTCCGCGCAGTCCGCCGCGTGCCGCTCGAAGCGCTCACGTTCGTCGTCGGCCAGCGCGTGCAGCGCGTACGCGCCGGTCAGCGTATGCAGGTCCACCGTGGTCACGCCGTCACCCCCAGGCAGTCACGAAGCCGGATCAGGCCGTCACGCAGGCGGGTCTTGACCGTGCCGAGGGGAAGCGCCAGCAGTTCCGCCACCTCCCGGTAGGTCAGCCCGCGGTAGTAGGCCAGCGTCACGGACTGGCGCTGGAGCTCCGTCAGCGTGCGCAGACAGCGACGTACCTGCTCACGTTCGAGGCGCGCCTCGACCTGTTCGGTCACCTCGTCGAACTCGGGCGTCCGGTCGAGGAGGGCGGCCTTGTGCTCGCGCGCCGTCGAGGCCTCGACCGAGCGAACCCGGTCCACGGCCCGCTGATGGGTGAGGGTGAGGACCCAGTTCATGACCGACCCGCGCTCGGGCCGGTAGCGGGCGGCGGTGCGCCACACCTCGACCAGCACCTCCTGGGCGACCTCCTCCGACTGCGCCCGGTCGCGCAGCACCCTGCGCACGATGCCGAGGACGGGGCCCGCGACGACGTCGTAGAGCGAGGCGAACGCCTCCTGGTCACCCCGGGCCACCCGGGCCATGAGGTCCGGCAGGTCCGGCTCCGCAGACGGGTTTCTCCCGATCTCCACGGCTTCCTTCACAGTGTGGTCCTCCAGGACGCTTCGACGGTTCGGATGTGATCCGAAGCCGGTCGGGCCGCGGATTGGCCCACGGCCCGGAAAAGTCCGGACCTGCCGGAACGCATCGGCGTGATGCGGCCGGGACGGCCCGTGGCCCACGGCGAGCCGACGGCGCTCAGACCTCCGCCGCCGGCCGCAGACCGTCGCGCAACCGGTGCAGACCGCGTCGGGAGTGGCTCTTGACGGTGCCGAGAGGCCAGCCGGTGCGCTGGGCGATCTGTGTCTGTGTGAGGTCCTCGTAGAACGCGAGATGCAGTACCCGGCGCTGCGGTGTGGGGAGTTTGGCCAGCTCGTGCCGGACGAGGACACGGTCGAGCGCCGCCTCGGGGCGGGTCCGCGTGTCGTCGGCGAGGACCAGCAGTGCGCCGGCCGCGCCGACCAGTTCGGTGCGCCGGGTCCGTGCGGACAGCGCGTCGGCGATCTTGCGACGGGTGATGCCGACGAGCCAGCCGGCGACGGGGCCGCGCTCCGGGCGATATCCCCGCCCGCCCCGCCACACGGCGAGGAACACCTGCTGGGTGACGTCCTCGGCCTCGCGCGGGTCCCCCAGCGAACGCCGGGCGAGCGCGTGGACGAGGGGCGCCCAGCGCCGGTACGCGGTGGCCAGTGAGGCCTCGTCCCCGTCGATGATGCCCCGCGCCAGGTCCGCGTCCGCGAGCGTGTCCGTGACCGTGTCCGTGTCCGTGATCGACTTCGTGACCGTGTCCGCGGGCTCGGCGGGCCGCTGTCCGGCGGTCGGATCTGCGTTCATGGCCACGGCTCCTTGCTCCGGGCGCCTTCGGCGGCGGGCCCCGTGAACCCATCGTGTGAACGATGGGACAGAGGCGACAACTCGCATCGTTTCTGCGTCGTATAGTCGCCGTATGGGTGAGAGCCGGTCGGATCAGGGGCGGGGACCGGGCGCGGGATCCGCCGAAGCCGGTGTCACCACGGGTGCGCTGGCCCGTCGCCTCGGAGTGTCACCGACCACGCTGCGTTCCTGGGACCGCAGGTACGGCGTGGGGCCCGCGGTCCGTTCCGACGGGCGGCACCGCCGCTGGACGCCCCCGGACGTGGCGATGCTGGAGGAGATGTGCCGGCTGACCTCGGCCGGAGTCCCGCCCGCCGAGGCCGCGAGGGCGGCGAAGGGCGGGTCCGAAGAGGCCCCACCCGAGGTCGGAGCCCCGGCCGACGAGCTCGGACCCCCTTCGTCGGCGCCCCGAGCGGAACCCCTCGGGGATCCCCGACAGGAGTGCAAGGGCCTCGCGCGCGCCGCCGTACGCCTCGACGCGCCGTCCGTGGAAGACCAGTTGACCTCACTCGTCACGCGCCATGGTGTGGTCGTCGGCTGGGAGGAGGTGATGGTGCCGACCCTGCACGCGGTGGGCCGCAAGTGGGAGTCCGCCGGGGACCGTTACGTGGAGGTGGAGCACCTGCTGTCGTGGCACATCTCCCGGGTGCTGCACCGCGCCTGCGGACCGGCGGGGCCCGGAGTGCCGGCCGCGGGCGCCGGACCTGTCGTGCTGGCCTGCGTGCCGGGCGAACAACACTGCCTGCCGCTGGAGGCGTTGCACGCGGGACTCGTCGAACAGGGTCTGCCCACCAGGATGTTCGGCCCCGCCGTGCCGCCGGAAGCGCTGACCGCGGCGGTACGCCGCCTGGGGCCGGTCGCCGTCGTGCTGTGGTCCCAGACCCGTTCCACCGCCGACCGCCCGCTGGCCCGGCACATCGCCGCCACCGCCTGGGGAGTCAAGGGCGCCCGCAGCCGTCCCGTCGTCCTCCTCGGTGGCCCGGGCTGGGCCGGACGCCCCGAACCGGGCATGCTCAGACCGCCGGGACTGCGGGACGCGCTCACCGCGTTGGCGGGTCTGGCCGGCGGCTGAACCGGCCGATGCTCACCGAGCGGCCCCGCGCACGGGGCCGCATCCCCACTACTCCGCGTACGCAGTCGTACCAACTCCCCGCGTACGCAGTCCTACCAGTCCCCCCCCCGCGTACGCAGTCCCGTAGCCTCGTGCGAGGCCGCCGTTCCCCCCCCGTACGCGACCGCCGTTCCTGTCGGGTGCGCGGATCAGCCCACCGTCGGCGTCGGGGAGGGATTCACGGGGAGTGCGGCCCCGCTCGCGGGCGGCGTCAGGACGACCTCCGGCTCGCCGGGCTGCGGCGGGGGAGGCGTCAGATTGATCGCGGGCACCTTCGGGAGGGTCGTCTCCTGGATTATCACCTGGTTGAAGTTGACCAGTCCGGTCTTCTCCATCACGGTGATGTGGTCCAGCACGGTGTCGTTGGCCTGGTCGGCCAGCTGACGTACCAGGGTGTTCTCGGTCGTGGCGCGGATCTTCGCGACGGTCGAGAAGATCTGGCCGTGCGTTATACGCAGGATGTTGGCGAAGTCGGTGTCGAACTTCTTGCCGGTGTCCGCGCTCAACGTCGCCACGAAGCCCTGCTGCTGCGGAGACGGCTTGTTCGGCAGCGTGACGCCGAGCTGCTTGGCTATCTTGCGGTCCGCGTCGTCGAGCCCGGCATGGCCCGAGATCAGGTGCTGCCCCGCCGTGCGGACCGCCGGTATGGTCCCCTTCTGCAGGGCCAGTTGACCGACCGGGTACTCCCACAGTCCCGCCGCGCGCACCTTGACGAGGAAGTCGCGGTCGGCCTCGGTCAGCGGCCCCGACGACGGATTGGCGATGATGCGGACCGGGGCGGCGGACGTGGTCTGAACGCCCAGCATGGCCGGATAAGCGAGGGCGGCCAGAGTCAACGTCAGCGCGCCGCACACGAAGAGTGTTCCCGCGTTCCGTGCAATGCGCATCGAGCAGCCTCCTGGGGCGGGTCGGCGGTCCCGGAGCTGTTGGCTCCGGTCGGCCGAGCGGTGGATCCGGTACGGACGGATCCGGTACGAGTGGTTCGGACGACCACCTATACGGCGGCCCTCCGGCGAGAAATCTCTACAACGGGTAAAATCCTTGGCAGTTTATCTTCGGCACGGGCCTCCCGATCACCCGGCCATGGTCCCGGGTCGGTCACGGCCCCGGGCCTTCCTGAACCGGGCCAGCCCCTCGGACAGATCGACGATCGGGTCCGGGTAGTCGCAGGCCGCGCGGTCCGGGCCCCGGAGCTTCCACGGCTCGTGCACCGCACGCCCCGCGACTCCCGCCAACTCGGGCACCCAGCGCCGGACATATGCCCCGTCCGGGTCGAAACGTCTGGCCTGGATCACCGGATTCAGTACGCGGTTGGGCCGGCTGTCCGTGCCCGTTCCGGCCATCCACTGCCAGTTGAGCTGGTTGTTGGCGACATCGCCGTCGACCAGCAGGTCCAGGAAGTGCCGTGCTCCGACCCGCCAGTCCACATACAGCGTCTTGGTCAGGAAGCTCGCGGTGAGCAGGCGCCCCCGGTTGTGCATCCAGCCCTCGTGGCGCAGCTGCCGCATCGCGGCGTCCACCACCGGATAGCCGGTGCGCCCCTGTCGCCATGCCTCGATGTCGTCCCGCGCCTCGGCGGGCGAGCGCCAATGGTCGTGCTTGGTCCGGTAGTCGGCCGCCGAGGCGTCCGGCCGGGCGGCCAGCACCTGGTGGTGGAAGTCCCGCCACGCCAGCTGCCGTACGAACGCCTCGGAGCCCACACCGTCCGCGCCGCGCGCCCGGTGGACCAGCTCGACCGGCGACAGTGTGCCGAAATGCAGATGAGGGGAGAGCCGGGAGGTCGCGTCGCCGGGCAGGTCGTCATGGCGGTCCTCGTACGCCCCGATCCCCGAGCGCAGCCAGGCGGCGAGCCGTTTCCTGGCCTCCCGCTCGCCGCCCCGCGCAAGCCCCTCGGACACCTGGGACACATCCGGGCGGGACGGGATCTCCTCCGAGCCGAGGCCGTCCGGCACCCGGACGATCCGGGGAGCGGCGAGCGCGTCCCGCAACGGCTGCCGCGCCCACTGGCGGTAGTACGGCGTGAAGACGGCGAAATGGTCGGAGGACGCCGGAGTGACCGCGCCGGGAGCCAGTGCGGTGACGACGGTCTCATGGACATGCAGCCGGCATCCCTCCGCCTCCAGCGCGGCGCGCAGCCGCTCCTCCCGGCGGTGCGCGTAGGCGCTGACGCCCGCCGCCATGTGCACCTCGTCGGCGTCGGCCTCGGCGACCGCCCTGGCCACCTCTGCCACGGCGTCGCCGGAGCGCACCACCAGACGACCGCCGCGTTCCCGGAGCCCGGCGTCCAGATCCGCCAGACAGTCGGCGAGGAACGCCATCCGGTTGGGAGCGGTGAATCCGGCCTCGGCGACCGCCTTGTCGCGGACGAAGAGCGGCACCACCGAATCCGAACCGTCGAGGGCGGCCCGTAGCGGGGGGTGGTCGTGCAGGCGCAGGTCCGAGGTGAACAGGACGATCGAGACGGTCATGGGGTGGCTCCGGGGCAGGACTGCGAGGGGTACGGCGTCGGACTGCTTCGGCTCGGCCGGCCGGTGTGGATGCGTGATGTGGGCGGCCGGTGCGGGTGAGCGGGTGTGCGGGTGTCGGCGCGTGTCCGCGCGTGTGCGGGTAAGGGGTTGAGCCGGTGCGCGGGTTGCGGTCGGGTCGGCTCGGGTGGAGCGGTGATCAGGGTGGATCCTGCGGACGAGTGAGCCGGTGGGCTCGTACGTGGGCCTGATCAGGCCGGCTCGCGCGAATGCCGGTCAGGGCGTGAGCGCGGGTTCTCCTCGGCCGGCGGGAGCGTTCTCGGCGGCCCGCGCGATGTTGCGGGCCATGCCGCCGAACACGACGGAGTGGAACGGCGAGACGCTCCACCAGTACAGCTGGCCGAGCAGCCCGTGCGGATGGAACAGGGCACGCTGGCGATAGCGCGTCTGCCCGTCGTCCGTCACCTCGGCGTACATCTCCAGCCAGGCCAGGCCCGGCAGTCTCATCTCGGCGCGCAGCCGCAGCAGGTGACCCGGCTCGATCTCCTCGACGCGCCAGAAGTCGAGCGAGTCGCCGACGCGCAGCCTGGCCGCGTCCCGGCGCCCGCGCCGCAGCCCCACCCCGCCCACCGCACGGTCCAGCCATCCGCGGACCGCCCAGGCCAGCGGCAGGGAGTACCAGCCGTTCTCGCCGCCGATGCCCTCGATCACCCGCCACAGCGCCTCGGGCGACGCCTCCACGGTCAGCTCGCGGTGGTCGGTGAAGAGACTGCCGCCGGCCCAGTCGGGGTCGGTGGGCAGCGGATCGCTGGGCGTGCCCGGATACGAGGCCGAAGACCAACGGGTGGTCACCTGGGCGTCGCGCACCCGCTGGAGCGCCAGCGTCACCGCCGCGTCGAACCCGATCGGCCGTCCCGGGGGATCGGGAACGTACCGGACGATGTCGTGTTCGCGGCACACGACCTCGTGGCGCAGCGACTCGGTGAGCGGGCGGGCGATGGACGCGGGCACGGGGGTGACCAGTCCGACCCAGTGACTGGACAGCCGGGGAGTGAGCACCGGCACCGGGAAGATGAGCCTGCGGGGCAGCCCGGCGATCACCGCGTACCGCCGCATCATCTCCAGGTAGGTGAGGACTTCGGGGCCTCCGATGTCGAAGGCACGGTTGACCTCCGCGGGCATCCCGGCGCTGCCGACCAGGGTGCGCAGCACATCGCGTACGCCCATCGGCTGGATCCGGGTGCGCACCCAGCTCGGCGTCACCATCACCGGCAGCCGCTCGGTCAGATAGCGCAGCATCTCGAAGGAGGCCGAGCCGGAGCCGATGATCACCGCGGCGCGCAGCACGGTGGTCGGTACGCCCGACTCCAGCAGGATGCGCCCCACCTCGGCCCGGGACCTGAGATGCGGTGACAGCTCGCTCTCCGCCACGCCCGCGGGGGTGAGGCCGCCCAGATAGACGATGCGCCGCACGCCCGCCGCGCGGGCCTGCTCGCCGAAGATCCGGGCGGCCCTGCGGTCGGTCTCCTCGAAGTCGTGGCCGGTGCCGAGGGCGTGCACGAGGTAGTACGCGACCTCGCAGTCGCGCATCGCGTCGGCGACGGAGGGGGCGTCCATGACGTCCCCGCGCACCACCTCCGCCTCGCCCACCCAGGGGTAGTCGCGCAGCTTGGCGGGGGAGCGGGCCAGGCAGCGCACCCGGTACCCCTCGGCCAGCAGCTCGGGGACCAGTCGTCCGCCGATGTAGCCGGTGGCACCGGTCACCAGACACCTCGGGCCGGTACGGGCGTCGTCGTCGCTCATGGGGTCCTCCGTAGGTCGTCGTCTTCGCCCCTCCAGGGTCGGCTCCCCGGCCCGATCTCTCCTGGTTCCTCTGATTCCTCCTGGTTGCTTCGACGCAGGCGCCGCTCACGGATGCGCCGGAATCGACGGCCTTCGTGCGAGACGCCCGAACGGGGGATGCGCCCGGACTTCTATAGGCTGATCACGTGGCCAGACGAGATGACCGTGACGACCGGACGGGTGAGGCGGACCCCGACGCGGGTCCGGAGCGGGAGCAGGCAGCCGTCACGGATCTCCAGGCCTTCGCGGTCCAGCTGCGGCGCATGAACGGCGAGATCAACCGGCTGGTCCACGGCTTCGCGGGGGAACACGGTCTGCACGCCACGGACGTGCAGGCGCTCGCCGCGATCCTCGACGCACCCGAGCCGCTCACACCCGGCCGGCTGCGCGAGCACCTCGGACTCACCTCGGGCGCCGTCACGGCCTGTCTGGACCGGCTCGAACGCGCCGGCCACATACGGCGCGTCCGGGAGAGCCCCGACCGCCGGGTGGTCCACCTCCACTACGTTCCCGATGCCAGGTCGGCCGCGCGCGCCCACTTCCGGCCCCTCGCCGAGGTCACCGCGAACGTGCGGTCCGGCTTCAGCGAGGACGAGCTGTCGGTGGTCCTCCGCTTCCTGACGACGCTGAACGACCGGCTCTCGGGTGTGCGCTCTCCAGGACGCTGAACGACCGGCTCTCGGGTGTGCGGTCTCCCGGACGCTGAACGAACCGCTCTCGGAGGTGCGGTCTCCCGGACGCTGAACCCGGCCGAGGGCAGGTGTGCCCCGCGCTTCTGTGTGCGTCCGGGTGCGTCCGGGTGGGTGCCGGGGGCCGAAGTCCGGCCGTGGACTACGATCTGGGCGCGAGATATCTCAATGGTTGAGATTGTCATTCATTGAGGCACCTGCCCGTGAGATCTGGAGAGCGATGTCCCTCACCCCGCGACGAGCCCTGTGGCTGATCCCCGTCGTCCTGCTCGTCGCCTGGCTCGGCATCGGGGGCACCCTCGGCCCCTATGCCGGCAGACTCGGCGAGGTCTCCACCAACGACCGGGCCGCCTTCCTGCCGCGCAGCGCCGAATCCACGAAGGTGGTGGCCCAGCAGCGTGCCTTCCAGCAGACGGGGACGCTGCCCGCGATCATCGTCTGGACCATGGACGGCGACGGTTCCACGGCAGCGGCCCGGCAGTCCGCCGCGACCGGCGCGCTCGCCTCGCTCGCCGGTGCCCCCGGCGTGGTCGGCCAGGCGTCACCCGCACTGCCGTCGCGGGACGGCAAGGCCCTGGAGGGCGTCGTCCAGCTCCGGTCCGACCTCGGCAAACAGCTCCCCGACGCCGTCGAAGGCCTTCGTGGCGCCGCCGAACGCGTCCCGGGAACGACCGTACGGATCGCCGGACCGGCGGCCAGTCAGGCCGACCTCGCCGACGCCTTCGCCGGAATCGACGGACTGCTCCTCGGGGTGGCCCTGGCGACCGTCCTGGTGATCCTGCTGCTCGTCTACCGCAGCGTGCTGCTGCCCTTCCTCATCATCCTCGGCGCGGTGTTCGCACTCGGTCTCGCGTGCGCCGTCGTCTACGTCCTCGCCGACCACGACGTCGTACGCGTGGACGGCCAGGTGCAGGGCATCCTCTCGATCCTCGTGATCGGCGCCGCGACCGACTACGCGCTCCTGCTGACCGCCCGCTACCGCGAGGAACTCGCCCTGGGCGCCGACCGGTTCACGGCTGTCCGGGCGGCGCTGCGGCAGTCCTGGGGCGCGATCGTCGCGAGCGCCGGAACGGTCGCTCTCGGACTGCTGGCCTTGCTGCTCAGCGATCTGACGAACAACCGGTCACTCGGCCCCGTGGGCGCCATCGGCGTGGTCTGCGCCGTGCTGAGTTCGCTCACCTTCCTGCCCGCCGTCCTGGTGCTGCTCGGCCGCGCCGCCTACTGGCCGGCCAGGCCCCGCCCGGCGGGCGACGCCCGGACCGGCGACGTAGAGGCTGGCCGCGCACGGACCGGCGACGCACGGTCGGGCAGCGCATGGTCGGGCCGCGGTATCTGGAACCGGGTCGCGGACCTGGTGGACCATGCGCCGCGCAAGGTCTGGGCGATCGCCCTGGCCGGGCTCCTCGCCTGTGCCGCCTTCGCGCCCACCCTCACCGCGAAGGGCGTCCCGCTCGACGAGCTCTTCGTCAACGACGCGCCTTCCGTCGCCGCGCAGGAGACCCTCGGACGGCACTTCCCCGGAGGCTCCGGGAACCCCGCCGTGATCATCGCGAACGCGGACCGCGTCACACAGGTCACGGCCGCCGCGCGCGCGACCGGCGGAGTCGCGTCGGCCGCCGCGGTGACCGGGTCCGGGCGGCCCGGCGGGGGAACGGCCCGGGTCGTCGACGGCCGGGTGCGCGTCGACGTCACGCTGCGGGCCGCGGCGGACAGCGACACCGCCAAGGACACCGTCGCGCGACTGCGCGAGGAGGTGCACGCCGTACCGGGCGCCGACGCGCTCGTCGGGGGCTACACGGCCCAGCAGTACGACACCCTGCGGACCGCCGAACGCGACCGCACGCTCATCGTGCCGGTGGTCCTCGGCATCATCCTGGTCATACTGACCGGGCTGCTCCGCTCGCTGCTCATGCCGGTGCTCCTGGTGGCCACCGTGGCGCTCAACTTCCTCGCCACCCTGGGCGTTTCGTCGCTCGTGTTCCGGCACGGGTTCGGTTTCAGCGGCACCGACGCGTCCGTGCCGCTGTACGGGTTCGTGTTCCTGGTGGCCCTCGGCGTCGACTACAACATCTTCCTGATGTCCCGGGTCCGCGAGGAGTCGCTGCGCCACGGGGTGCGCCAGGGTGTGCTGCGCGGACTCGTCGCCACCGGCGGGGTGATCACTTCGGCGGGGGTGGTACTCGCCGCGACCTTCGCCGCCCTCGGCGTGATCCCGCTGGCCTTCCTGGTGCAGATCGCCTTCATCGTCGCCTTCGGTGTCCTGCTCGACACCCTCGTCGTGCGCTCCTTGCTGGTGCCGGCCCTGGTCCGTGACATCGGCCGCCGCGCGTGGTGGCCGGGGGTGCTGAGCCGCGAGTCCGCACCGGAGCCCGAGCCCGCGGCGGAGCCCGAGGCCCGAGGGGGCGAGCGCGTGGAGGTATGACGAGCGCGCGGAGGTACGAGAGGACCGGGCGTTCGCCGTCGACGGACGGCGAACGGACCTGACATGTCTCGGTGAAACCCGGGCAAGCGCATTCCACGGGACTCGTCGCTCCGGGTCCGACGTCAGAGCTGGAGGTGTGCCGCCATGGGCACAAAGGTGCTGGAACGATTCCCCGCCGGCGCTCCGCGCGGATCCTGGACCGCGGAGGAGTACGCGGCACGACGCCGCACCGAGGGCCTGGCGGCGACGGTAGTGATGGACCTGAAGTCGGACGCCTTCCTCGTGGTCGTCCCGCTCGGCGACGAGGACTGAGGCGGCGCCCCCGCACCATTCCCGCGGTGCGCGCCCGGAAGCGGTTGGGCCGAGATGGTTCCCGGCGGTTCCGCCGGAGCCCGGGAAGGAGCGCCCAGGCGCAGGTGCTCCACGGCCCGACCGCGTTGCCTACGGCCTTCCTGCCGAGCCCTCGCGTGATGGGGCGGTCCGGGATGCGAGACCGGTCCGGCATTCCTTGACTGCCCGGACCGGGGGCTGCGACGATCGCGCCATGAAGATGCGACTGGACCTCACGCGGCGACGCCACGTCGACCTCGCGCGTGTCTCCAGTTCCTTCTGTTGCCGCGCCGCCTGACGATCCCGGCGGTGGGGTCCCCTCAGCCAGGGGCCGTACGTCCACGGTGAACTCCTTCCCGCCGCGATCCGGCGTGTTTCCCCGCCCGTCGCCCGTGCTTCGTCCCGCGAACTCCGGCTGGGTTCCCGGACCTGGACGCGTCCTCCAGCACCCCGCCCCGTCGGGCGGCGCACCGCTGCCCGAGCGCGTGCGTGGGGGCCGACTCCCGCGCGGGGGACCGGAGTCCGTAGCCGCCTGTGCGGCGTATGCGCGGGGCCGACGCGCCCTTCTCCGCCCCGTCCGCTTCTCCGCACCCCTTTCCGAAAGAGGACTCATGGCCACCGTCCTGTCCGTCTCCGGCAGCCCCTCGGTCTCCTCCCGTACTGCCAAACTCCTGCGCCACCTCGACGCCCGGCTCGCCGCGCAGGGGCACGAGGTGATTCCGCTCGACGTCCGCACGATCCCGGCCGATGCCTTGCTCGGCGCCGACTTCCAGCACCCCGCCATCGTCGAGGCGACCGAGCTGTTCGCCCGCGCCGACGGGGTGGTCATCGGCACCCCTGTCTACAAGGCCGCCTACTCCGGCGTCCTCAAGGCCCTGCTGGATCTGCTCCCGCAGTACGCCCTGACCGGGAAGACCGTGCTGCCGCTGGTGACGGGGGGCAGTACCGCCCATGTGCTCGCCCTGGACTACGCCCTCCGACCGGTCCTCAACTCCATGGGGGCGGCTCACATAGTCCAGGGGTGGTTCACGCTCGACAAGGACATCATCACGGGACAGGACGGGAGCGTCACCGTGGCGCCGGGCACCGCCGAGGCCCTGGCCCAGGTGGTGGACCAGTTCTCGGCCGCTCTGGGCCGCACCCCCCTGCTGGCGGTGGCCGGTTGACGTCATCGACGCCCAAGTGACCTCGCCAGTAACCGAGTTGCCTGGCACCAGCCGTAGCCGTAGCCGTAGCCGTAGCCGTCGCTTGTCCGGCCTCCCGATCGGAGAACGCCGCCGTGTCCCTCACCTTCCACTGGTTCCTGCCCACCAACGGAGACAGCCGTCATGTCGTCGGCGGCGGCCACGGCACGCCCGCCACCGCTTCCGGAGGGGACCGGCCGCCGACGGTCGCCTATCTGAGCCAGATCGCCCGCGCCGCGGAGGATCTGGGGTTCGTCGGCGCCCTCACCCCGACGGGTGCCTGGTGCGAGGACGCGTGGCTGACGACCGCGATGGTCAGCCAGCACACCGAGCGCCTGAAGTTCCTCGTCGCCTTCCGGCCCGGTTTCGTGTCGCCCACACTCGCCGCGCAGATGGCCTCCACCTTCCAGCGCCGGACCGGCGGACGGCTGCTGCTCAATGTGGTGACCGGCGGCGAGAGCCACGAGCAGCGCGCCTACGGCGACTTCCTCGACAAGGACGCCCGGTACCGCCGTACCGGCGAATTCCTGCGGATCGTCCGGGACTTGTGGGACGGCAAGACCGTCGACGTGTCAGGCGAGCACCTCCGGGTCGAGGACGCCCGGCTCGCCCGGGTCCCCGACCCGGTCCCGGAGGTCTACTTCGGCGGTTCCTCCCCGGCCGCCGGTGAGGTCGCCGCCCGCCATGCCGACGTCTACCTCACCTGGGGCGAACCACCCGCCCAGGTCGCCGAGAAGATCGCCTGGATCCGCGGGCTGGCGGCGCGGGAGGGACGCACCCTCCGGTTCGGCATCCGGCTGCACGTCATCACCCGCGACACCTCCGAGCAGGCCTGGGCCGAGGCCCACCGGCTCCTCGACGGCTTCGACCCGGCGACCGTACGGTCCGTGCAGGCGGGGCTCGCCCGCAGCGAGTCGCAGGGCCAGCAACGGATGCTCGCGCTGCACGGTGGCGGCCGGGACGGCCTGGAGATCCACCCCAACCTCTGGGCCGGCATCGGTCTGGTGCGCGGCGGAGCGGGCACCGCCCTGGTCGGCAGCCACGAGGAGGTCGTCGAGCGGATCAGGGAGTACCAAGCCCTGGGAATCGACGAGTTCGTGCTCTCCGGCTACCCGCACCTGGAGGAGGCCTACTGGTTCGGCGAGGGCGTCCTGCCCCGTCTCGCCGCGCAGGGCCTGTGGCAGCACCCGTTCGCGGCCCCGCCCGCCCCCGTCGCCCAGGTGCCCTTCACCGGCTGAGCGGACCGGTCGCCCCGGTGACCCGAGCGCGCTCCAGGTGGCCCCGTCGACGCGGGCTGCCCCCGCGCCAGGGTGAGCCGCGCTCCAGGCGTACCCGTCGACGCGGGCGAACTCGGCGACCGGGGTGGACCGCTCGGCCCGGGCCGACCCGGCGGCCAGGCTGATCGCGCCTACCCGGGCGAACCCAGCGACCCCAGGTGCGCCGCGCGCACCTGGGCCGTCTGCCCCTGCACCAGCAGGAACATCCCCTCGCGCGCCAGCCGCTGCGCCGGGCTGCGCAGATCCATCGCCCGCCCGCCGCCGGCCACGACCGCGGCCGTGGTGGCCGCCCGCATCACGTCGTACGCCCGTGTCTTGCAGGCCAGCCGCTCGTCGATCCGTTCGGTCGGCACCGGGTGGTCGGCGAGCTCGTACGCCTGCCGCCTGACCTCGTCGAGACGCGCCCGCAGAGCGCCCGCGGTCTCCTTCGCGGAGTCGGCGGGATCGTCCTCCAGCAGACCGATCGCCGTCGCCGTCACCCCGAACACGGCCGGTGAGGCATTGGTGTTCTTGGGCCGGTCGGTGACCGCCCAGGACTCGTACGGCGTGCGCAGTGCCACCGCGTCGTCGGGCAGCCACAGCCCGTCCAGCTCCAGCGAGACCGTCCGGGACGCGGTGAGCGCGGCGAGCCGCATCGGCGGGGACGGGCGCAGCCCCGGCTGCCCGCGCGCCTCGGTGAACGCGAACAGCGCCTCGTCCGCGTCCGTCACTCCCGCCAGCAGCATGACGTCGTTCAGCCCCCAGCCCGTGTACCAGGGGACCGTCCCGTCGAAGCGCCAGCCGCCGCGCTCTGGCGTCACCCGCACCGGGATCCTCGGGTAGGCGCGCAACTGGGCGTACGCGACCCCGGAAAGCAGCTCCCCGCGCGCGAGCGGACCCAGCAGGCGCTCCCGCACCGGAAGATCACTCTTCGCCAGTGTCGTCACCGGTGTGTGGTGCTGGGTCTGCACGAACCACGTCGAGCAGCACGCCCCGGCCAGGATCTCCGCCGTCTCCCGGACCACCGCGGCGGGCGCCGCCGACCCGCCGTACGCCACCGGGGCGACCGCCCCGAGCAGCCCCGAACGCTTGACCGCCTCGACGCTGCTCGCCGGGATGCCTTCCTGGTCCACGCGCTCCGCCGACGGCGCCAGCACCTCCGCCGCCAGACCGCGGGCCGCGGTGACGAGCGGATGCGGTGGGATGGTCATCGAAGGAATCTCCAGCCGTCGTCGTGGCGTGTGTCGATCCGGCGCGTTCTCGTTCGTGTAGTCAGCGAGACGCCGAGTGAGAGACAGCCGAGGAGGACACATCATGAAGTACTACCTGTTGAGCGTGATGCAGCCGCAGGGCGAGCGGCCCGCGCCCGAGGTCCTGGAAGAGATCATGCACAACGTGGAGGTGTTCCACGCGGAGCTGCGCGAGGCCGGTGCCTGGGTCTTCGCCGGTGGCCTGCACGGGCTGGACACGGCCACCGTGCTGCGGGCCCGCGACGGCGACGTCCTGGTCACCGACGGGCCGTACACGGAGAGCAAGGAGTATCTGGGCGGGATCTGTCTGCTCAAGGCGCCCGACCTCGACGCGGCGCTGATGTGGGGGCGCAAGGCGGCGCTGGCGACCACGCTTCCCATCGAGGTACGCCCGTTCATGCACGAGACCGAGGACTGATGGCCGTCGGCGCCGCCGAGATCGAGGCCGTCTTCCGCGCGGAGTACGGCCGGGCGGTCGCCGTCCTGATCCGCTTCCTGGGCGACATCGACCTCGCCGAGGAAGCGGTCCAGGACGCGTTCGCCACGGCCGTGGCGAAGTGGCCGGAGGCCGGCGTACCGCCGAGCCCGGCCGGCTGGATCATCACCACCGCCCGCAACCGTGCCGTCGACCGGCTGCGCCGCGAGTCCACCCGGGCGGCCCGGCAAGCCGAAGCGGCTCGGCTGCACGCCCCGGACGAACCCGTGGAGGAGGGCCCCGTGCGCGACGACCGGCTCCGTCTGATCTTCACCTGCTGTCACCCCGCTCTCGCCCCCCAGGCTCAGGTCGCCCTCACCCTGCGGCTCCTCGGCGGGCTGACCACCCCGCAGATCGCGCGTGCCTTCCTCGTCCCCGAAGCCACCATGGCCCAGCGGATCGTCCGCGCGAAGGCCAAGATCCGCGACGCGGGCATTCCCTACCGCGTGCCGCGCGACGCGGACCTGCCGGAGCGCGTCAAGGGCGTGCTGGCCGTCGTCTACCTCGTCTTCAACGAGGGCTACGGCGGCCGTGACGACCTCTGTGCCGAGGCCCTGCGCCTCGGACGACTCCTCGTCGAGCTCATGCCGGACGAACCCGAGGCGCTCGGCCTGCTCGCGCTGATGCTGCTCATCGAGGCCCGCCGCGCGGCCCGCGCGACGGCGGACGGCGACCTGGTCCTCCTCGCCGACCAGGACCGTACGCGGTGGGACCAAGACCTGATCACCGAGGGCCAGGCCCTCGTACGCCGCTGTCTGCGCCGCAACCGGCCGGGGCCCTACCAGATCCAGGCCGCGGTCAACGCCGTCCACAGCGACGCGCCGACCGCGGACGCCACGGACTGGGGACAGATCCTCCAGCTCTACGACCAGCTCATGGAGCTCGCCCCCAGCCCGGTCGTGGCCCTCAACCGCGCCGTCGCCGTGGCCGAGGTTCAGGGGCCGGAGACCGCTCTCGCCCTCGTCGAGAAGCTCGACCTGGACGGTTACCACGCCTTCCACGCCGTACGGGCGGATCTGCTGCGCCGGCTCGGACGGCACACCGAGGCGCTACGGGCGTACGACGCGGCCATCACGCTGACCGGGAGCGCGCCGGAACGCGCCCACCTCGAACGGGCCAGAGCGGCCCTCGCCGCGAACTGACCGTCCGAGAGCAGACCCGCGCGGCGGCCCGACGGAACAGGCCCAGCGCCCCGGCGACAGGGGAGAGCGTGTCCTGAAGTCCCGCCGTCGGTCCTCGGCCGGCGACCGGCTGAGCTGATCCGGGCCGGAAAGGGGGCGAACGAGCCCCCGGTTTCGTCACTCCGGAACCACGCGGTGAGCCAGTTGCCGGACGGTCCTCACCCGAGACCCGCGTCATCCGTCCACAACCGCCCGAGGCAGAGCGACCAGCGGGCAGGATGGCCTCATGACAAAGCTGTCCGTACGGTCGGTCGCTCTTACCTCCTCTGGTTCGGTGCTGTCGTTGTGGTCGCAGGACTCCGTGCTGTCGATCGGCTCGGTGGGGTCGGTGCTGTCCGTGGGGTCCGTCGGTTCGGCCCTGTCGGTCGGCTCGATCGGAAGTGCCCTGTCGGTCGGCTCGATCGGTTCCGCCCTGTCGCTGATCTCGACCGGTTCGTGGCTGAGTACCGGATCGTTGTTCTCCGCGCAGTCGCGGTGGTCGGTGCTGTCCTGGCGTTCCTCCCGCGGTTTCCTGGCCGCGGGAGCGGTAGGGGCAGCGACCGGAGGCGCCCTGGTGTTGGCCCAGACGCTGTACAAGGCCGGAACCGGCACCGAATAGTCGAACGCGCGCGCTCGGCCGCACGTCCGTGGCGCGAGCTTCGATCGCCGGCGAACCACCGGTGACTGCCTGGGACGGCGACGCAGTGTTCGAGCAGCGCACCCGGTGCGATCCACGCCCGGCCGTGAGCGGCCTTGTGCGGCATCCCCGAGGGCCTTGCGCCGGGCATGCCGGTGAGCATGACCGGCCTCACCACCCGCAGTCGATGTCGTTCGATCCTTCTCCGGCGAAGACGGGATTGGTGCTCGTGCCGCTGATCCGCAGATGACCGCCGTTGCGCCCCCAGTCCAACTCGTACGTGCCTGCGTCGACGGGCCGGTAACCGTCGTCGGCTGTCCAGGATCCCGACTCGCCCAGGGCCAGGCCGGTGCGCCCCACCGCGTACGCCTCGCCGTTGCCGATCACGAGGAAGGACGTCTCCCGCACCACGGCCGTGCAGCCGCCCGGCCCCGCAGGACGCAGCACGTAGTACCTCGCGTCCGAGATCAGGTCGTCCACCGCTCCCCCCGCGGTGCCGAGCACCGCCGTGACGATCAGCAGGGTGCTTCCCAGCCGTGCCCACCTGGCTCGCTCCCGCGGGAGCCTCGAAGCACCCGCAGCGCGGCCCGCTCGGTTGAGAGCCCATCGGAGAACGAGCGCCATGGCGAGGAGAACCGCGCTCACCCCCCAGCCGGGGACCACCCGCCCCCGCACGACCAGCAGGAGGCTGCTCCAGCTCGCCACGGCGGCGAGGGCCAGACCCCCGATGTCTGCTGCCGTGGAGACGGCGGGCGACAACCTCATGCTGTGCTGTGTAGGTGTTCCGGTCACGGCGGGTACGACTCTTTGAACGCGCCGACAGTTGTGCGACGGGGGCTCGTTCTTGAAGGAACTTCTGGGGGAGCTCGCCGGAGAGGCAGCGCTGACGGTGGCTGCCTGCCTTGCCTTGCCATGGCGGGTCTGGGTCTGACGTTGGCACCTGGGACCGCCGGCTCTTCATGACCGGGCTGCTCGGCATGGGGCTCACCCTGATCGGCGGATTCGCGCTGCGGATCTCCGCGGTTGCGGGCACGGTGATGGTGGGGCTGATGCGGGTGGCCGAGTGGCCGCCCGCCCAGTACCGTCCGACGGCTCACCGAGCGCGTCGGTCATTGCCTTCGCCAACCACCACCTCGTCCACACCGCCGTCCTTATGGTCATCGTCCTCGCGCCGCCTTTGCGGGCGACAACCCCTGTGCCGGTGGGCTCCGGGCCAAGCTGTCGGTCGTGCGCACCAGCCGCCGGCTGCGCCGGCCGCGGGCGGGAGGCGGGACCTGTCCGGGGTTCCGCCTCCCGCCCGCGCGGCCCGCGTTGGGCCGAACGGCCCCCACCGGGGACCTGCGGCCCCTGCCCCACCCGACCGTTTCGGCACGACGCTGGAATCGGACCCCCATCGGATCTCCGATTCAGGAGGTGGACACCATGCCCCGCACTGTCACCGTAGGCCTCGACGGTTCTCCCGAGAGCCTCGCCGCCGCCGAATGGGCCACCCGCGAGGCGCGGCTGCGCGCCCTGCCGGTCAGACTGGTCAACGTATGGGAACCGGCCCCGGACCCCATCGCCCAGGCGCCGCTGCTCGGCGCCGAGACCCATCAGCACTGGACCGAGAGGATCCCGCGCGAGGCGGCCGAAGGGATACGGGCGCGCCACCCCGGGATCGACGTCACCACGGAGCAGCTCACCGGCCGGCCCGCCGAGGTGCTGGTCAAGGCCGCGGACGACGCCGAACTCCTCGTCCTCGGCACCCGCGGGCTCAGCGGCGCGGGCGGCTTCATGGTCGGCTCGATCGGCCTGGCCGTCGCGGCGCACGCCGGGCGTCCCGTCGTGTTCGTACGCGCCGGTGAGCAGGCCGCCGACGAGCACCTGATGGATCCGACGGGCATCCCGTCCGCCGCCGCGCCCTTCCACCCCGTCGTGCTCGGGCTGGACACCGGAGCCCCGGACGACACGCTGATCGGCTTCGCCTTCGAGGCGGCCCTCCTGCGCGCCACGGCGCTGCGGGTCGTGCACTCCTGGAACGAGCCGCCCTACATCGCGTACGGGCTGCCCCCCGACATCAAGATGAACGCCCGTCTCGCCGCCCAGGACGCCGCCGCCATGACGGACGCGCTGCGGCCCTGGCGCGAGAAGTTCCCGGTCGTGGAGATCATCGAGGACTCCCTGTCCGGAAAGCCGGCCAACCATCTCGTCGACGCCTCCCGTGAGGCCTCGCTCGTCGTCGTGGGCCGCCGGATCCGCCGTGCCGCGCTCGGCGCCCACCTCGGGCCCGTCACGCACGCCGTGCTCCACCACGCCACCGCCCCCGTCGCCGTCGTTCCGCACCCCTGATCACCACGGGCCGCCCTCGGCCGCGTGCTCATCGCGGCTCGATCGCGCAAGGAGAGACATCCCATGAAAGCAGCAGTCGTACGAGCGTTCGGTGAGCCGCTGGTCATCGAGGAGCGCCCGGACCCCGAGCCCGGCCCCGGCCAGGTCCGCGTCCGGGTGGAGGCCTCCGGGCTCTGCCACACCGACATCCACGCCGCCAACGGCGACTGGCCGGTCAGGCCGAACCCGCCGTTCGTCCCCGGGCACGAGGGCGTCGGCCTGGTCGAGGCGCTGGGCGACGGCGTCACCCATCTCGCGGTGGGCCGGCGGGTGGCGGTGCCGTGGCTGGGCAAGGCGTGCGGACGCTGCGAGCACTGTCTGTCCGGCTGGGAGACGCTCTGCGAGCAGCAGATCAACACCGGCTACGGGTGCGACGGCGGCTACGCCGAGAAGATGCTGGCCTGGGCCGACTTCGCCCAGCCGGTGCCCGAGGGGATCTCCCCGCTCGACGCGGCCCCGCTCACCTGCGCCGGCGTGACCACGTACAAGGCCCTGAAGGTCGCCGACGTGCGGCCCAGTCAGCTCGTCGCCATCTCCGGGGTGGGCGGACTCGGCCACCTGGCCCTGCAGTACGCGAAGATCGCCGGGGCGACCGTCGCGGCGATCGACGTCACGGACGACAAGCTCGAACTCGCCGCGGAACTCGGCGCCGACATCGTCATCGACGCCCGCAAGGAGGACCCGGGCGAGGTCCTGAAGAGCCACGGCGGCGCGCACGCCGCGCTCGCGCTCGCGGTGAACGAGGACGCCTTCGCCGCGGTGTACAAGGGACTGCGGCGAGGCGGAAAGCTCGTCCTGGTCGCCATGCCGGCGCACGGCACCATCCAGGTCCCGATCTTCGAGACCGTGCTGAACGGCACCTCCGTGATCGGCTCCATCGTCGGCACCCGGCAGGACCTCGCCGAGGTCTTCGCACTGCACGCCGCGGGCCGGACGAGGGTCATCCGCGAATCCCGGCCGCTCGCCTCCGTCAACGAGTCCATCGACGACGTGCTGCACGGCCGGATCCAGGCCCGGATCGTCTTCGACTTCGGCGACGGGAGCTGACCGCCGTGGACCTCCCCCTCGTCGTGGGCGTCGACGGGTCCGAGCCCGCCATGCGGGCCGTGGACTGGGCCACGGACGAGGCCGCCCCGCGCGGTCTGCCGCTGCGCCTGGTCTACGCCTCGCTCTGGGAACGCTACGAAGGCGCCGCCCTCGCCGAGGGTCTTGACAGGTCCGCCGAGCAGATCATGGCCGACACCGTCGTGGAGGCCGCCGCCCGGCGGGCCCGCCGTCGCGACGCCGGGGTGAAGGTCACCACCGAAGTGGTGCCGGACGACGCGGTGGGCGCGCTGCTCCGAGAGGGCTTGAACGCCACCGCCCTGGTGCTCGGGTCACGGGGACGCAGCGGTATCGCCGGGATGCTCCTCGGGTCTGTGAGCCTCACGGTCGCCGCCCGTGCCCACTGCCCGGTGATCGTGCTGCGCGGCAGCCACGACAACCGGGCCGGGGCGGGCCGCCACCGGCGGGTCGTCCTCGGGGTCGGGGACCCCTCGCACGGCTCGGCCGCCGCCCGCTTCGCCTTCCAGGAGGCAGCCGAACGCGGGGTCGCGCTGGAGGCCGTACGAGCCTGGAGGTGGTCCGCTCACGAGCCGGCCGGTCACCCCGTGGAGCCGGGCGAGCCCGCCCGGCGGCACGAACAGGGGGCGGTGGAGCTCCTGGACAAGGCGCTGAGCGGCGCGGCGGCCGAGTGTCCGGCCGTGGACGTGCGCCGGCGCACCGTCGAGGGGACCGCCCGCACCGTGCTGCTGGACGCCTCCACCGAGGCCGGCCTGCTCGTCGTCGGGGTCCGGCGGCACGACAGCCACGGGCACACCGGGATGCAGCTCGGCCGGGTCGCCCACGCCGCCCTGCACCACGCGGCCTGCCCCGTCGCCGTCGTACCCGAACGCGTATGAACGGCTCAGAGGCTCGCGGCGTGATCGGGGACGTACGTCTGCAGATCGCGCGGCGGGCGGACGTAGCCGGTCGACGGCGGCCGATCGGGCAGCTCCAGCACCGGCGGAGGCACCTCGCGGTACGGAACGGAGGCGAGCAGATGGGCGATCATGTTCAGCCGGGCGCGCCGCTTGTCATCGCTCTCGACCACGAACCACGGCGCCTCCGAGATGTCCGTGTGCACCAGCATCTCGTCCTTCGCCCGGGAGTACGCCTCCCAGCGGGTGATCGACTCCAGGTCCATGGGGGACAGCTTCCAGCGCCGCGTCGGGTCCTTCAGACGGCGCCGGAACCGCTTCTGCTGCTCCGCGTCGCTCACCGAGAACCAGTACTTGCGCAGCAGCACACCCTCCTCCACCAGCATCCGCTCGAAGATCGGGCACTGCCGCAGGAAGCGCTGGTGCTCCTCCTTCGTGCAGAAGCCCATGACCTGCTCGACCCCGGCGCGGTTGTACCAGCTCCGGTCGAACAGCACGATCTCGCCTGCGGCCGGCAGATGCTCCACGTACCGCTGGAAGTACCACTGGGTGCGCTCGCGCTCGGTCGGCTTGGGCAGCGCCACGATCCGCGCGACACGCGGGTTCAGATGCTCCGCCACCCGCTTGATCGTGCCGCCCTTGCCCGCGGCGTCCCGGCCCTCGAAGACCACCACCACGCGGGCGCCCTCGGTCCGCACCCACTCCTGAAGCTTCACCAGCTCCGTCTGCAGACGCAGCAGCTCCCGCTCGTACGCCGCAGGCGGCACCCTCGCCGGCTTCTTGTCGGCCATGCCGCCTCCTCCGCTCGATGACGCCTCCCGCGAAGCGTTCCGATGACCCGCCTCGCCGACGTACCCCGATGACTTACGGAGTCACCATGCCCAAGGTCGAACACCAGGACAGCACCGTACTGACCGACGACGAACTGCGCACCCTGGACGCCCACTGGCGGGCCGCCAACTACCTTGCCGTGGGCCAGATCTATCTGCTGGCCAACCCCCTGCTCACCGAGCCACTGACCCCCGCGCACATCAAGCCCCGGCTGCTCGGCCACTGGGGTACCTCGCCCGGCCTCAACCTGGTCCACACCCACCTCAACCGCGTCGTGAAGGCGCGCGGCCAGGACGCGCTGTGCGTGTGGGGTCCCGGACACGGCGGCCCGGCCGTGCTGGCGAACTCCTGGCTGGAGGGCACGTACAGCCAGACGTATCCCACCGTGTCCCGCGACGCGGAGGGCATGGGGAAGCTGTTCCGGCAGTTCTCCTTCCCCGGCGGGGTGCCCAGCCATGTCGCCCCCGAGACGCCCGGCTCCATCCACGAGGGCGGCGAACTCGGCTACTCCCTCGCCCACGCCTACGGCGCCGCCTTCGACAACCCGGACCTGCTCGTCGCCTGTGTGATCGGCGACGGCGAGGCGGAGACGGGACCGCTCGCCGCGTCCTGGCACTCCAACAAGTTCCTCGACCCGGTCCACGACGGCGCCGTCCTGCCGATCCTGCACCTCAACGGCTACAAGATCGCCAACCCGACCGTGCTCTCCCGGATCCCCGAGCCCGAACTCGACGAACTGCTGCGGGGATACGGCCATGAGCCGATCCACGTGACCGGCGACGACCCGCTGCGGGTACACCGTGCCATGGCCGCCGCGTTCGACGAGGCACTGGACCGGATCGCGCTGATCCAGCGCACGGCCCGAGAGGAGGGCGTGGCCGAACGGGCCCGCTGGCCGATGATCGTGCTGCGCACCCCGAAGGGCTGGACGGGCCCCGCGGAAGTCGACGGCGAGCCCGTCGAAGGCACTTGGCGCGCCCACCAGGTGCCGCTCGCCGCAGTCCGCGAAAACCCGGAACACCTGCGGCAGCTGGAGGCATGGCTGCGCTCGTACCGCCCCGAGGAGCTCTTCGACGCCGAGGGACGGCCGGTGGCCGACGTGCTCGCCTGCGTACCCGAGGGCTCCCGGCGCCTCGGCGCCACCCCGCACGCCAACGGCGGTCTCCTCGTCCGCGATCTGCCGCTCCCGCCCCTGGACCGCTTCGCCGTCCCCGTCGACAAGCCGGGCGCCACCCTGCACGAGCCGACCCGGGTCCTCGGCGACCTCCTCGAACACGTCATGCGGGAGACCTCGGAGCGCCGCGACTTCCGTCTCGTCGGCCCCGACGAGACGGCCTCCAACCGCCTGGACGCCGTCTTCGCCGCCAGCGGCAAGGCCTGGCAGGCAGGGACCCTGCCGGTCGACGAACACCTGGACCGGCACGGCCGCGTCATGGAGATCCTCTCCGAACACACCTGCCAGGGCTGGCTGGAGGGCTACACCCTCACCGGCCGGCACGGACTGTTCTCCTGCTACGAGGCGTTCGTGCACATCGTCGACTCCATGGTCAACCAGCACATCAAATGGCTGCGGACCTCACGCGAACTGGCCTGGCGCGCCCCGGTCGCCTCCCTCAACTACCTGCTCACCTCGCATGTGTGGCGCCAGGACCACAACGGCTTCTCCCACCAGGACCCCGGCTTCGTCGACCACGTCCTCAACAAGAGCCCCGAGGTCGTGCGCGTCTACCTCCCGCCGGACGCCAACACCCTGCTGTCCGTGGCGGATCACGTCCTGCGCAGCCGTGACTACGTCAACGTCGTCGTCGCCGGCAAACAGCCCTGCTTCGACTGGCTGTCCATGGACCAGGCCCGCGCCCACTGCGCCCGCGGAGCCGGCATCTGGGACTGGGCGGGATCGGCCGGCGGGGACCGGGAGCCCGATGTCGTCCTCGCCTGTGCCGGTGACGTCCCCACCCTGGAGATCCTTGCGGCCTCCGACCTGCTGCGCCGCCACCTGCCCGAGCTCGCCGTCCGGGTCGTCAACGTGGTCGACATGACCCGGCTGCTGCCGCGCGCGGAACACCCGCACGGGATGAACGACTTCGAGTACGACGGGCTCTTCACCACCGACAAGCCGGTGATCTTCGCCTACCACGGTTACCCCTGGCTCATCCACCGCCTCGCCTACCGCCGCACCGGCCACCGGAACCTCCATGTGCGCGGCTACAAGGAGATGGGCACCACCACGACCCCCTTCGACATGGTGGTCCGCAACGACATGGACCGCTACCGCCTGGTCATGGACGTCATCGACCGCGTCCCCGGCCTCGGCGTCCGCGCCGCCGCCGTACGCCAGGAGATGGCCGACGCCCGCTCCCGCCACCACGACTGGATCCGCGAGCACGGCACCGACCTCCCCGAGGTCGAGGACTGGACGTGGACCGGCTGAGGACCCCGCACCGCAAACAAGCACAGCCTCATTACCGTGCGCGCCGACGACTGACGCACACGGGAGAGGCCCGCCGTCCTCCGCGCTGAGGAGGACGGCGGGCCGCCTTTACCCCAGGATGGAGGCATGCGCGACGGCACCTGGGAGTACGAGGGCTACGACCCGGCGCAGGAACGCCTGCGCGAGTCGCTGTGCACCCTCGGCAACGGGTACTTCGCGACCCGTGGCGCCGCCCCCGAGTGCGCCGCGGACTCGGTCCACTACCCGGGCACGTACGCGGCGGGCTGCTACAACCGTCTCACCTCGGAGGTGGCCGGGCACCGGGTCGAGAACGAGGACATGGTCAACCTCCCCAACTGGCTGCCGTTCCGGGTGCGGACCGCCACCGGGACCTGGCTCACCCCCGACTCGCACCGGCTGCTCGACCACCGGCTGAGCCTCGACCTGGACGCGGGCACCCTGGAACGCGCCGCGCGCTACGAGGACGAGGAGGGCCGGTGTCTCGCCGTGCGGCAGCTGCGCCTGGTCCACATGGCCGATCCGCATCTCGCCCTGCTGCGCACGGAGGTGACGGCCGAGGGCTGGTCCGGCCCGGTCGAGATCGAGTCGGCGCTCGACGGGACGGTCACCAACGGCGGAGTCGAGCGCTACCGCTCCCTCGCCTCCAGCCACCTCACGGACGCCCGGACCGGTACCCGCGGACCGGACACGGTCTGGCTGCGCTGTCGCACCACCACCTCGGAGATCCGCATCGCGCTGGCCGCCCGGACCGTCACCGACGCGCCCGCCGTGACCACGGACGCGCACACCCCCGGACGCGCCGCCCAGTTGCTCCGGATCGCGCTGACCGACGGCCGGACGGTGACCGTGGACAAGACGGTCGCCCTGCACACCTCCCAGGATCCGGCGATCAAGGACCCGCTGGACGCGGCCGTCGACCGGGTCGGCCGGGCCGCGGACTTCGAGACGCTGCTGGACATCCACCGCACGGCCTGGCAGCAGCTGTGGCGCAACACCGACCTGGAGGTGCCGAACAGCGCGGGACCGATCCTGCGTCTGCACCTGTTCCATGTGCTCCAGACACTCTCCCCGCACACCGCGGAGCTGGACGTCGGGGTCCCGGCCCGCGGGCTGCACGGCGAGGCCTACCGGGGGCACGTGTTCTGGGACGAGCTTTTCGTGCTGCCGTATCTGAACCTCCATTTCCCCGAGGTCTCCCGCGCCCTGCTCACCTACCGCCACCGTCGTCTGGAGCGGGCCCGCCGGGCGGCCCAGGACGCCGGCCGCACCGGCGCGATGTACCCGTGGCAGAGCGGCAGCGACGGACGCGAGGAGACCCAGGAGCTGCACCTCAACCCGCGCTCCGGGCGCTGGCTCCCCGACCACTCACGGCTCCAGCACCACGTCGGATCGGCCATCGCGTACAACGTGTGGCAGTACTGCGAGGCCAGCGGCGACACCGAGTTCCTGCACACCAAGGGCGTAGAGATGCTCGTGCAGATCGCCCGTTTCTGGGCCGCCTCCGCCGAGCACGACGGCACGCTCGGGCGCTACCGGATCCGCGGTGTAGTCGGACCCGACGAGTACCACGACGCCTACCCCAACGCCGACCGCCCCGGGCTCGACGACAACGCGTACACCAATGTCACGGCCGCCTGGGTGCTGGCCCGCACCCTCGACGTGCTGAACGAACTGCCCGAACTCGTCCGCCGGGATCTGGTGGAACGCACCGGCCTGGACTCCGCCGAACTCGACCTCTGGCACGACGTGTCGAGCGGCCTGCACATCCCCTTCCATGCCGGTGTCATCAGCCAGTTCGAGGGCTACGGCGAGCTCGCGGAACTCGACTGGGCGGGCTACCGCGAGCGGTACGGCGACATCCGGCGGCTCGACCGGATCCTGGAGGCCGAGGGCGACAGCGTCAACCGCTACCAGGCGTCGAAGCAGGCGGACGTACTGATGCTGGGCTACCTCTTCTCGCCCGCGGAACTCGGCGGCCTCTTCCGCCGGCTCGGACACGAGCTCGACGACACCCTCTGGCGGCACACCGTCGACCACTACCTGAGCCGTACGAGCCACGGTTCGACACTGAGCAGCCTCGTGCACGGCTGGGTGCTGGGCCGGGCACGGCGCGCCGAGGCCTGGACGTACATTCACGAAGCCCTGCGGAGCGACATCGCCGATCTGCAGGGCGGCACCACGGGGGAGGGCGTCCATCTGGGCGCCATGGCAGGCACCCTCGATCTCGTCCAGCGCGGGCTGACCGGTCTCGAGACCCGCGGCGGAGCACTGCGGCTCGACCCGGTCCCGCTGCGGGAGCTGTCCGAGTACGGCTTCGCGATCCGCTACCGGGGCCATCGGGGCGTACAACTGCGCCTGAGCGCCGGAAGGCTGACCGTCAGCGTGCCGGCCTCGGACGAACCTCCGATCGACATCACCCTGGCCGACCGCACCGTCTCGGTGGCTCCTGGTGAGACCTGCGCGCTGACGCTGCCGGAGCGGTGAGCGGTGAGCGGTGAGCGGTGAGCGGTGAGCGGTGAGGAATGAGTGGTGACCGGGCCGCGGCCGCAGCTGCGGCCGCAGCCCGCGGGGTCAGTGCGGGACCACCGTCACCGGGCACATGGTGCGGCTCAGTACGGCCTGGAGCGTGGGCCCCAGAGCCGTGCCGCCACGGCCGAGGACCAGGAGCCCGGCCGAGTCCGAGGCGTGGACGAGAGCCGTCCGCGGACTCTGGAGCCGGACGTCCTCGTAGACGCGCACCTGCGGGTACTTCTCCCGCCAAGGGCGCAGGGCGTCCGCCAGCAACTGCACCTCCTCGTCCTCCCGGGCTCCCCGGTCCTCCTCGGGGGGCGCGAACGGCGGCGACGGTCTGTCAGGGGTGGGCAGCCCCCAGGCGTGGACGGCGTGCAGCAGCGCGCCGCGCCGCAGCGCTGCCTCGAACGCGAAGCCGGTGACGACGTCGCACGGACTCCGGGCGTCGATGCCCAGCACCACCGCCCGGAGTCGTTCGGGCCCCGGGACGTGACCGGCAACGTTCCGCTGCGCCATGGCAGTTCACCCTTCCATGTCCGTCCGGGAGGCGACACCTTCACCGTCCACCCGAACCGGCCGCCGTGCACAGGGGCCGGACGGACCCCGAGCGACCGGTTTACGGGCTTCCGGACAGGGTGCGGCCGAGGAGGCTGAGCAGGCGGTCCCAGTGGCGCCGCTGCGCGGAGGCGTCGAAGGCGTCGGTGTCGGGCATGGTGAAGCCGTGGACGGTGCCGGGGTAGATCTCGCAGGTGTGATCGACCCCCGCGGTATCCAGCGCCTGACCGAGTTCGTCGATGGCCTCGGACGTCATGTCGTTCTCGGCGAGGCCGAGGTGGACCCGGGCGGTCAGTTTGGAAACGAGGCGGTGCGGGCTGTCGGGCGCGTCGCTCACGAGGGGACTGGGATGGAATCCGGCGAGGGCGGCCACCTGGTCGGGGTGGGCCGCGGCGGTGCGCAGCGCCACGTTGACGCCCATGCAGTAGCCGATCACGGCGACAGGCCCGGGGCTGACCCCGGGCCGGGTGGTGAGGAACCTGAGGTAGGCGTCGGCGTCGCCCAGGACACGTTCGGCGGTGTGCGCCTGGATCAAGGGCATCAGCTGGGCGATGATCGCGGGCCGGATCTCCTTTCCGATGTGCTCGGGAAGCTCGATCACCGGTGCCGGGCCGTGCCGGTAGAAGACGTTGGGGACGAGCACGTAGTACCCGTGCCCGGCCAGTTCGAGGGCCATCTCCTCCAGCGCGGGCCGCAGGCCGAAGGCGTCCATGTACAGCAGGACCCCCGGGTGCCGTTCACCATCGTCGGGGAAGGCGGCCAGTGCGTCGGCCCGGCCGTCCGCGGTGGGAATCTGCAGTGACTCGGTAGGAATGGTGGATCTTCCCTTCTCGGGCTGATGACAGAACACAGCCTCTGTGGCGGCGAGGTCGATGACGGATCAACTCGACGATGACGGTGGAAAGGTATCGCCGGCACCGCCGATGATCCAGAGCGTTCCCCGGCCAACGGCCTTCCCCGGCCAACGGCCTTCCCCGGCCAACGGCCTTCCTCGGCCAACGGCTCTGCTGGGCAATGCCCTTCCATCGTCGCGTGCTCACACCTCACCCCACCCCTGTCACCAGGACTCGGCTCGCAGGAACAGCGTGATCACCTCCGCGAAGAACCAGACGCAGAACACCAGACACGCAAGCCAAAGTCCCCACAGAACCCACCGGGCCTCTCGTCGTAAGCGCATGGGCGGGATCATCCCCCATCGCGGCCCCGGCCCTGTCACCGGCCCGGCTCCGGACATGAGTGCCGAGCCGGTGAAGGACGTTCGGGCCACGCGGCTCCAGCGGTCAGCGTGCGCCGCCACTGCCGTAGGGGGCGTACGGGGACAGCAGCCGGGTCTGAGGGTGCGTGAAGTCCCCTGCCGTATGGGCCGGTCGGCCCTCGCCGAGGACCAGCGGCCCCTCCTCCGGAGTCCGTGCGAAGGCAAGACTGATCACGCATCCCCCAAGGAGGTCCCCAGATGTCCCGCACAATCGTCGTCGGTCTGGACGGCTCGCCCGAGAGCCTCGCCGCAGCCGAGTGGGCAGCCTGCGAAGCCCGGCGCACGGATGCACAACTGCGTCTCGTGCACGCCTGGTTGTGGCATCCCTATGTGTACGGCCCGCTGACCGGCGTCTTGGTCCCACCGTCCTCGGAGGACCCGGAGCGTGAATGGGCCGAACGACTGCCGCGCGAGACCGCGGCCAAGCTCGCCGCGGACCACCCCGGTCTGTCCATCGCCGCCGAACGCGTCGCGGAGCAGCCCGTCACCGCCCTGCTGGCCGCCGCGGAGAACGCGGAGCTGCTGGTGCTCGGGTCCCGGGGGCTGAGTGGAGTCGCCGGTTTCCTGACGGGGTCCGTCGCGCAGGCCGTAGTGTCCCGGAGCCGGATGCCGGTCGTCCTCGTACGAGCCGACGCGAGGCCTGCGGAAGCGCACGGGCACGAGGAGGTCGTCCTCGGTCTCGTCCCGGAGCACCCGGACGCCTCCGTGATCGCCTTCGCCTTCCGTGCGGCGGCCCGCAGGGCGACGGACCTGCGCGTTGTCCACGGCTGGAGTCTGCCGCCCTACTACGGCTACAGCGGAGCCACCGACGCGGGGGTCGACGCGGAGATGCTCGCCGAGGCGCAGCAGCGGTTGACCGAGGTCCTGAGCCCCTGGCGGGAGAAATTCCCCGGCGTCGAGGTGCGCGAGCAGGCCGTGATCGGCGGCGCGGGCCCCCACCTCGTCGAGGCCTCGCGGAATGCCGCGCTGGTCGTGGTCGGCCGCCGCAACCGGCAGTCCCCGGTCGGCGCCCACATCGGACCGGTGACACAAGCGGTCCTCCACCATTCCACCGCACCGGTCGCGGTCATCCCGCACGACTGACCGCTCGGGTCGCCGATACGCGACGAAGGGTCTCAGGGGATCTCCTCCGGGGCCCTTCGCGGCCGGGCGCCGGGTCGTTTCCCAGAGGTCAGGGCGTCTTGTGTCCCCACTGCGGTCCGAGGCGCTCCCACTCGCGTTCCCAGCGGTCGTAGCGCCGTTGGTCGAGCCTCCACCGCGCCAGGCCGCCGACGCCGAAGACCAGCCCGCCGAGGGCCACGGCGGCGCCGACGCCCAGCAGGCTCGACTCGGTGGCCGCCGCGCTCGGCGACGGCGGCGCCGTGGTGGGCCGGCCCCGCGCGTCCATCCAGATCACCACGTGCGATCCGGCCTTCTGCCCGGATTCCACCAGGGCGCTGCCGACCCGGGGGGACCCGTCCGGCGCGGTCCACCGGACCGTCGCCCGGACATGGTCGTAGACACCGCCGTCTCCTGCCGGTGCCGCCGCCCCCGTACTGACGACCAGCACGGCCGGGACGGCGTTCCGGTCGTGGCGCAGCCGCGTGAAGGACGTGTCGGCGGCATGGGCCGTCACCAGGCCGGCGAGGATGCCGCCCAGCACCATCACCGTCCAGACGGTCAGCACGATCCACGCCTCGAAGACGTCGT
This sequence comes from Streptomyces sp. NPDC002742, assembly GCF_042888885.1. Lineage (NCBI taxonomy): Bacteria > Bacillati > Actinomycetota > Actinomycetes > Kitasatosporales > Streptomycetaceae > Streptomyces > Streptomyces sp. NPDC002742. Next base: position 481,768 of record NZ_JBIAQF010000002.1, read on the forward strand.
CACGGCGACGCAGCGGATTCCTCCGCCAGCGCCAGCACCACTGCCTCGCACCCTGTGCTCCGCGCATGGCACCGCACCTCCTCGTTACACCCCAACAGTGCAAGGGGATCGCGGCGCGCGCGAGCGGTGGCGGGGGCCGCCGGGTCCGCCGGTGGGGACCGACCGGCCCGTGCGCGAGGCATCCGCCCCGGTCAGGGCGGATATGCGGGGTCATGTCGCGAGCTGAAGGGCCCGTCATGAAGACACTGGCCGGCTTGATCGGCGGGACCCTCCGGCGGCCGGGACGCCCGTACGGAAGGCATTGACGGGTCATGTCCGAGCAGACACGAAGTGTCATGTCCGAAGGAGCGCGAGAGGCCGTGAACGGCCGGACACCGCGGGACGAGCACCCGCCCCGTGGGACGTGGGGCGGGGACCCAGGAGCCGGGGAGACGGCCGAGGAGATGCAGTGGCGGGGGACCACGGTCAGGGGCGTACACGGGCCGGGACCGATCCCGACGCCGTACGGCGGCTCGACGTCCTCGCCCGCAGCCGTCCCTGGGCCGGCGGCCGAACGCGAGACCTGTGGGTACGCGGCGACCGGGTACGCGTCGACGAGGAAAGGATCGCCGTGTGCCGGATCGCCGTGTGCCGGATCGCCGTGCGCTGATCCGGACTCCGGGCCCGGCGACGCAGGGGCGACAGGAAGCGGCCACTCTCCGTTCGCCTGGGACCAATGGGCCCTGGCCTCCCCGCAGGTGCCGCCGCAGTCTGACCGTATGTCGCTGTATCGCTGTGTCGCCTCGACACGTGGGAGTTGGCTCCGGTGATGAATCCCAACGACGGCTTTCGAGAACTCGGCCGGCAGGAATGTCTGGACCGGCTCGGTGACGTGTCCATAGGCAGGGTCGTCCACACACGGGACGCCCTGCCCGCGGTCCTGCCGGTCAATTTCTGTCTCGACGCCGAGTCCGCCGTCGTGCTGCGGACGGCGGCGGACTCCGAACTGGCCCGCTCCATCGACGGAGTGGTGGTGGCGTTCGAGGCCGACGCGGTGGACGCGGCCGCGCACTCCGGCTGGAGCGTCGTCGTGACGGGGCGCGCGATGGTGGTGAGCGATCCCGCCGAGCATGATCGCCTCACCCGGACAGGACCCCGTTCCTGGGTGGCCTCGCCCCACGACGTCTTCATCCGCATCGCGTCCGAACTGGTCACCGGACGGGAGCTCGTCGGCGGCCGCACTCTGTACGGGGTGGACCTGCCTTCCTGACCCGGAGATCTCCTGGCGGGCCGACCCGTGACGTGATCACCCGGTCGGCGGACCGGCGGCGCCGGCCGCCGGACAGGTTGCCCGCGAACCCGTTCGACACCATGGTCACGCCCGCGGCCGGGGCGCCCGGCTCGGCGGTCACGAAGGCCTCCGAGCCCCTCGACGCGCCCTGCCGCGTCTTCGCGCGGCAGGCCGCGCATCCGTCGCCACGGACGCGCGGCCTGCTCCGCTCCGGCTCAGGACCGGGAGGGGGTCACAGGACCTCGGTCTCATCGCGGGTGGTCTCGCCCCACAGCGTGTGGAAGCTGCCCTCGCGGTCGGTGCGCCGGTAGGTGTGGGCGCCGAAGAAGTCGCGCTGGCCCTGGGTGAGGGCGGCGGGCAGCCGGTCGGCGCGCAGGGTGTCGTAGTAGGACAGGGCGGCCGAGAACGCGGGCACCGGGACGCCTCTGCGGGTGGCCGTGGAGATGACCTCGCGCCAGGGGACCTGGGCGTCCTTGATCTCGGTGGCGAACCCCGCGTCCGAGAGCAGGCTGACCAGGCCCGGATCGACGGCGTACGCGGCGCGGATACGGTCCAGGAACGCCGCGCGGACGATGCAGCCGCCGCGCCAGATCTTCGCCACCTCGCCGAGGTCGATGTCCCAGCCGTACTCCGCGGCGGCGTCCAGGATCATCTTCCAGCCCTGGTCGTAGGCGATCAACTTCGATGCGTACAGGGCGTGTTCGACCTGGCTGGTGAACCGCTCGGCCTCCGTTCCCGACAGGTCCCAGTGGGTGCCGCCGGGCAGGCCGCGGTACGCGGCGCGCAGTTCGCCCTGACTGGAGGCGGCGCGGGCGAAGGTCGCCTGCGCGATGGCGGTGACCGGCGAGCCGAGGTCGAGGGCGGTCTGCACGGTCCAGCGCCCGGTGCCCTTCTGCCCCGCGGCGTCGACCACGACGTCCACGAACGGTTCCCCGGTGGAGGCGTCGGTGTGCGCGAGGACCTCGGCGGTGATCTCGATCAGGTAGGAGTCGAGGCGGCCCTTGTTCCAGCGCCGGAAGATCTCCGCGATCTGCGGCGGCGTGTAGCCGCCGACGCGGCGGAGCAGGTCGTAGGCCTCGCCGATGAGCTGCATGTCGGCGTACTCGATGCCGTTGTGCACCATCTTGACGAAGTGTCCGGCGCCGTCCGTGCCGATGTGCGTGGCACAGGGCTCGCCGTCCACCTTGGCGCTGATCGACTCGAACATCGGGCCGAGAGAGGCGTACGACTCCGGGGAGCCGCCGGGCATGATGCTCGGCCCGTGCAGGGCGCCCTCCTCGCCGCCGGACACACCCGCGCCGACGAAGTGGATGCCCCGTTCGCGCAGCGACTGTTCACGACGCCGGGTGTCGGTGAAGTGGGCGTTGCCGCCGTCGATGATCATGTCGCCGGTTTCGAGGAGCGGGGCGAACTCCTCTATGACGGCGTCGGTGGCCGCACCTGCCTGCACCATGATCATCAGGCGGCGGGGGCGCTCCAGCGCGGCCACGAACTCCTCGGCCGACTCGGCCGCCACGAAGGCGCCCTCGTGCCCGAACTCCTCGACCAGTGCCTTGGTGCGTGCGGGGGTGCGGTTGTGGACGGCGACGGTGTAGCCGTTCCGGGCGAAGTTGCGGGCCAGGTTGCGGCCCATCACCGCGAGCCCTGTGACGCCGATCTGCGCGGTCGCCTTCATGGTGTGCTCCTTGGATCCGGATCTGCCTGCCCGCGTACCTGACGGGCGAACAGACGACTGTCGCTGTGTCGATCAGTACGCACGACAGGGGGTGAGGTGTTCACCTTCCGGGGCAGGTGGTGCGCCGGATCGCGTGCCAGGGTCTCCGGACGACGTGCGGAGGCGGGTACTCCGGAAGGCCCGGACGGACCCGGCGGTTCCGGGACTTCGGCATTCCGGAACCCCGGAACCCCGGAACCCCGGCCGGCGGTCCGGCGGTCAGCCGTTCCGGCGCTGTCGCCACCCGTGGTCCACCGGCCCGATGCCGGCGCCGAGCGCGAAACCGGCCTCTATCGCGGCGGTCACGTACGCCTTGGCCCGCCGTACCCCCTCCGGTACCGAAAGGCCCTCGGCCAGGCCCACCGCGATCGCCGAGGCGAGCGTGCAACCGGTGCCGTGCGTGTGCCGGTTGTCGTGCCGCGGCGCGCGCAACCAGTGCTCCGCCGTTCCGTCGGTGAGCAGATCGACGGCCTGACCCGGCAGATGGCCCCCCTTCACCAGCACCCAACGGGGACCGAACGCGAGCAGCCGGTCGGCGGCCCCGCGCATGCCCTCCTCGTCCTTCACCTTCACCCCGGTGAGCTGCGCGACCTCGTCGAGGTTCGGGGTGGCCACCGTCGCCCGCGGCAGCAACCGGGTCCGTACGGCGTCCAGCGCGTCGTCGGCCAACAGCCGGTCCCCGTGCTTCGAGACGCTCACCGGGTCCACGACGACGGGGGCGCCCACGTCGGACAGCAACTCGGCGACAGTCGTGACCAGGCCGGGCGACGAGAGCATCCCGGTCTTCACGGCCTGTACGCCGATGTCGTCGACCACGCTGCGGTACTGGGCGCGCACAGCCTCCTCGGACAGCTCCCAAGCACCCTGCACACCGACGGAGTTCTGCGCGGTCACCGCGGTGAGCACGCTCATGCCGTGGGCGCCCAGCGCGAGCATCGTCTTCAGGTCGGCCTGGATCCCGGCGCCACCGCCGGAGTCGGATCCGGCGATCGTCAGGACGCGGGGCGGCGTGGTCACAGGAGTTGTTCCTCTCGGATACGGCTTCGGGCGTGGGGCCCTCGACCGGCGGAGCGACGAAGGGCCCTCAGGCGCGGCGGCGCAGCCGGAGCGGGGCGTAGAGGGCGAGGGCGACGAGGAACGCCACGTAGTAGGAGAGGTCCGCGCCGTGCAGCGCCTCGGCCACCGGACCGACGTACAGGCCGGTGTCCATGAACGGCACGGCCGCGCCGAACGCCGCGACGAAGGCAACCAGTGACGGCCATACCGGGCGCGGAAGGGAGATCTCGGCGGCGACGTCGAACGGGACGCCCCCACGCTCCCGCCCGCGGGCGATCCAGTCGACGACGACGATCGCGACGAACCCGGGGATCCAATACCCCACGAACAGCAGCACGTTCTGGAAGCGGGCCGTGGTGTCGGCGGCGTGCATCCACAGCACCAGCGGGAAACCGAGCCCGGCGGCCAGGGCGGCGGCCACCGGGCGCGGTATCCGCACGCCCAGGGTCTGCAGGGCGAGTGAACCGCTGTAGTCGTTCATCGCGTTGCTGCACACCGCCGCCAGTGCCACGGCCAGCAACCCGAACGCGCCCGCGGCCCCGCCGCCCAGCAGCGCGTCCACGCCCGCCGCCGTCTGGTCGGTCAGCACCGACGCGCCCCACAGCCCGAGGACCTGCACGGCGACGAAGGACGCGACGAGGCCGAGCAGGGTGCACCAGAACATCCGCGGTCGGGACGTCGTACGCGGCAGATAGCGGCTGAAGTCACCGGCGTACGGCGCCCAGGACAGCGAGAGGCTGAGCGCGATGGTGCTGGTGAGCACGAACGCGCCCGCGCGATCGGCGCCGGTCGCCGTCCCTGTCGCGGCCGGGTGGACGCCGTCGAGCATGCGCCAGGCGATCACCGCGAAGGCGATGGCTAGCGCGAACGTCATCACGATCTGCAGGCGGTGGATGGCCTCGTAGCCGAGGACGCCGAGCGCCCCCTGGGCAAGCATCATCACGAGCACGCCGAGCCAGAACGGCCAGCCGCACAGCCGCGCCAGCGCGTCCCCGCCGAACAGGCCGATCAGCGCGTCCCAGGCGACCGAGGACAGCCACTGGAGCATCCCCGGCAGCACCACGGCGCGGCCGAACGCGAGCCGTGCGAGCGGTAGTTGGCCAGTGCCGGTGAGGCCGCCCCAGGTGCTGAGGTAGGCGGTGGGCAGCGCGCCGAGCACGGTCCCGAGGACGACAGCCGCCAGCGCGGTGGCGAAGTCCAGACCGAGCGCGATACCGATGGTGCCGGTGAACACGCCCGTCATCGTCAGGTTCGGAGCGAACCACACCGTGAACAGGCGCCCGGCCCCGCCGTACCGGTTGTTCTCGGGGACCGGCTCGATGCCGTGTCCCTCCACCCGCAGGTCGCCGGGAGCGGCGGGCATCCGTCCGTCGAAGACGGCGGGCCGGCCGTCGACGGGCAGCCCGTCGGAAACATGCGCCAATGGCATGGAAGACATCCCTCCGCCAGTACGAACTGGTTCAGGTTCGACGGGTGTGATCTCAGCCCTCGGACGGGGCACCCCGTGTCCGGTACTACGACGGACACATTAACCCCATCCCCCAGGTCGTGGGTACGACGGCTCCCGTGCGCGACGGCTCCCGAGCAGGACGGCTCCCGAGCACGACGGCTGTCGTGCTCGGCGGTCCCTGCGTAGGGCGGCTCCTGTGCAGGGCGGCCCCTGCGCACGGCCGAGATGGCCGTCCGCGGTGCTGGAGTCACCCACCCGGGCCAGTGCCCGCCGGCACAGTCGGCTTCGTCCGAGCGCCCCGACCGGGCCTTTCGCGGGGCGCCGCGCGTCGCCCCTCGGTACTGTCGGAAGTGATCGCCGCTCGCTCTCCGTTCCAGGGTTCCCGGACCCCGGTGGCCGGGCGGAAGGAGGCAGAGTGCCGTGACCGTGATCTCCCTGAAGTCCGCGCAACTGCGGGAAGGGCCCACCCTCCCGTACGCCGAAGCCGGCTACCCCAGTGGTACACCGGTCGTCCTCGTGCACGGTCTGGCCGACTCCTGGTGGTCCTTCGAGCCCCTTCTCAGGCGCCTGCCGGCGTCCCTGCACGGCTATGCGCCCACGCAGCGCGGACACGGCGATGCCGACCGGCCCGCGGAGGGCTACGATCCCGACGACTTCGCCGCCGACCTGGTGTCCTTCCTGGACGCGGTCGACATCCCCCGCGCCATCCTGGTCGGGGCGTCCAGCGGCGGCGTACCGGCCCGGATCGTCGCGGGCAGTCACCCCGACCGCATCGCGGGTCTGGTTCTGCTCGGCGTCCCCGGCACCCTCGCGGACAAGCCGGCGGCGGCCGCGCTGGGGAAGTCCCTGGAAGATCTCTCCGACCCCGTGCCCCGCGCGTTCGTCGAGGACTTCCTGGCGGGCACGGCGACCCGCCCGATCGCCCGGGGCTTCATCGAGACGATGGTGGAGGAGAACCTCAAACTCCCCGCGTACGTCTGGAAGGAGACCGCGCGCGGTCTCCTCGACGCCGACCTCGGTGGCACCCTCGCGGGCATCCTGGTGCCCACCCTCGTCATCTGGGGCGAACAGGACGAGTTCCTGCCCCGTGAGGACCAGCAGACCATCCTGGACGCCGTCCACGGCGCGGCCTTCGTCGCCTACGAGGGCGCCGGCCATGTCGTCCACTGGGAACAGCCCGAACGCGTGGTCGCCGACATCGCCGCGTTCGCCACGCGGATCGAGCACCCCGGTACCGCGTACGGCACCGCCTGACCTCGCCCCGAGGATGAACGGCCGCGCGCCGAAACCGCGTTGGCCTGAGCCTCTGATGACTCCCCGCAACATGGCATGCTCATGGTCCCCATAGGAAGGGATCACGTGCCATGAGACCGAGCCGACGCTCCCTGCTCGCCGCCACCGCCGTACTGAGCACCGTTTTCGCCGTTCCCGCTCCGGCCGGCGCCGCCGAGATCCCCGTCGGGGGCGCCTACTACGTCCAGAGCGCCACCACGGGACTGAACGCCGCCGACAGCGCGGGCGCGGTCGTCCAGCACAATCCCAGGGGCAACGAGGACCACCAGCAGTGGACTCTGCGCCGGAACGGCTCCTCTTCGGTGCTCGAAAGCGCCGACACCGCGGGCAGTTGTCTGGGCCGCTCGGGCGACCAGGCCCGGACGGTCGCCTGTACGAGCGCCGACGCCTCGTGGGAGGTCGCCCCGAACGGCGCCGACCAGTACACGCTCAAGGCCCCGGGAACGGACCGGTACTTGACACTCGCCGACAGGTCCAACGGCGCCAACTACCCGGCCCAGCTGGTGATCGGCCCGCCGGGAGGACTCGCGTCCTGGTATCTCACCCCGGTCGAGCCCGCGACCCGCCCCATGCCGCCGCAGGACCAACGCACCCTGGACCAGGTCACGTTCCTCACCGCCCACAATGCCTACGCCAACGGCGTGGACGGCGGATTCGCCCCGCCCTTCGTCAACCTGGTGCCCAATCAGACCCGCGGTATCAGCCGGCAACTTACCGACGGCGTCCGCGGGTTCATGCTCGACCTGCACCAGACCCCCGACGGCGCCATCCTCTGCCACGACAGCTGCACCCTCGTCAGCAAGCCGGTCGCGCTCTGGGTCGACCTCCAGCGCATGGTCGACTTCCTCAAGCAGCACCCCGACCAGTTCGTCACCGTGTTCATGGAGGACTACGTCGACCCGGGCGTCCTGCGCGCCGAACTCGCCCGGGTGAACGGTCTGTCCGACGTCCTCTACCGTCCGGACCTGACCGGCGTGCGTGACAAGGGCTGGCCGAAGCTCGCCGAGCTGACCGCCGCCGGCCACCGCCTGCTCATCTTCACCGACCACAGCCGTTCCGCCGACGAGTCCGCGGGGCTCACGCGCGACAGCTTCGGCGTCATGTACCAGCGTGAGTGGACCGTCGAGAACTACTGGTCCATGGGCTCGGGCCTCGGCTCCTCCGACTGGTCCTGCTACAGCCGCTGGTACGACGCGGGCACGAACGTACCGCTCACCCGCACCGAGCCGGGTTTCCGCCCGCTGTTCGTCATGAACCACTTCCGCGACGCCACCATCGCCGGAACCGCGGGCACGGACAACACCAAGCTCGCCGACCGGGCCCGCCGCTTCTGCCGGCCGGCCGCCCGCAAGAAGCCCAACTACCTCGCCGTGGACCGCTACGACCTGGGCGATCCAGCCTCAGCGGTGAACACGCTGAACACGTACGTCTACCCGTAGGCCGCCCGCGACCGCGAGTCTCGGAGGGCGCCCCACCCGGGGGGAGCCGCCGACGCGAGACTCGCGGAACCGACGAGCCGGACCCCGATCCATGGCGCGTCGTGGTGGGTACCGAGTGCGACAGATGGGTCGGGACGGTCGTCACGTCAACAGTGACTTCCCCGTAGGCTGCTTCGCACGCGCGGACCGGTCTCTCTCACGGACCGCGCCTTGCCCGGCCTCGACGCCCGGTTCCACCCCCATGCCTGCCGGGGGATGGGGCCTTCCCTGCCGCCTGCACGCATCTCGGCCCATTCAGGTGGAGATGTACCCAGACACGCGGCCAGACACGCGGCCAGACACGCGGCCAGACACGCGGCCTGGCACACGGCCTGTGCCAGGGCCTGGAGCGGGGCCTTGTGGGCGGGCCGGTCGGCCTGTGACGGCTGTCGACGGTGATGCTCGCGCGGGTGGCGGCGTCGCCTCAGTAGCCGGTGCCGCGCTTGACCTGGGCCCGCTCGATGCCATGGGTCGCACCCTTGTTGTCCAGAGTGCGACACGCGTCGGCGATGTCCTGGCTCAGGCGGTCGATCTGCTCGCGGCTCAGGGTCTCCTTGACCAGGGCGCGCAGAATCTTCACCCGTTCCGCGTTGGGCGGGAGCGTGTACGCCGGCACCATCCAGCCGCGCTCGGCCGAGAGCTGCCAGGCGACGTCGGACTCGTCGTAGGCGTGCCGGCCGGCGAGGCGGAAAGCGACCAGCGGCAGTTGCTCGAGGTTGCCGCCGATCACCTCGAAACGACCGCCGCTGCGCAGGTTCTCCGCGAGCGCCTGGGCGTTCTCCTGCATCATCTTCATGACGTAGGTGTAGCCTTGGCGGCCGAGCCGGACGAAGTTGTAGTACTGCGCGAGCACCATCGACGCGCCGGTGGAGAAGTTCAGCGTGAACGTCGCGTCGGTCTTGCCCAGGTAGTTCTCGTGGAACACGAGGTGTTTGGCCAGGTCTGACTCTTCGCGGAAGACCAGCCAGCCGATGCCGGGGTACACCAGGCCGTACTTGTGTCCCGATACGTTGATCGAACGCACCTGCTCCAGCCGGAAGTCCCATTTCGAGTCCGGGTAGAGGAAGGGCCACACGAACGCGCCGCTGGCGCCGTCGACGTGAATAGGGATGTCGAGGTCCCGCTTCTCACGGATGTCGCGCAGGAGCTTGTCGATCCCGACGACGTCGTCCTTGTGGCCGGTGAACGTGGTGCCGAGGACCGCGACGACGCCGATCGTGTTCTCGTCGAGGTGGGGCTCCACGTCCTCCGGGCCGATCGTGTACTTGTCCTCGGCGAGCGGCACGATCCGCGGCTCGACGTCGAAGTAGCGGCAGAACTTCTCCCACACGACGTGGACGTCCCCGCCGAAGACCAGGTTGGGCCGGTCGACCGACAGGTTGGCCGCCTGACGGCGCTCCCGCCACTTCCACTTCAGCGACAGCGCGCCGAGCATGATCGCCTCGGACGAGCCCTGGGTCCGGCATCCGGTCGTGCCGCCCGGTGCGTGGAAGAGATCGGCGAGCATGCGCACGCAACGCTGCTCGATCTCGGCGGAGATGGGATATTCCGCGTGGTCGATGAAGTTGCGGTGGAGGTTCTCGGCGATGATCCGCTGAGCTTCCGGTTCCATCCAGGTGGTGACGAACGTGGCGAGGTTGCGCTGCGGGTCACCCTCCATGGCGAGGTCCGCGTCCAGCAGCCTCATTGCGTCTGTCGCGGCCATGCCCTCCTCGGGAAATGTCGTCGAGGGGGCGGGCGCGGTCAGGAACCGGTTACCGAACAGAGCCGCGTCGTCGCGCTTAGTCATACGGCGATTCAAACAGCGCCGGAGCCTGCCTCGACGACGGACACGCCGCACCCGTGCGCCGTGAACACATTGCGGGCTCGGTTGAGGCGCGAGCCACCGCGAGCCGACCTGGACGTGGTGGCAAGAGCCCCCTCGTCCTCCGGTCGAAGGCCGGGGCGACGAGGGTCCGATCCGCAGCTCCGGCCGGATCGGTCGGCGACAGCCGTACCGTCCGCCACGAAGCCTTCAAGGGACGGTGCCGGGCGGGGTCGGTCGCTGGGGTTGCGGTACGAACCCGCATTCCTTCCCCGCTCGGGAGCGGCGGTATCGGCCGGATCGGCTTGCCGCGGTCGCGGTACTGCACCGCTGGATCCCGGCTGGGGGACTGCGGAACGGTGGCCCGGCGTCCCAGTGCCCGGGGACGGCGAGCAGCTTCCCTGGGGGTTTAAGATCTGCTGCCGACCTGCGGGAAGTCCGGACCCGCTCCGCCCGACGACCGGGGTCCGGTGCGCCGCTCAGGCGCGGACACGACGTCGGGTCCCGGCTCGTACGACCCGCCCGGCGGCCACCTTCTGCAGCAGGCTGTAGGCCAATACCGGCAGCAATACGTGCGGGCGGTCGGGCAGCGTCGTCGTGATCAGGACGGCGCTCGCGCTGCTGTTGTTCATGCCGCAGGCCAGGGTGACCGACGCGCCCGCGGGCGCGTCGAGGCGCAGGGCGCGGGTGGTGACCAGGCCCAGGGCGAACGACAGCCCGCAGACGGTGGCGGCGACGGCCACCGCGGCGGTGAACAGGACCGGCTCGGGGTGGGCGAGGAAGGGGCCGAGGGCTCCGCTCGCGTTGACGTAGGTCAGGAGCAGCGAGGCGAGTATCGCCGCGGGAGCCGCCGCACCGAGCAGGAGGGCCGTCGGGCGGCCGGGCAGTGCCAGTCGGCACAGGATTCCGGCGCCGCACGGCAGCAGTACCCCCGTGAGGGCGAAACCGCTGCCCGCGGTCCGGGCTGCGTCCGCCAGCGAGCCCGCGTACTCGCCCTGCAGCAGTGGGCACAGGGTCGCCAGAGTCACCGGGACGGTGAGCGGACTGACGATCGTGGACGCCAGGACGAGGCCCACCGCCGTCGGCTGGCAGCCCTCCCCCTTGCCGGTCCACACCGTTGCCCCCGCCGCCACCGGCATGGCCACGATCAGGATCATCGCCGTGATCAGCCCGCTGCCCCCGTCGCTGTCGGGGGACTGCCGCAGTGCGAACGCGACCCCCGGGATGATCACGAGGGGGGCGACGAGATGCAGAGCGAGGCCGGTCAGCAGCGCGGTGGGACGGGCCATGAGCGCGCGCAGTTCACTCAGCGGCACTTGCAGGCCGGCAGTGAACAGAACGAGGGACAACAGGAACGGTGCGGTTCTGAAAGGGAACTGGAGCATTCCGGCCGGGGCGAGCCAGTGAGTGCGGCGTAGCCACAGACCCGGGGCGGGCGCTGTCGCGGCGGCCAGATAGACGATGCCCACCGCCCAGCCGAGATGACTACGGAGCAGATCGAGGGGGGACGTCGCGCTGGTCGTGGGGTGCATCGTGGCGCTCTTCCGTCGTGGGGCCTGGGCGGAGACGGGGCGCCGATATCGCGGAGCGGGCACGGGGGAGGAACCGCGTGAGGACGTAGAGGAGCAGGCTGAGCCAGCAGATGGCGAACAGCCAGCCGCCGACGACGTCGGAGAACCAGTGCACGCCCAGGTAGACGCGGGAGAGGCCGACCAGCACGGCCCAGCTGCCGATGAGCGCGACGAGGGTCTTCTTGCACAGCGGGGCGCGGGCGAGGACCGCGAGGATGAGCAGTCCGCCGGTGACGGCGGACGTGGTGGTGTGACCGGAGGGGAAGGACCAGCCCGAGGCGTGGGTGGCCCAGTCGGCCATGGGGGGCCGGGGGCGGGCGACCAGCGACATCACGGTGAAGCGCACGGCCTGCGCGGCGGCCAGACAGGCCACGCAGGCGGCGACGGTGCCGACGCGCTGCCGGGCGGTCCGTCCGAGGAGGAGGCCGGCCACGACGACCAGCGCGTACGCGACGACTCCCGTGCCTGTGTACGTCACGCCGCGGGCCAGGGCGAGCGCCACGTCCGGGCGGTGCGCGAGCGACCAGGAGGTGATCGCCTGGTCGCCGAGCAAGGGGGCACCGTCGTGGCCGGTCACGATCAGCGTCAGCAGTACGAACGCGACCAGGCTTCCCACCGCCGTCGAACCGGCGATCTCGCCGGTGTCGTCGCGCTTCACGGCCGAGTCCGAGAGGCATCGGCCTCGCGCGCGGCGCCCGGGGCGGCGGACATGGGTGTGGCCCCTTTCGGTGGCAGGCGGGCAGGCGGCAGGACACCTCGCCCGCGCCGACTGCGCTGCTGTAAACGTCTACACAACTGTAGACGATCGGGGGCCGGGATCGTTCCCGTATCGCCCGAAGAAGATCGCCGTCCTGCGGCCGGCGGGTCCCGCTGTCGTGTCGTCGGATCCCGCCGTCGTGCCGCGGCGAGGATCGCCGCCATGGTGTCCGACGGAGATCGCTGTCGTGCCGCCCGACGGGAATCACCGCTGTGGGCGGCTGCCGGGGAACGCCGCGGTACTCCCGGGCGGGAACGCCGCCGCACTCCCCGGCGGGGGACCCCGCCGTACTCCTGGGCGGAGATCGCCGCTGGGCCGCTCGACGGGATGACGTACCCTGCGTGTTACGTATAACCCTGGAGAGGTCCGATGAGACGCATCGCCCTGGTCACCCTCGTCGTCGACGACTACGACGAGGCCGTCCGCCACTACACCGAAGCCCTCGGCTTCCGCCTCGTCGAGGACACCCCGAGGCCCGACGGCTCCCGCTGGGTCGTGGTCGAGCCGGGTGCCGAAGGCGGCGGGAGCGGACTGCTGCTGGCCCGGGCCAAGGACGAGGCACAGCGCGGCCGGGTCGGCGACCAGACCGGCGGACGCGTCGGCTTCTTCCTGCACACCGACGACTTCGCCCGCGACCACGCCCGGATGCGCGCCGCGGGCGTGACCTTCCTGGAGGAGCCGCGGCACGAGCCGTACGGCTCGGTCGTCGTCTTCCAGGATCTGTACGGCAACCGCTGGGACCTCCTCCAGCCCGCCGGCTGACCGGGCCCCGCCGTACCCCGCTCCTTTCGCATCTTCAGTACTTTCCCGACCCGAAACCGACCAGCCGAGGAACACCGCACATGACCGCGCCCCGCATCGACATCGACACGATCCGCCGCCTGCCCAAGGCGGTCCTGCACGACCACCTCGACGGCGGTCTGCGCCCGGCCACCCTGGTCGAGCTCGCGGAGACGGTCGGCCACACCCTGCCCACCACCGACCCGCAGGCGCTCGCCGACTGGTACTACGAGGCCGCCAACTCCGGTGACCTGGTGCGCTACATAGCCACCTTCGAGCACACCCTCGCCGTGATGCAGTCCCGTGAGGGCCTGCTGCGCACGGCCGAGGAGTACGTCCTCGACCTCGCCGAGGACGGTGTCGTCTACGGCGAGGTGCGGTACGCGCCCGAGCTGATGGTGAACGGCGGGCTGGCCCTGCCCGAGGTCGTCGAGGCCGTGCAGGAGGGCCTCGCGGCCGGCATGGCCAAGGCGGCCGCCGCGGGCACCCCGGTGCGCGTCGGCACCCTGCTGTGCGGCATGCGGATGTTCGACCGGACCCGGGAGATCGCCGACCTCGCGGTGGCGTTCCGGGACGCCGGAGTCGTCGGCTTCGACATCGCGGGCGCCGAGGACGGCTTCCCGCCCGCCGACCACCTCGCCGCGTTCGAGCACCTGCGGGGCGAGAGCGTCCCGTTCACCATCCACGCCGGTGAGGCGCACGGTCTGCCGAGCATCCACCAGGCCCTCCAGGTCTGCGGCGCCCAGCGCATCGGCCACGGCGTCCGCATCACGGAGGACATCGTGGACGGCAAGCTCGGCCGCCTCGCCGGCTGGGTCCGCGACCGCCGTATCGCCCTGGAGATGTGCCCGACCTCCAACCTCCAGACCGGCGCGGCGACCTCCATCGCCGAGCACCCCATCACCGCCCTGCGCGACCTGGGCTTCCGGGTCACCCTCAACACCGACAACCGTCTGGTGTCGGGTACGACGATGACCCGGGAGATGTCGCTGCTCGTCGAGGAGGCGGGCTGGGGCATCGAGGATCTGCGGACCGTCACGGTGAACGCGGTCAAGAGCGCGTTCATCCCCTTCGACGAGCGCAAGGCTCTCATCGAGGACGTCGTGCTTCCCGGCTACGCCTGCTGAACCGGTCCGAGGACACGTGCTTCGTGGCTACGCCCGTTGAACGAGTCCGCGTACGTAGGCGGCCTGTCCGACGTGCTGGAGATCGTCGGACAGGACGCTGACCAGGCGTACGCCCAGGGTGACCGGCGGGTCCCAGCGTTCGTCCACGATCCGCTCGAAGTCCTGGGCGGTCAGCCCGCGGACGAACGCGAGGGTCCGCTCGTGAACGGCGTCGTAGTAGCCGAGCAACAGGTCACCCGACTCCACGCGTACCCGGGCGACCTTCGCCGACGTGTGGCCGTACCCGGTGTCGCGGAGCGGCAGGTCCAGCCCGAAGCGCTTGGCCCAGTCGTCGTTGAGCCAGACCTGATCGGTCCCGGCGGCGTCGGCGACATGGTCGTCCTGGACGCGGGTCAGATGCCAGACCAGCCAGGAGATCGAGTTGGCGGTCTCGCTGGGGCGGGCGTTGAGGTCGTCCGGCGGGAGGCCGTCGACGGCGGCACGGACTTCTTCCCGGATGCGGCCGAATCCGTCGATGAGGATGTCCTTTGCGAGCATGGATCCACCATCGCGCATCGAGCCCGTCGCTGCGTCCGGAACTCCGGGTGTTGGGCCCACTGACGCGTCCACGACACCTGTCGCTCCCGCAGGCGGACGTCCGCGGCGGCCGGCCCGGTGGGTCCGGTGGGCCCGGTGGGCTCAGTCGCCTTCCCCGGAGGTGTCGAGAAGCAGCATCAGGGCGCGTGCGGCCGGGCTCGTCGCCTCCGTCGGCGGGAGCATGGCGACCGTCTCGTACGATCCTTCGACGGGCCCCTTGAAGGGGAGCGAGGTGAGGGCGCGGGCCTCGCGCTTGAGGCCGAAGTGACGTGGTACGACGGCGATTCCGAGGCCTTCGTGGACGAGCTCCAGAAGGCTGTGCACGTCGTTGACCTCCAGGGTCACCGTCCGCTGCACGCCCGCCGCCGCGAACGCCGTGTCGGTGGTGCGGCGCGGACCCCAGTCGGGGTGGAAGTCGACGAAGGCCTCCTCGCCCAGTTCCTCGGGCGTCACCACGGCCGCGGTCGCGAGACGGTGATCGGGGTGGCAGAGCACGGTCATAGGCTCACGGGTCAGCGGGACCGACCTCAGGTGCTCGGAGTCGGCCCGGGTCCGCACGGCGAAGGCCAGGTCGAGACGGCCCGCCGCGACCTCCTCCGCCAGGGCTTCGGATCCCGCCTGCCGCAGCCGGATCTCCACGTCCGGATGACGCCGCCGGAACGCGGCGAGCAGCTTCGCGCAGTGCACACCCGCGATGCACTGTTCGGTGCCGAGGGACAGAGTGCCGCGGAGCACGCCCTGCACCGCGGCCACGGCGTCGTGCGCCGAACGCACCTGGGCGAGGATCCGTTCCGCCTCGACGAGCAGGGCGCGACCGGCCTCCGTGAGCGTGACCCGGCGGGTCGTCCGGACGAACAGCGGCGCCTGAAGCTCCCGCTCCAGCGCGCGGATCGACGACGACAGGCCCGACTGCGACACCATCAGCCGCTCCGCCGCCCGGGTGAAATGCCGGTCCTCGGCGACGGCGACGAAGTGCTGAAGGTGGCGCAGTTCCATGACGGGAAGCGTAGACGCCGGGACGCGGACCCCGCACCCATTGAGAAGCCCGATCGCTCAATGCCATCCGATCCTTCCGTTGGACCGCCGCCCACGGGGCGCGCGAGAGTGGAAGCCTGATTCCCCGGCCTCCCAGGAGTACGCGTTGTACACCCCGCACCCCGACCGTTACGCGGACATGCCCTACCGGCGCACCGGACGCAGCGGCCTGAAGCTCCCCGCGCTGTCGCTCGGTCTGTGGCACAACTTCGGCCCCGACCGGCCCGTGGACATACAGCGCGCGATTCTGCGCCGCGCCTTCGACCTCGGTGTCACGCACTTCGACCTGGCGAACAACTACGGCCCGCCGCCCGGCGCCGCCGAGTCCGCCCTCGGCGACGCGCTGAAGGCCGACTTCGCGCACCACCGCGACGAGCTGATCGTCTCCACCAAGGCCGGATACCTGATGTGGCCGGGCCCCTACGGCGAATGGGGCTCGCGCAAGTACCTGCTGTCCTCGCTCGACCAGAGCCTCGGCCGGATGGGCCTCGACTACGTCGACATCTTCTACTCGCACCGCCCCGACCCGGAGACTCCCCTGGAGGAGACGATGGGCGCCCTGCACTCGGCGGTCCAGCAGGGCAAGGCGCTGTACGTCGGCGTCTCGAACTACTCGGCGGAGCAGACCCGCGAAGCCGCGCGGATCCTGGCCGAGCTGGGCACCCCGCTGCTCATCCACCAGCCGCGCTACTCGATGCTCGACCGCCGTCCCGAGGACGAGGGCCTGCTGGACACGCTCGACGAGCTCCAGGTCGGTTCCATCGCGTACTCGCCGCTGGAGCAGGGCCTGCTCACCGGCCGCTACCTCGACGGCATCCCCGAGGACTCGCGGGCCGCGAGCGACAGCCCGTTCCTGAGCGCGGACAAGGTCACCGAGGACCTCGTGGGCCGACTGCGGACCCTCGACGAGATCGCCGAGTCCCGTGGCCAGTCGCTGGCCCAGCTGGCGCTGGCCTGGGTGCTGCGCGGCGGCCGGGTCACCTCCGCGCTGATCGGCGCGAGCAGCCCGCGGCAGTTGGAGGACAGCGTCGCGGCCATCGGCGACCTGGAGTTCACCGAGGACGAGCTCGCCCGGATCGACGCGGTCGTCAAGGCGTAGGGTTCCCGGCGGCCGGCGGCCGGCGGGGCCGTCGGACGTTCAACGGGGTCGCGGGGTCGCGGGGTCTCTGACGCGGTACCCGTCCGCGTCAGGGCGCTCGTGGGCGACGGCCGTCGGCGCGCCCCCGGTGGTCACCGGCCCCGCCAGTCACCGGCGCGGACCTGTGGCGCGGCGACCGCACGGCCGTGTGCGCGGTCGTGGTCGGGGGCGTCGCTGCCGGAAGCGGCCCCTACGTGGTGATCCGTTCCTCCAGGCGTACGGTCACGGTGTCGCCCTCCTCCTTCCCTATCGCCTTGCGCACGTCGGCCTTGACCGGCAGTTTGTGGGTGCCGTCGCCGAGGGCCATGAACGAGCTGCGGAAGGGGCGGCCGTCGATCGTGCCGCTGACCTTGACCAGCCCCCGGGTCCCGAAGAAGGCGGCGGACTCGGGCCAGACCACGTACGTCCAGCCGCCTGTCTCGGGGCTCTTGCGCAGCACCGCGGTGAATTCCGCGTCGAGTTTGCCCATCGTGCTCATGTGGTCCTCCCGGTCCGGTGGTCGTCCCCTTCAAGAGACCACCGGAAGGCGGAAAACTCATCGCGAGCGCCCGGGGTTCTCCCGGCTCAGGCCGGAACGCGGTCCAGGAATCCCTGCACGCTCCGGATCCTGCCCGCGCCGTCCAGGACGATCACGTCGAATCCGGCGACGGGCGCCGAGCCGTCCGTCCCGTCGACCAGCTCCCAGCCGAAGCGGGCCGTGTCGTGGTGCCCGTCCACCGCGCCCAGCAGGCGGAAGGCGAAGCCGGGGAACCGCTCGTGCGCGGCTGTGATCACGGCGGCGATCCGCTCGTGCCCGCGGGCGTCGGCGAGCGGGTCGGTGTAGGTGCCGTCCGCGGTCCAGGCGGCGGCCACCGCTTTCGGCAGGGTGTCCAGCCCGCCCGCGTTCCAGGCCTCGAAGTAGCGGGTGACGGCGGTCTCGTAGCGGTCGGTGTTCGCGGACATGATGAACCAGCCTCCATCAGGGAACGTATTCACGGTCAAGGTCCTTGTCCGGAGCCGGTCCTGCCGCTCCGGGATGCGATACGACCACCCTGGCGGGCGCTCCCCGAAGCGTCGATTACCTGCGGGGTAACGCCGCGGGCCCGGCAGGCCCGGGACACGGGCGGGGCCGTTTCGGCCAAACCCGGCGGTGACTATGCCAAGAGACTGGCTGGAATCACATGGTGACAGTGTGTCAGTAGTGACGATACTCAATCAGTAGGGCAATTCAGCCAAGCCCGTGCACCAGCACGGTGCACTGCATATGAGCCGCAGGGAAAGTGAGGCCGGACCGGCGACGAGCGACGCCAATGGGGGAAGATCGTGCACGACGAATTCCTGTGCCATGTCACCGCGTACGGCATCTGCGGCGGTCAGCGGGTCGGCGTTCCCTTGGGCACCTATCGCGCGCCGACCCTCGCCCTGGCCCTGTGGTGGATGCGGGACCGAGCGGCCTGGATGGCCGAACGGCTCGATCCGCAGCCGGAGGACCCCACCTTTCCGCCCAACTCGATCGCGCCGGTGGGGGAGAGCGTCCCCGACGTACCCACGATGTTGCGCGCCTGGTGCGGTGACTCCGAGCAACAGGAGTTGGTCGCCGAGGAGTTGGCCGCGGGAAAACTCGTGCGCGTGTCCACCAACGACGACACCACCGAATACGAACTCCTCGCGGAATCGGTGGACGCGCTGCGCATGCACCGCACCGCCGCCGTGCTCGGCATCTCCGCGGCCTGACCGTTCTCGCGCTCCGGCCGGCGAACGCCGACCAGGCGCATATGTGGGCGAATCGTTAGAATTCTGGCATGGCAGAGAGGCAGATCGCGGCGACTGCACCCGAGCTCGTCCTCGAAACCGAGACGGGCTCGACGGTGATGAGTCCGCACCACGACTACCACGTCGGGCGCGATCCCCTGTGCGAGGTCGTGATCGACGACGTCCGGGTCTCGTGGCACCACGCGGTGCTGCGGCCCCACGCCGATCACTGGACGCTGGAGGACGAGAACAGTACGAACGGCACGTACGCCGACGGCCGGCGCGTCCACGAGTGGGGCGTCGGACCCGGCAGCGTCATCCGCTTCGGCAGTCCCGCCGACGGCCCGCGCGCCGTCCTCGTCCGCCGTCCGCCACCTGCCGCGGAGCGCCCCTCGGCCGTCTCCGTGCCGGCCGCCACCGGCACCTTCAGAGCGCCCACCACGGTACGGCCGCTGCCCTCCCGCACCGTCCGCATCGGCCGCGGCGCCGACAACGACCTGGTCATCGACGACCTGATCGTCTCCCGGAACCACGCCGAACTGCGGGCCCGGCCCGACGGGACGTACGAGATCGTCGACCTCGGCAGCCACAACGGCACGTTCCTCAACGGCCAGCCGGTCGAGAGCGCCCCGGTCACACCCGGTGACATCGTCGGCATCGGGCACTCCGCGTTCTGCCTCGTCGGCGACCAGTTGCAGGAGTACGTCGACAGCGGCGAGGTCTCCCTCGACGTGCAGGACCTCACCGTCGAGGTGGACAAGGGCCGCAAGACGCTTCTGGACCGGGTGTCGTTTCCCGTCGGCGAGAAATGTCTGCTCGCCGTCGTCGGCCCGAGCGGCGCCGGCAAGTCCACGCTCCTGAACGCGCTCACCGGACAGCGGCCCGCCGACCACGGCACGGTGCTCTACGACGGCCGTGACCTCTACCGCGACTACGCGGAGCTGCGCCAGCGCATCGGCCTCGTCCCGCAGGACGACATCCTGCACGCCCAGTTGACCGTCCGCCGCGCGCTCACCTACGCCGCCGAACTGCGTTTTCCGCAGGACACGGCCAAGGAGGAGCGCCTGGCGCGGGTCGACGAGGTGATCGGCGAGCTGGGCCTGGAACAGCGCGCGGACCAGCCCATCCACAGCCTGTCGGGCGGGCAGCGCAAGCGCGTCAGCGTGGCCCTGGAACTGCTGACCAAGCCGTCGCTGCTCTTCCTCGACGAACCGACCTCCGGTCTCGACCCCGGCATGGACCGCTCGGTGATGCACATGCTGCGCGGCCTCGCCGACGACGGCCGTACCGTCATCGTGGTCACCCACAGCGTGCTCAGCCTGGACGTCTGCGACCGGCTCCTGGTCCTCGCGCCCGGCGGCAAGGTCGCCTACTACGGGCCGCCGGACGACACCCTGGCCTTCTTCGGCTACCGGCAGTGGCCCGAGGCGTTCGAAGCCTTCGAGCGGGACACGGACCGAGAGTGGGCGGAGGAGTACCGGGACTCGCCGTTTCATCGCCAGTACATCGACAAGTCCACCGCACAGCCGAGGATGCCGGACGCGGCCACCGGGGCGCTCGTCGGACCGCCGCCCAAGGCCCAGAGCTGGGGCTCCCAGCTGCGCACCCTGGTCCGCCGCTACGCCGCCGCGCTGGGCGCGGACCGGACCTTCCTCGCGATCATGATCGCCCTGCCGTTCGTGATGGGCGCGATGGCGCGGGCGCTGGCCGGAGGCAAGCTGACCCGGGACACGGCGATGAACGCGCTGCTCATCCTGTGCGTCGGCGGTGTGCTGACCGGAGCGGCCAACGCGGTGCGGGAACTCGTCAAGGAACGGACGATCTACCAGCGAGAACGGGCCGTGGGTCTGTCCAGATCGGCGTACCTGATGTCCAAGGTCGTCGTCCTCGGCGCCATCACCGTGCTCCAGGCCGTCGTGCTCACCCTCGTGGCCCTGTTCGGCGTCGATCTCAACGCACCCGGCGGCAAAGGCGTCCTGATGCCACCGCTCTTGGAGATCACGCTCGCGGTGGCCCTGCTCGCCTTCACGGCGATGATGCTCGGCCTCCTCGTCTCCGCCCTGGTGCGCAAGGAGGAGGTGACGATGCCGCTGCTGGTGCTGCTGGCGATCGTTCAGGTGGTGTTCTGCGGCGCCCTGCTGAAGCTGCACGGCGTGCCCGGCATCGAGCAGCTGTCCTGGCTGGTGCCCTCGCGGTGGGCCCTGGGCGCGATGGCCGGGACCATCGGCCTCGCCCGGATCCTCCCCGGCGAGCTGACCGGTGACCCGCTGTTCCGGCACTCGACCGGCGTCTGGCTCCTCAACATGGGGATGCTGATCGTGCTCTCCGTCGTCTTCGGCTGGCTGGTGGCCCGGCTGCTGCGGCGGCACGAGCCCGCGGTCATGCGGAAGTAGGAGCCGATGACGAGCCCCGACTTCCGCCCGACACATGTCGTTCCCCAGGACGGGCTGCCCGCCTGGGAGTCGCCGGACCCGTCCCGGCCCACCGCCCCCCTCGACGCGCTGCTGCCGGTCGAGCTCGTCGACCGGCTCGGGGACTGGGGGCGGGTCGTCTGCGTGAACGGCTGGTCGGCCTGGGTCGACGGGCGCCTGCTGATCGCCGTACCGCAGGTACCGCCCGCGGCGACGCGACCACTCGCCCGCACGGCCGATCCGCGCCCGCTGCTGGCCCGTGTCGAGGAGGCACTCTCCGAGTACAGGAAGGCCACCGAGGAACTGGCGTCCGGGCAGCTGGAGGCCGAGACCTTCCGGGTCCGGACACAGGGCAACCGGATCGGGGTGGTCGTCGACGGCGAGTCGCTGTGGCTGTACGACGGCGAGCACGAGCGCTGGGTGTACTGCGACGGGACGCGGCTGAGCACCTTCGCCGCCGAGCGCACCCCCGGGACCGCGCGACCCCGGACGGCGGGGCAGCCCCAGGAACAGGAACCGGAGCGGGACCGGGGCCCGCGGCGTGACCGGGACAGGGATCGTGACCGGGACAGGGAGCCGGCGCCGGGGCCGGGGAAGGCGCACGAGCACGCGGCGGACCCGACGCGGATCGTGCGGGAAGCCGCTCCCGGCGCACCTCCCGGCGGACCTCCCGGCGGACACGAACCCACCCGCCTGGTCACCTTCGACGGTGACGACCGGGGCGAGGACTGATGGGCCGCGCCGGGCGCGACCGGGGTGACGGCTGATGGGCGAGGACCCCCGGCACGACATGAGCGTGTTCTCGGGGCGACCCTCCGATCTCATCGGACGGCAGATCGCCGGCTACCGGATCGAGCGGGAGATCGGGCGCGGCGGGATGGCCGTCGTCTACCAGGCCAAGGACCTGCGCCTGGACCGCACGGTCGCCCTCAAGCTGCTCGCCCCGGAACTCGCCCGCAACGACACCTTCCGCGGCCGCTTCACCCACGAGTCGCGGGTGGCCGCCGCGATCGACCACCCGCACATCGTGCCCGTCTTCGAGGCGGGCGAGACGGACGGTGTCCTGTACATCGCCATGCGCTATGTCGCCGGGCGCGACCTTCGTCATCTCCTCGACCGCGAGGGGCCGTTGCAGGTCACGGCGGCCACCCGGATCGCCCTCCAGGTCGCCTCGGCGCTCGACGCGGCACATGACCACGGCCTGGTGCACCGGGACGTGAAACCCGGCAACATCCTGGTCGCCCAGGGCACCGACAGCGACCATCCCGAACACGTCTATCTCACGGACTTCGGACTGACCAAGAAGTCCCTGTCGCTGACCGGGTTCACCAGCGTCGGACAGTTCGTCGGCACCCTGGACTACGTGGCGCCGGAGCAGATCTCCGGCAAACCGGTCGACGGCCGCTGCGACGTCTACAGCCTGGCCTGTGTCGTCTACGAGACGATGGCCGGCAAGCCGCCCTTCCAGCGCGACGACGACATGGCGCTGCTGTGGGCCCACCAGTACGACCAGCCACCGGCCCTGACGGCCAAGCGCCCCGACATCCCGGACGCGGTCGACGCCGTCCTCGCGAAGGCGCTGTCCAAGAGCCCCGACGACCGCTACGACTCGTGCCTGGCCTTCGTCGGCGCGCTGCGGATCGCCGCACGCGGTCCGGTGACGGGCGGCGGCGGGTCGCGGACGGACGACGAGCTCGCACCGGGTCCCCCCGGACCGGGTCCCCCCGGACCGCCTCCGGAGCCGCCCGCCTGGGCCCGGCCGGTGTTCCGGCACTGACGCGAGCGCACCATGTCCGTCGACGCCGGCGGACACGCACCGTGTCCGCCGGGCCCGGTGCGTCGGGCTGTCTCCCACCGTGGCGCTCCGCACGCGGCCGGTCTCAGCCGGAGGACTTGACCTCACCCCTGCGCCGGACGCCCTTCGCGAGCAGCGCGCCCAGGAAACCGGCGACCAGCCCCCACAGCACGGCGAAGCCGAGGGCGCCCCACACCTGGGGCTTCAGGAAGAGCTCCCCCTTCAGACCGCCGCCGATGTCGCCGAGACCGAGGATCGACAGGCCGTAGTGCGCCGAGATCCGGCCGAGCAGACAGATCATGAGCACGGTCAGCGCCAGCGCGACCGCCATGTGCACGGCGTGCTGCCAGGCGCGCACCCGGGCCGGTGAACGGGCCGCCATCAGGAACGCCGCCCCGAGCAGCAGAACGGCGTCGGCGACCACCAGCCACCAGATCCTGCCGTCGTGGTCGGCGAGCGTGCCGAGATTGACCGCGGAGATGTCCGGAGTGCGCAGCACCTCGTCGAGCAGATGCGGCATGGGCAGCCCGAACGGCCCGTCCACCCGGCCGTTCCAGGTGGCGCCCAGCCCGATGGTGAAAGCGAGCCAGACGACGTTCGGGAGACCGAGGAGCATCACGGCGAACGTCTCGGCCGCATGCCCGCGGGTCGCCGCCACCACCAGTCCGATGATCACGCCGAGGCCGACGCAGGTGAGCAGCAGGACCACCATGGCGTACGCGGCCGGGCGCACCGATTCCTGGAAGCGCAGCAAGCGTGCGGGAAGCGGCGCGCCCCGCGAGACCAGCAGGGCGATCACGAACACACCCGCGAGCCACAGCACTCCGAAGACGAGTGTCTGTGCCACGGCGGCCTTGAATCCCACCTCGGGCGTTGCGCCGAACAGGTCGCCGATGGCGCCGATGGTGCCGTTCCCGAGGTCGACGGTGAAGTTCTGGCGGGCCGCGAGCGCCAGCCCGATCAGGACGAGCAGCCACAGGACGACGAGCCGTCCGGCCCAGCCGGCCAGTTCCGTCGCCCCGGCGACGGCGCGGTGCCGCAGAGGCCGCAGGAATCCCGCCCCGAGCATCAGCGCTCCGGCCAGGGTCACCGACAGCGGAATCACCGTCAGGCCCGCCTTGGTCTCGGCGATGGCCCCCGCGTCGCCGGTGAACTCGATGGTGCCGCCGACCGCCGTGACGACGGTGGCCGCGACCACCCGCGGATAGGCGTTGTCGGGAAGGTCTGTGGCGCCGGACGCCCACAGACCGAGCGCGGCGACCACCCCCATGACCACCAGCCCGGCCAGTACCGCCACCAGGGCCTGGATCCAGCCGTGGCGGGCGGACGTTCGCGCACCGCTGATGTCGGCCGGCTGGGCGGACGGTGTCTGGGGACTCACGCTGCCACGCTAAGCAGCGCCGTCACCGACCGCCCCTCGGGAGGGCCGACCGCGTCGGCTTGCGGGCACCGGCGGACCGGGGCACACAATGGCTTCGTTGCGGAATAAAGCGGATCAAAGCACCCATGCGCCGCAGCATCCCTCCATCGGGAAGAAGAGCTCGTGAGCGTCGAACCGCCGTCCTCCGGCCGCCCCACCGGACCGCCTTCGGGCCCGCTGTCGGGCCCCTCGCAGCCGAGCCCGACCCAGCCCGTCAGCCGCCCGCCCGCCGGACCGCCCAGCGGCGCGTCCGGCGCCGGAGGCGGAGCCGGTGGCGCCGGAGGCGGCGGTACGGGCGGCGGTGGTGCGGCGGGCGGTGGTGCGGCGGGCGGTGGTGCGGGTGGCCCCTCCGGGCCCGGCGGTGGAGCCGCCGGGCCGGGCCGACCGGGCGGCGGACCCGAGCGGCCCTGGTGGAGGTCTGCGCCGCGGGTCGCGCTGATCACGGGCGTCGTGGCGGCGGCCGTGATCCTGGGTCTTGTCTTCACCAACAGCGGAGGTGGGACCAAGAACGCGAACAGCGAGGTCTTCCTGCAGTCGGCGGACAAGACGGGGCCCGACCCGTTCACCGAGTCGACCGCCAACGACAGTTCCACCGTGCCGCAGACCCCCGCGACGCCGGCCCAGTCGGCGCCGGCCAACGCCACCCGCGCCGTGAGCGGCAACGCGCCCGGCCTCTACGGCGGCACCCGCGACGTCGCCAGCTGCGATGTGGGACAGCAGATCAGCGCGCTCCAGGCGGAGCCGGCGAAGAACAAGGCGTTCGCCTCGGTGGAGGGCATCCAGCCGGACGCGGTCCCCGCGTATCTGCGCTCCCTGACCCCCGTACAACTGCGCATGGACACCCGCGTCACCAACCACGGCTACCGCAACGGCGCCCCCACCAGCTACCAGGCGGTCCTCCAGGCCGGCACCGCCGTCCTGGTGGACGCCCGCGGTGTGCCCCGGGTGCGCTGCGCGTGCGGCAACCCGCTGCTCACGCCGGTCCCGCAGAACGGCACGCCCAAGCCGACGGGCGACTCGTGGCCGTCGTACCGCTCGCAGAACGTCGTGGTCGTCGCGCCCTCGACGACGATCATCAACGTGTTCGTCATCTTCGACCCGGACAACAACGAGTGGATCGCCCGGCACCGGGGTGACAACGTGCACAAGGACAAGAAGACGCACCCGCCGGTGAACCCCTCCCCGTCGGTCAGCGTCTCGGGCTCCGCTTCGCCGTGCTCCTCGCCCGGCGACAAGAAGCCGGAATCCGGAAGTCCGTGCCCCTCGACCTCGGCCACGCCGTCGTCCGAGAGCTCGTCACCGTCCTCGTCCTCCTCCACACCGTCGTCCTCCTCGCCGTCCTCGGCGCAACCGGAGACCCCGTCGAGCGAGCCTCCGGCGACGGAGTCGGCTCCGGCGTCCGGTTCGGCGTCCACGGATCTGACGACGCAGTCAGCGGCCTCCTCCGCCGAATCCTCCTCCGCACAGGCTGACGGTGTTCCGCCGATTCACCGAGAGCGGAACGCCGCTCCCTTCCCGTACGGCCCGGCGCTTCTAGGCTGAAGGGGTGAGCAACCACGCGCCGAACCAAGCCCGCGTCATCCCCCTGCGCCCGGCGACAGCACGGGAGCCGTCCCGGACCCCGGCGGTGGCCGACGGTCCGGCCCGGCCACCGCGGCCACCGGTCCTCGCGCCGCACCGGGGACCGACGGCCCCCGCGGCTCCCGCTCCCACGGGCAAGGAGCCGTTGTGGCGCGACCTGGTCGGGGACGTCCTGCGGCGCGAGCGGCTGGCCCAGGAGCGCACGCTCAAGGACGTGGCCGACGCGGCCCGCATCTCCATGCCCTACCTGTCCGAGGTGGAGCGCGGCCGCAAGGAGGCATCCTCCGAGGTCCTCGCGGCCGCCGCGCGCGCCCTCGGTCTCGGCCTCGCCGAACTGCTCTTCCTGGCCCAGCGGGAGCTGACCCGGCACACCCGGGCCGAGTCGCACCGGAGCCGCTCCACCCCGGCCTCGACCTCGGCCTCGCGGTACGACGGCATGTGTCTCGCCGCCTGACTCCGGCCGGCCCCCGGGGCGACCCGGGGGTCAGAGCACGGCGAGCCGTCGGCTCAGGATCTCGTCCGCGAGCCCGTACTCCACCGCCTCCCGCGCGGTGAAGATCTTGTCGCGGTCCATGTCCGCGCGCAGCGTGGTGACGTCGTGGTGGGTGTGCCGGGACAGCACCTCCTCGACCTGCGAGCGGATCCGCAGCATCTCCTTGGCCTGGAGACTGAGGTCCGACACCGTGCCCTGACGTCCGCCGCTCGCGGGCTGGCCGAGGAGCACGCGCGCGTGCTCCAGGACGAACCGCCGTCCTGGATCGCCCCCGGCCAGCAGCACCGCGGCCGTGGAGGCGGCCTGCCCGACGCAGAACGTCGAGATGGGTGCCTGCACGAAGGTCATCGTGTCGTAGATCGCCATCAGCGAAGTGAACGAGCCGCCGGGCGAGTTGATGTAGATCGCGATCTCGCTCTCCGGGCTCGACGACTCCAGGTGGAGGAGCTGCGCGATGACGACGTTGGCGACGCCGTCGTCGATCTCCGTCCCGAGAAAGATGATCCGCTCGGAGAGCAGCCGGCTGAAGACGTCGTACGACCGCTCGCCCTGCGGAGTCCGCTCGACGACGTTCGGAATCGTGTACGTACCCATGTCAGAGTCCCATCCGTCGCCGTGACGCGGCCGGGCGGACATCGTCGAGCGACTCCACGACCCGGTCCACCATGCCGTATTCCTTGGCCTGTTCGGCCGTGAACCAGCGGTCGCGGTCCCCGTCCCTGGAGATCGTCTCCTCGCTCTGGCCGGTGTGTTCCGCGGTGATCCGTTCGATGGCCTGCTTGGTGAACTCGAGGTTCTGCGCCTGGATCTCGATGTCGGCGGTGCTGCCGCCGATGCCCGCGGAGGGCTGGTGCATCATGATCCGCGCGTTCGGCAGCGCGAGGCGCTTGCCGCGCGAACCCACACTGAGCAGGAACTGCCCCATGCTCGCGGCGAATCCCATCGCGAGGGTGGAGACGTCGTTGGGGATCAGCCGCATGGTGTCGTAGATGGCGAGGCCCGCGGTCACCGATCCGCCCGGACTGTTGATGTACAGGCTGATGTCGGTGCGCGCGTCCTCGGCGGACAGCAGGAGCAGTTGGGCGCACACCCGGTTCGCGGAGACCTCGTCGACCTGGGTGCCGAGGAGGACGATCCGCTGGGCGAGCAACTGCGCGGCCAGATGGTCGTCGAAGCGGGTCGCGGGCGTGTCGCCCTCCTCGGCCCGCGGTACGCGGGCATCCCGGCCGGTGATGAGGGGAGTCATGGTTCCTCCTGGTCGTAATTCGCTGGTCGTGACTCGCTGGTCGTGACCCGGCGGGCGTCGCCGCCGACTCCACTCTCGGCCCGGTGGCGGTGCCGGAAGCGATTTCTCGGCCCGCGGCAGATTCGCTGCCGGCAGAGTGGGCGGAGCGGGCAGAAGCCGGTGCGATGTCCGACGGGACACCGGCGGGTGTCACCGTCGAAGCGCGGCATCGCGGCGCAGCCGGCTTCCTCGCGGTTCCATTCCTGGCCCCGCCGCCAGGAGTCGAGGGTGCGCCCGTGTTCGTCCGGGGTCAGCGCGGCGAGTTCCCCGGCGGTCGGCGGCTCCGGCAGCCGTGCCGACCGGGTGCTACCGGCCCGTTGGACTTGTTCCGCAGGGACTGGAGTGGGGGCTGTACCGGGCCGTCGTGAGGTGAGTTCGTGCGCGCGCGGCAGATGAGTTTTCGGACGAGGATCAGTCGATAGCAGTGACGATGTCCGCGCCCGAGGAGGTACACATGCCAGCCGACGGTTTCACCACCTGTCTGTGGTTCGACGGTCAGGCCGAGGAGGCCGCCAACTACTACGTCTCGGTCTTCAAGAACTCCAGGCTCGGCAGGATCGGCCGCTACACCGAGGCCGGGCCCGGCCCCGCCGGTTCCGTGCTGGCCGCCGAGTTCGTGGCCAACGGCCAGAAGTTCGTCGCGCTCAACGGAGGCCCGCAGTTCACGTTCGACGAGGCGATCTCCTTCCAGATCGACTGCGCCGACCAGGAAGAGGTGGACCACTACTGGAACAGGTTCATCGACGACGGCGGCGCGGCGGCCCCCTGCGGCTGGCTCAAGGACAAGTACGGACTCTCCTGGCAGGTCGTCCCCACTCGGCTCATCGAACTGATCAGCGACCCGGACCAGGAGAAGGCGGCCCGCACGTTCCAGGCGATGCTCCAGATGTCCAAGCTGGACATCGCGGCCCTGGAGAAGGTGTTCGCGGGGGAGTAGCCGAACGGCCGGCACCGTGCGGCAGCGCGTAACGCACGCCGGGTGCCCTGGACGGGAGACCGGGTGCCGAGTTCGCCTCAGGCCGGTTGGTTCCGGGGGCGGATCCGGGCCGCCAGTACCGCCACGTCGTCCTCCGCGTGCCGGGCGTCGAGCTTGACGAGCACCTCGTCGAGCAGGTCGTCGACCCCCGCACCCGGCGGCAGGCGCAGCGCGGCCAGCCGTGCCAGCGACTCGTCGATGTCCTCGTCGCGGCGCTCCACGAGACCGTCGGTGAACATCACCAGGGTGTCATCGGGGGAGAGTCTGCGGATCACCTGCTGGTAGCCCCCCACCCCCGTGCCCAGCGGCGGACCGACCGGCAGTGCCAGCAGCTCGCCCGATCCGTCCCCGGCGAACACGACCGGAGGCAGATGCCCGGCGCCCGCGATCACCGCGATGCCGCGCGCCGGATCGACGCGGACGAGCAGGCAGGTGGCCGGACGCCGGGTGCCGTCCTCGGCGACCGCCGCGTCCAGACGGCGCAGCACGCGGTGGGGCGGCAGATCCGTGGAGGCGACATAGCGCAGCATCGAGCGGTACGCGTTCATGTCCACCGCCGCGTCCAGGCCGTGGCCCATCACGTCGCCCACCACCAGCAGGGTCCGCCCGAAGTGCAGCCGTACCGTCTCGAACCAGTCCCCGCCCACCAGGGTGCCGCCCCCGGCCGGCAGATAGCGGGTGGCGAGGTCGAGGTTCGGATGCGGCCGGCCCGGTTCGGCCAGCAGCGCCCGCTGGAGGTCCAGGACCGTGCTGCGGACGACGTCGTGCCGGCGGGAGTGGCCGAGGTGCACGGCCGCGAGGCGTGCCGCGTAGTGCGTGCCCGACGTGTCCGCGTCGGTGAACGGCGCCCCCTGCCGGACGGCGAGGAGTACCCCGTACAGGCGTCCGTGCGCGAGCAGCGGCACGGTCATGACCTGCCGGGGTGTCCGGCCGGACAGGTCGATCGAGGCGGCGATCGGATGCCCCTCGTCGAGCGCCCGGACGGACAGGGGGCGCGGACCGTCCGACGGGGTGAGCAGCCCGGTGCGGCCGGCGGTGGCCGCGCGGCTGAGTCGTGGGGCCGGGGAGTGACGGTCGGCCGGCATGTCCGTGGGCAGCAGGTCCACAGCGGCGGTCTCGCAGAAGTGCCGGCACACGAACGCCACGAGTTCCTCGCAGGTGGTGCGCTCGTCGAGCGTCGTGCCGATCGACTCGATGGCGTCCTCCAAGGCGTCGGACGGAACCCTTGTACCCCCCGTGTCGTCAACGCCCCGGCCCGCCATCGCACCTCCACCGCAGCACCCGTCTGGGTCCATCCACGCACGGGGGCGGCGGGCCCGCATGCTCAGCTCGTCGGCGGGCCGTCCTCCACCGGGACCGCCGCTCCGCCGAAGCGGCCGCCTCGCGTCCCGCAGCGGCGCGGCGAGGCCCTGCGCGGCGCCGGGTAGCCGATGATGCCCACGCACGGCAGCGGCGCCCGGGCGATGCCGTCCATGTCGGCCGGGCGGTGGGCGAAGGCCAGGGGCTCCGTCATCCCGTGCCCCCGTCCCCTCGACGGCCAGGGCGGCCCGTTCTCCGATGTCGTGCAGCGCCCGCGCTTCGGCGAGCGGCCCGCGCGATGGCTGGCTAGCGTGAACAGCGCAATCGTTCACCGAACAGGAGAAGGTCGGGTCATGGCCGTACAGCCTGAAGGAACGCCCTGCTGGGCGGACGCGATGTTCAGCGATGTCGAAGGGGCCAAGAGTTTCTACGGGGACGTCCTCGGCTGGACGTTCGGCGAGGCGTCCTCGGAGTACGGGAACTACACGCAGGCCTACTCGGGTGGCAAGGCGGTGGCCGCCGTCGTACCGCCGATGCCGGGGCAGGAGGGCCAGTCCGCCTGGTGTCTGTACCTCGCCTCGCCCGACGCCGCCGCGACGGCCGCGAAGATCAAGGACAAGGGCGGCGAGGTGCTGATGGAGCCGATGCAGGTCGGCGAGTTCGGCACGATGGCGCTGGCGAGGGACCCCGGCGGGGCCGTCTTCGGAGTCTGGCAGGCGGGCGTCCACGAGGGCTTCGAGTCGATCGGCGAGCCCGGCTCGTACGCCTGGGCCGAGGTCTTCACCCGTGAACCGGAGAAGTCCGACACGTTCTTCCCGGCCGTCTTCCCCTTCACCGCCCAGCAGGTCCGCGACGACGCCGTCGACTTCCGCGTCTTCAACATCGGCGGGAACCCGGTGCTCGGCCGGATGAAGATGACGGACGACTTCCCACCCGAGGTCCCGTCGTACGTCAACGTCTACTTCGCCGTCGAGAACTGCGACGAGGCGGTGTCCAAGGCGACCGCGCGCGGTGCGGTCCTGCGCTTCGGGCCGATGGACAGCCCCTTCGGCCGGTTCGCCGCGCTGAGCGACCCGCAGGGCGCTTCGTTCTCCGTGATCGACATGAAGGCGACCCAGGGCGAGATGCCCGAGATGACGGACGTCTCCTGACGCCTTCCCGGGCACGGGCGACACATGCCGGCGGGCGTCGGGCACCGGAGGTCCGCGGCCGCGGGGGTCCCGCCGAGGACACGGTCGCGGGATGCGCGCCGGACCCGCAGCCGGCGCCGATCCCCGGTGGGCGGTCGCGCCGCCCCGGACTTCCGCCCCGCCGGGGGTCACCGGCGGGGTAGCTGCACGCCGGTCAGCGGTGGGGTGGGTGCGCGCGGGTCGCTCACGGACCGGGTCCACGCCGGTGGTCGGCTGGCGTCCGTGCCGGGCACTCGCCAGGTAGCCACCTCGCCACGGCCTGCACGGAGAGCGGGTTCCACCCGCGCCACGGCCTGCGCCTTCCGGCCGCCGCTGCGGGCTTCGGGCTGCGCCGGGCCCGCGCCCCGTGCGCGTCACCCTCTCCGGGGCGTGGCATGATCGGGGTCATGCCTGAACGCGTTGTGGCCGCCTGTGACGGGGCTTCGAAGGGAAACCCGGGACCCGCCGGATGGGCCTGGGTCGTTGCCGACGGAGACGAGACCCCGACCCGCTGGGAGGCGGGACCGCTGGGCACGGCGACCAACAACGTCGCCGAACTGACAGCGCTGGAACGCCTGTTGACGGCGATCGCGCCGGACGTGCCGCTGGAGATCCGGATGGACTCCCAGTACGCGATGAAGGCCGTCACGACCTGGCTGCCGGGCTGGAAGCGCAAGGGCTGGAAGACGGCCGCGGGCAAGCCCGTCGCCAACCAGGAACTGGTCGCCCGCATCGACGAACTCCTCACCGGCCGCACGGTGGAGTTCCGCTACGTCCCGGCCCACCAGGTCGACGGCGACCGGCTGAACGACTTCGCCGACCGCGCCGCCAGCCAGGCCGCGATCGTGCAGCAGCCCGCGGGCAGCGACCTCGGGTCCCCGGAGCCGCCGGCGTCGCCCGATACCCCGGCCTCCTCCGGAGCGGCCCGCCGCCGCCCCGCGGCCAAGGCCGGGCAGGGCACGGCGAGTCGTCAGGGCACGTCGAGCCGCACCATCA
Source organism: Streptomyces sp. NPDC002742 (assembly GCF_042888885.1). NCBI lineage: Bacteria > Bacillati > Actinomycetota > Actinomycetes > Kitasatosporales > Streptomycetaceae > Streptomyces > Streptomyces sp. NPDC002742. Next base: position 513,973 of record NZ_JBIAQF010000002.1, read on the forward strand.
AGGCCAAGTTCAACGGCCGTTGCGTGTGCGGCCGTTCGTACGCCGCCGGTGAGCTCATCGCCAAGAACGCCCAGGGCTGGGGCCACCCGGAGTGCCGAACCGAGGAACCGGGCGGCGCCTGACGCTCCGGCGTCCCCGTGCCGGGGCGTTCCCGTGCCGGGGGCGTCCCCTTGACACGGTGGTCCCGTGCCGCGGGTGGTCCTGTGCCGCGGGTGGTCCCGACCTGCCGGGCTGCCGATGACCGGTCGGCCCTCGCGAGAGGGCCCGCCGGTCACGGGCGCGGCCGGGATCAGGCAGTGTCGAACGTGTAGAACGCGGTGTGGTCGAGCAGATCGGCCGGCCGGGTGTCGTTCCACGGCTTCATCGTCTCGTCGAGGTCGACGACGTCCGGGGTGCCCGCGAGCGGCAGGTAGCCGGAGCCGGGGTGACGGCGCTGCCACTCGGCCCACAGCTTGTCTATGAAAGCGTGGTGGAGCCAGAACACCGGGTCGTTGGGGGATACGCCGGTGCCCATCTGGCCGCCCACCCAGACATGCACCCGGTTGTGCAGATTGACGCCCCGCCAGCCTTCGAGGTGATTGCGGAAACCGTCCGAGGCGCTGTTCCAGGGCGCCATGTCGTACGTCGCCATGGCGAGCACGGACTCCACCTCGGCGCGGGTCGGCAGTTCCCGGACCCCGTCGCCGAGCGATCTGCGCAGATAAGTCCGGCTGTCGACGCGGACGTTGATCGGCCAGTTGCCCGACGCGGCGGCGAACGGCCCGTCCATCACCCGGCCGTCCAGGCTGCGTCCGGTGCCGCCGAGGAAGTCGGGCGCCCACAGGGACGAGCGCGCCGTGCGGTCGCTGCTCCAGTCCCAATAGGGCAGCGCCACCGAGGAGTCCACGGACTGCAGGGCCCGCTCGAACTCGAGAAGGAACCTGCGGTGCCAGGGCAGGAACGACGGTGAACGGTGGCCCGTGCGCTCGCCGTTGTCGGTGTCGCCCATGATGAAGGCGTTGTGCGTCGTGACCAGGGCGTCGTACTTTCCACTGCGCTTGAGCTGCAGCAACGCGGCGACGAATCGCCGCTTCTCGTCGGCGGTCAGGCTCGCCTGGTTCTTGCGTACGGTCATGTGCGGGACTCCACGATCTGCTTGCTGGGTGGTTCAGTTGACGGCGAGGGGCACGAGCGGCGCCCCTTGGAGCTCCACGACGGCGGCGCGGGCGGCGGCGCGCGGGGTGGCTACGGGGGCGTAGTGGCTGACGACGCTGATCCAGCTGCCGTCGGCGTTGCTCATCACGTGCAGCTCCGCGCCGTCGATGAAGACGGCGTATCCGGCGCCGTGATGGTGACCGCCCCCGGTGACCGGGCGGCCTTCTATGCGGCGCCCCTGGAAGACCTCGTCGAAGGCTTCCGGGCCGCCGTGGTGGTGCTCGGCCATCGAACGGCCGGAATCGGTAAGCCCGTTGGGTGACGCGGACGCGGAAGGCGCGGCGAGGATCTGGGCAGCACCTGCGCCCGCGGCGAGCGCGGCGGCGGTCCCGAGGGCGCGGCGACGAGTGAGCTCCGGCATGCGGAGACCTCCTGTGATCAGCTGTGTTGATGACCTGATATGCCTATCGGTTCGTCAAACAGCGGGAGAAATCGGCGAATGTCGGTTGGCTCCGATCCGGACAATCGCGCACATGTCGTGCAGGATTGAACGAAGATGATCTTGCTGTCCGGGGTGCTCGCGGTGCGCCGGTGGGCGGAAATCCTCCGGTGGGGAGGTCTCGCGTCGATGATCTTGCGGTCGCGGCCCCGGACTCGTGGCGCGGCTCACGCCCGCGATCTGGCGCGAACTGTGGGAGGGGCACCCCTGCTACCCTTCGTGATCAATTGACCGCATTGTGCAACATAGGGGAGTGCGCGTGAAGATCGCGTGCGTCGGTGGCGGACCCGCAAGCCTGTACTTCTCGATCCTGATGAAGCTCCAGGATCCGTCCCATGACATCACCGTCCATGAGCGGAACCCGGCCGGATCGACGTACGGCTGGGGAGTGACCTACTGGGCGGGCCTGCTCGACAAACTGCGTGAGGGCGACCCGGCGTCCGCGCTCGCCGTCAGCGAGGACTCGGTGAGCTGGAGCGACGGCGTCGCCCATGTCGGCGGCCGTACGACAGTGCACCCGGGCGACGAGGGATTCGGCATCGGCCGCCGCCGGATGCTCGAACTGCTCGCCGAGCGGGCCCGCTCCCTCGGCGTCCGCGTCGAGTACGAGAGCGAGATCGCGGCCGACCGGCTGCCCGACGCCGACCTCGTCGTCGCCGGGGACGGTGTCAACAGCGCGTTGCGCGAGCGTCACGCCGCCCACTTCGGCAGCGAGATCAGCGTCGGGCGCAACTACTACGTCTGGCTCGGCACCACCAAGGTCTTCGACTCCTTCACCTTCTCCTTCGTGGAGACGGACCACGGCTGGATCTGGTGCTACGCCTACCGGTTCAGCGACGACCGGAGCACCCTCGTCATCGAGTGCTCCCCGCGGACCTGGACCGGCCTCGGGCTCGACGAGGCAAGCGAGGCCGACGGTCTCGCACTGCTGGAGAAGCTCTTCGCGGGCCTGCTGAACGGGCACGGACTGATCGGCCGGGCGCAGTCCGACGGCACCGCCCAGTGGCTCACCTTCCGCACCCTGACCAACCGGACGTGGCACCGCGGCAACCTCGTCCTGCTCGGCGACGCCGCCCACACCACCCACTACTCGATCGGCGCCGGCACCACGCTCGCCCTGGAGGACGCCATCTCCCTGTCGGGAGCGCTGCGGGAGCACGCGGACCTCGAAACCGCGCTCACCAGCTACGAGCGGCAGCGCCAGGCGGAACTCCTGTCGGTGCAGAGCGCCGCCCGCCACAGCGCGCAGTGGTACGAGAACCTGCCGCGCTACATCCGCCTTCCGCCGGCGCAGATGTTCGCCCTCCTCGGGCAGCGGCACTCGCCGCTGCTGCCGTACGTCCCGCCGCAGCTCTACTACCGGATCGACCGCGCGGCCGGGCGGCTGGAGGCGCTGCGCCGCTTCAAGCGCTGGCTCGGACCGAAGGTGGCCCGCGGCGTACAGGCCCGCGCCCGGCGCTAGGTTTCCCGTCGCGGTGCTCCGAGGCGCCCCCGGGCGCCCTCGGGAGAAGCGGACCCCGCTTGGGGTGAATGACAATTCACCGGTAAGGTGAATTGTCATTCACCCCTTTGTCGCGTCTACTTCTGGAGTGCCGATGGCGGCTCTGCGCGAGCGGCTCACGATCCCCGTCCTGGCGTTCGGCGGGATTCTCATGGCCGTCATGCAGACGGTGGTCGTCCCGTTGCTGCCCGACCTGCCCCGGCTGACCGGCGCCTCGGCGGGCGCGGTCTCCTGGATGGTCACGGCGACCCTCCTCGCCGGAGCGGTGCTGACCCCGGTCCTGGGCCGCGCGGGAGACATGTACGGCAAGCGGCGCGTGCTGCTCATGGCACTCGGGATGATGACGGTCGGCTCGCTGATGTGCGCGCTCACCTCCGACATCGGCGTCCTGATCGTGGCGCGTGCGCTGCAGGGCGCGGCGGCCGCCGTGGTGCCGCTGTCGATCAGCATCCTGCGCGACGAACTCCCGCCCGAGCGCACGGGTTCCGCCGTCGCGCTGATGAGCTCCACCGTGGGCATCGGCGCCGCCCTCGGCCTCCCGCTCGCCGCCCTCGTGGTGCAGTACGCCAACTGGCACGTCATGTTCTGGGCGACGACCGCGCTCGGCGCCTTCGGGCTGGCGCTGGCCTGGTGGGCGGTGCGCGAGTCGCCCGTCCGGGAGCCGGGCCGCTTCGACACGCTGGGCGCGCTGGGCCTGGCCGCCGGACTGGCGTGTCTGCTGCTCGCCGTGTCCCAGGGCGGCACCTGGGGCTGGACCAGTCCCCGTATCCTCGGCCTGTTCGCCGCCTGCGCCGTTGTCCTCACGCTGTGGTGGCGACAGCAGCTGCGCACCGAACGTCCTCTCGTCGACCTGAAGCTGGCCGCCCGTCCGGGGGTCGCCCTGCCGCACATCGCCGCGCTGCTGACCGGCTTCGCCTTCTACGGCAACTCGCTGGTCACGGCGCAGCTCGTGCAGGCGCCGAAGGCCACCGGCTACGGACTCGGCCTGTCCATCGTGGCGACCGGCCTGTGCCTGCTGCCCGGCGGAGTGACCATGCTGTTGCTCTCGCCGGTCTCGGCGCGTATATCGGCGGCCCGTGGTCCCCGGGTGACGCTGGCCCTCGGCACGGCGATCATCGCCTCCGGCTATGTCCTGCGGATCGCCGACAGCCGCGACCTGTGGATGATCATCGTTGGCGCCACGGTCTGCTCGATCGGCACCACCTTCGCCTACTCCGCCCTGCCCACCCTGATCCTGCGCGCGGTGCCCGCCGGGCAGACCGCGTCCGCCAACGGCGTCAACGTCCTGATGCGCACCATCGGGCAGGCCGTGTGCAGCGCCGCCGTGGCCGCCGTCCTGGTGCACCACACGAGTCTCGTGACAGGCGCCCCGGTGCCGACCCTGCACGGCTATCTGCTGGCCTTCGTCATGGCGGGTACCGTCGCACTGGTGGCCTGTGCCGCCGCACTGTCGATACCCACCGACCCCGCCTCCCGCGCGACCCCGCGCACCGGGCGCCGTACCGGTGCACCCCGCGACGAGGCCCTCGAAGGAGCTTGACACCGTGACCACCCCGCACTCCGGTCTCACGGCGTCCCCGAACGTCCCGGGGCCCGGTGAGCGGCCGGCCGCCGCCGCTCCACCGCACCGGGAGCGGGAGGCCGCACCCGCCGTACCCCGCCGTGACGCCGAGGCGAGCAAGGCGGCGATCCTGCGCGCGGCCCGGTACCTGCTGGCCCGGCACGCCCACGCCGACATCACTCTCAAGGCCGTCGCCGACCGGGCGGGGGTGAGCGCGCCGCTGATCCTCAAGTACTTCGGCAACAAGGACGCGCTGTTCGCCCGTGTCATGTCCTTCGAGTCCGACGCCGACGCCCTGCTGGACGCCCCGCTGGAGGAGCTCGGCCGGCACATGGTCCGCCACCTCCTCGAAGGCCAGACCCAGCGCGGCGCCGACCCCGTGCTGCGGATCGTCTTCGCGCCGCTGCAGGGGGAACAGGGCGACATACTGCGCGCCAACTTCCGTGCCCAGGTCAGCGACCGTCTCGCCCGGAGGCTGAGCGGACAGGACGCGGGCCTGCGCGCCGAACTCGCCGTGAGCACGCTGCTCGGCCTCGGCGTGATGTACGGCATCGCGCGGGGGCCGCACCTGCGCGCCACCACGATCGACGACATCGTCGACCGGTACGCGCCGGCGGTGCAGGCCCAGCTCGCGCCGTGAGCCGGTCGGCCCCCGTGCGAACGGCCGCGAGGGTCAGTTCACCCCGTCGGGGCGGAACTGGACACTGATCCGGGGCCCCGCCGCCCGCGCCGTCTTGGGGATCGCGTGCTCCCAGGTGCGCTGGCAGGATCCGCCCATCACGATGAGGTCGCCGTGGCCCAGCGGGCGCCGTACGGTGTCCCCGCCGCCACGGGGGCGCAGCAGCAGATCCCGCGGGGCGCCCACGGACACGATGGCGACCATCGTGTCCTCGCGGGCACCGCGGCCGGTCCTGTCCCCGTGCCAGGCCACACTGTCCCGGCCGTCCCGGTAGTAGCAGAGCCCGGCCGTGCTGAACGGCTCGCCCAGTTCCTCGGCGTAGTGCGCGGACAGCGCGTCCCGGGCCTCGTCCAGGATGGGATGCGGCAGCGGATCGTCCGCGCGGAAATAGGCGAGCAGCCGGGGTACGTCCACCACCTGCTCGTACATCTGCCGCCGCTCGGCCCGCCACGGCACCTCGGCGGCGAGCCGGGTGAAGAGCTCGTCGGCCCCGCTCAGCCAGCCGGGCAGCAGGTCGATCCAGGCCCCGTCCCCCAGTGTGGTGCGGTGCGGCCCGTCCAGCGGACCGAGTCGGAGTTCGTCGGTCTGGTCGAAGAGGGAGCCCTGGAGGTGCGTGGCCATCTGGTCAGCGTACTCCCGGAATCGAAAATGTGTTCCATTGGGGAGTGGGTGGGTGTCGCGGTCACCAGGGGATGGGGCCCGCCGCGTCGAAGTAGCCGCCGGTCGGTCCGTCCGGGCCGATCCGCGCCATGCGCACGATGATCTCGGCGCCCTCCTCCACGGTCTGCGTTCCGGTGTTGCCGTTCAGGTCGGTGGCGGTGTAGCCCGGCTCCACCGCGTTGACGCGGATACCGGGGAACGCCTTCGCGTACTGCACGGTGATCATGTTGACGGTGGTCTTGGACGCCGGATAGGCGATGCCCGGGTAGGCGTGGGCCGGGCTCGCGGGGTCGCTGACCCGGGTCAGCGAGGCCAGACCGCTGCTCAGGTTCACCACGACCGGGGCGGCGGACCGCTGGAGCAGGGGCAGGAAGGCGTGGGTGACCCGCACGAGACCGAAGACGTTCGTCTCGAAGAGCTCGCGCATCATCCCTGCGGTCACCTCCGCCGCGCCGATCACGCCGTTTCCCTCGCCGCGCCCCTCGATGCCGGCGTTGTTGACCAGGACGTCCAGACCTCCCTCGGCCCCGATGGTCTTCGCCGCTGCGGCGACGGACGCCTCGTCGGTGACGTCGAGGACGACCGCGCGTGCCCCGAGCGCCTCGGCCGCGCGCCGGCCGCGCTCCGGGTCCCTGCTGCCCACGTAGACGGTGTGGCCGGCCGCGACGAGCCGACGGGCGGTCTCGAAGCCGAGCCCCTTGTTCGCTCCGGTGATCAGTGTTGTGGTCATGTGCCCAGAGTCGGGCCGTGCGGCGCGGACAGCCAGGAGTCCGGTCTTCCTGGGACTGCCGGTACCAGGCAGGTCCGCGCGCGGAGGTGCACAGTTGGTGGCATGACGAACACGGAGTTCGGGCGTACGGTGCGACGCTGGCGCGACCGGGTCACACCGGAGGCGGCCGGGCTGCCCGGCGGCGGGAACCGGCGCGCGGCCGGACTGCGCCGCGAGGAGCTGGCCCTGCTCGCCGGCATCTCGGTCGACTACGTCACCCGCCTCGAACAGGGCCGGGCGGCCCATCCCTCGGAGCAGGTCGTCGAGGCCCTGGGCCGGGCGCTGCGGCTGTCCGGGGCCGAGCGCGAGCACCTCTTCCAGGTGGCCGGGCTGGTGCCGCCGGGCCGGGGCATGGTGCCCGCCCACATCACTCCCGGCGTCCACCGGCTGCTCGACCGGCTGAACGGGACGCCCGTGGCGGTCTACGACGCGGCATGGACCCTGCTGCTGGCCAACCCGCTGTACGCGGCCCTGCTGGGGGATCCCTCCGGGTGGCGCGGCAACGAGCGCAACGGCGTCTGGCGCAACTTCGTCGGCCCCGCCGGCCGGGTGCGGCACACGCCCCGGGAGCGGCGCGCCTTCGAGGCGACGCTCGCCGCCGACCTGCGCGCGACCGCGAGCAGGTACCCGACGGACCGGCACCTGACCCAGCTGATCGACGACCTGTGCGCGAACAGCATCCGGTTCGCGGAACTTTGGGAGTCCGGAGCCGTCGCCCGCCACGACGCGTCCCGCAAGACCATCGACCACCCCCAGGTCGGCACCGTGACGCTGGACTGCGACGTGCTCAGCGTCGCGGGCAGCGATCTGCGGATCATGGTGTACACGGCCGAGCCGGGCACGCAGGACGCCGAACGCGTCGCCCTCCTCGGTGTTCTCGGCACACAGGCCCTGGTGGAGTGACGTCCGGCTACGCGGCACGCCGGTCGGCCAGCACCTCGCGGATCACCAGCTCGGCGTTGGTCGCGATCAGCGGGTTCGTGGTGCGGTAGTACGGGAGTTGGACCAGGGCCATGGACAGGGCCCAGCCGCGGCCGCGCGCCCAGCCGGCGTCGTCGGCGCCCGCCGTGTCCCGGAAGACGGACCTCGCCGCGGCCGGCAGGAGATTCCAGGCCGGGATGAAGTCGCAGGCCGGATCACCGGTGCCGAGGGTGCCGAAGTCGAGGACGGCCGCGAGGCGCCCTCCGCTGATCAGGAGGTTCATCGGCATCAGGTCCGAGTGGAGCCACCGCGGCGAGCCCGTCCACGACGGCGCCGCGAGCGCCTCCTCCCAGGCCGCCGTCGCGGCCCGCGTATCGATCACGCCGCGCAGGTCGGCGATCGCCGCTCTCGTCTCGCAGTCCACCGTGGCGAGCGGGGTGCCGCGGTAGGCGGTCGGCCCGCCGGGCAGGTCGACGCCGCGCAGAGCGGCGACGAACGCGCCGAGGTCGGCGGCCAGCGCGTACGGGTCGGTGAGGGTGCCGGGCACCGGAAGGTCGCCGTCGAGCCAGCGCAGTACCGCCCAGTGCCACGAATAGTCGGCCGTGGGGATGCCGAGGCCGAGGATCTCGGGAACCGGGAACGGGAGCGCGGGGGCGAGGCGCGGCAGCCACGCGTGCTCCTTGGTCACGTCGTCGGCTGCGGCCGCGATCCGCGGGAGCCGGACGGCCAGATGGTCGCCGAGACGATAGAGGGCGTTGACGGTTCCGGCCGACTCCACGCGCTTCAGGGGCAGTTCGGCCCACTCCGGGAACTGCTCGGCCAGCAGGCGTCGTACGAGTGAACCATCGATCCGCGCCTCGCCGACGTGCATCGGGGCTGCTGACACGGCGGCCTGCTTTCCGCGGGGAGGGGGTCGGATTCCGTCATCCTGCGTCCCGTTCGGGCCGCCTCGCAACGTGTTTCGGGCGGCCGGGCAACCTCGCGGACGCGATCGTCGTCTTGATCGGCAACGGGCGGGTGGCGCGTCGACCTCCATGAAGCAGCAATTCGCGGATGGAATTCGGGCGCATTATACCCATTGTGTATACATGTTGTGTATACATCAAGTGCATAGCAAGGTCGTCGCACGTCACCGCCTCGAAGGAGTCAGTTACAGCATCACCATCGGTCCGTGACCGTATACGGACGGACGGTGGCGGACGGAAAGGCATTCATGTACGGCAAGGCCTTCGCCCCGGAGTACCAGGGCGCTTTGACCACCCTGTCGGTGAACTCCTCGCTGACCGACGTCCTCGCGGCGGGCACCGAGCAACTGCGCGCCGCCGAACGCACCGGCGCGCGCGCCGAGGCCGCCCGGTCGGGCCTCGCCGTCGCCGAGGCGCACCGGCGGCTCGGGCAGGTGGCGGACGCAGACCGGGCCTGGAAGGCGAGCTACCGCACCGCCCGGGAGGCCGGTGACGGTGCCGCGATGGCGTGGGCCCTGTGGAGCGGCGGAACACTGGCCCGCCAGCGCGGAGCGTTCCCGCTGGCGTGGCGGCTGCTGCGGCTCGCCGCCGAACTCGGCGGACGGTCGGGGGATGTGGTCGTGCGCGGCTACTCGCTGGCCGGAATGGCGGAGACCGGCCGCATCCAGGGGGACTACGCGGCCGTGACCGCCCTGCACGAGCAACTGCTGGCAGAGGCCCGCAAGCGCGGCGAGGCCCGGCACACCGTGTGGGCCCTGGAGGGTATCGCCCAGATCCACCGCAACACCGGTGCGTACGAGAGTGCTTACGCCATGTTCGAGGAGGCGGCCGGGATAGCCGCCCGAGCCGAGGACCGGCGTGGCCACGCCTGGGCGCTGCGGGGCCTCGCCGACATCGTCTCGGTACGGGACGGGGACGTGGACCGCGCGCTGGAGCTGCTGAGCGAGGCGGAGGTGTCCTGCCGCGCGATGAAACTGTCCGGCGCGCTCGCCTACAACCACAAGATGCGCGGCAACGTCCTCTACCGCGCCGGGCGTTACGAGCAGGCCCGCGAGGTCTACGCGGGCGCCCTCGCCGAGTTCGAGGCGATGAGCGAGCCGCGCGGCCGGGCCCTGTCCCGGCTGGGACTGGTCAAGTCCCTGGCCCGTCTCGGCCGCGACCGCGCCGAAACCGCCGCCGAACTCGACGAGTTGGCGGTGGCGCTGGAGGGCATCGGGCTGCGGCACGCCCGCCGGATGGTCGAACAGGCGCGGACGGAACTCGGGTTGACGTCCGGGACCGGCGAGACGGAGGCCGCGTGATGGCCTCGACCGCCCTGCACCGCTCGAAAGTCCCCTCAGGTTCGGCCGGTTTGACGGCCGCGGCCGCCCAGTTGCCGCCCACCGCCCCGCAGGTGCTGCGCCGCTGCCGCGAACTCGCCGCCCCCGCCCTGTCGGAGGCGATCGACACGCTGCACCCCTGGGTCGCCGAGATGGCCCGGTACGCGCTCGGCCGCTGCGAGGTCGGCGGCGCCCCCGCCGATCACGGCCAGGGCAAGGGCGTACGGCAGGCGCTGGCCGTCCTCGGGGCGGAGGTCGTCTCGGGCCCGTCCGAAGCGGGTGTGCCGGGGGCTGTCGCGGTGGAGCTCGTCCACGTCTTCTCGCTCCTCCACGACGACATCATGGACGGTGACGCGCTGCGCCGGGGGCGCCCCGCCGTGTGGAAGGCGTACGGCACCGGTCCCGCCGTCCTGGCGGGCGACGCGTTGTTCGCGCTGGCCGTCGAGACCGTGGCGACGACTTCCCAAGCCGGTCTCGCCGTACGGCAGTTGACCACGGCCCTCGGTGACCTGGTCCGCGGCCAGGCTGACGACCTGCTGTTCGCCGACCGGCCTTGGACCGGGTCCGGGGCGGTGGGCGCGGGGGAGTACGAGACGATGGCCGAGGGCAAGACCGGTGCGCTGCTCGGCTGCGCGCTGGCGCTCGGCGCCCGGCTGGCGGGAGCGCCGGGTCCGACCGTGACCGTGCTGGACCGCGCCGGACGCCATCTCGGCGTCGCCTTCCAGGTCGCCGACGACGTGCTCGGCATCTGGGGCGATCCGTCGGTCACCGGCAAGCCGGTCCACGGCGACCTGCGGCAGGGGAAGAAGACCCTGCCGGTCCTCGCCGCGCTCGCCGCGCCCGGGTGCGCGGAACTGGCCGAACTCCTCGGAGCCTCCCGCTCTCTCGACGGCGCGGGCGCCCGTCGCGCGGCGGCCCTCGTCGAGCGGGCCGGCGGTCGCGCGGCGGCCGTGCGCGAGGCGCGCCGTCATCTGGCCGCGGCGGACACGCTCCTGGCGGGCGTTCCCCTCGCCCAGGGGCCCGCGGCGGAACTGCGCACGGTGCTGTCCGCCCTCGCCGACCGCACGGTCTGAAGCCCGCCACGCGTGCGACATGGGTCACATACGCGGGCCGATCGGCCTCATGGGGCAACCGCCTCATTCCCCCTCACATCTGTCCGGTCGGTGCACTGTTGGTCACTCATTGATCGCCGAGAAGCAAACATTTGTAAAGAGATGCCCTCAAAAGCAAGAAAAGGGATCTTTCTTCTTTACATGTGCATGAAGGATCGGTGAGGGTGGCGAATCGGGGCCCGACAGCCCCCGCGGCGCCCAACAGCGCCGCGCCGTAAGGCGGTTGGTGATCCCAGCCGCCCCTGTGCAAAGGAACCCAGTGCGTAGACCCCACATACGCCGCGTGGCGATCGCCGTTGCGGTGACGACGGCCGCCACGCTTCCCGGCCCCGCGTTCGCGTCGGCCCCCGACGCGCCCGCCCGCGTGGCGACTTCGGTCCCGTCGCCGGTGGCCGCCGCCAGGGCGGCGGCGTTCGCGCACGCCTCGGCCACCGGCGTCACCCCGGGTGACACCCTTCAGGTCAAGGACGTGATGACGGACCCGGACGGAAAGCAGCACGTCCGCTTCCTCCGCACCCACCGGGGCCTTCCTGTCCTCGGCGGCGACATGGTCGTCCACCTCGGCGAGCGGGGGCAGTACCTGGGCGTGACCCGGGCCGCCGACCACGTGGTGAAGCCGTCCACCGTCGAGGCGAAGCTGACGCCCGAGCAGGCGGAGCGGAAGGCCGAGGCCGTCGCGAAGGGCGACGCGGGCAGCGCCCGGCTCGTCGTGGACGCCCGGGACGGCGCCGCCGCGCTCGCCTACCAGGTGCTCGTCGTGGACAGCGACACCACGCGGACCGGCGGGTCCAGCACGGTCGTCGTGGACGCCCGCACCGGCGGGATCCGCAGCAACACCCCGAACGCCGACGAGTTCATATCGCCGTCCTTGGCGGACACCCTGCGCAAGCGGGGTGAGAGCGCGACCCCGCGCACCGGTACGGCCCCCGTCCTCTCCGGTCTCACGAGCGCGGCCGCGGCGGGTCACTACCCGGTCAAGGCCACCGGAAGCGGGGCCTCCCTCTTCGCCGGCAAGGTGGCGCTGACCACCACCCGGACAGCACGGACCAGCTATCTCCTGAAGGACCCGACCCGGTGGAACACCGAGACCCGGGACGCCAAGGGCCAGGAGCTGGAGTCCTTCGCGCGCGGCAGGACGTTCACCGACGCCGACAACAAGTGGGGCACGGGCACCACGGCCGCCCGGACCACCGCCGCGGTCGACGCCCAGTACGGCATCACCCAGACCCTGGACTTCTACAAGAAGGCCTTCGGCCGCAAGGGCATCAAGAACAACAGCGCCGGTGCCCGGGGAATGGTCCACTTCGGCAACAAGGTCGGCAACGCCTTCTGGGACTCGACGTGCGGCTGCATGCTGTACGGCGACGGCGACGGCGACCTGTTCAAGAAGCCGCTCGTCGTCCTCGACGTCACCGGTCACGAGCTGACCCATGGCGTCGTCGACGCGACGGCCGCCCTCGAACCCACCCGCGTCGACGAGGACGGAAACCAGTACGGCGAGCCGGGCGCCCTCAACGAGTCGCTCGCCGATATCTTCGGATCGAACGTCGAGTTCTCGGCGAACAACCCGAAGAACCCGCCGAACTACCTCGTGGGGGAGAAGCTGGGCCTCGCCCAGAAGTTCCTGCGCCGCCTCGACCACCCGTCCCTCGACCGGCTCGAGGAGACGATCGACTACTGGTCGCCCGCCGCGTACGACACCGAGGTGCACGCCGGCTCCGGCGTCTCCTCGCACGCGTACTACCTGCTCGCCGAGGGCAGCGGCCGCAAGACGGTCGGCGGCGTGACGTACGACTCGCCGACGTACGACGGTTCGCGGGTGACCGGGATCGGCCGCACCAAGGCCACCGCCATCTTCTACCGGGCACTCACCCGTTACATGGTCTCCACGACCGACTTCCATGACGCGCGCACGGCCACGCTCAAGGCCGCCGCCGACATGTACGGGGCGAACGGCACCGAGTACAAGGCGGTGGACGCGGCGTGGGCCGCCGTCGACGTCACGGTCGCCAACACCCCGGCCGCGGGCCGCTGACGGACACCCTGACGGATGACACGAGGGTGCCCCGCCGTGCGGCGGGGCACCCTTCGCCGTTCCCCGGATCAGTGCTGCTGCGTCTTCTGCGGTGTCGCCTCACTGGGACGTACGACCACGTAGCCCTCACCCTCCAGCTTCAGCTGTACGGCCTCGCCCGAACCCCCTCGGATCATCGAGCCGATCGACTGCGAGCGGTGCAGCGAGGTGCGCAGATGCGCTGTCCAGCCGACGACCGCGTCGGTGTCGACGAACACCGGCTGCTGCTGCGACACGGGAATGACCAGGGGGTTGCCCTCGCATATCAGGCCCAGGCTGCCGTGGCCGGTGAAGACGCTGTTGAACAGACCACCGCCGGTGATGCCCGCGCCCTTCACGGTCTTTATCTCGTACGACAACGAGGCGTCGAAGCACAGGACGTTGCGGCCGTTGACGGTGAAGACATCGCCCGGCTCGATGCCCACGATGAAACAGTTCTGCGCCTCGTGCGCGAACCAGGCCTCGCCCTGCCCCCGGACGCTCATCAGCGGAAGTCCCTCACCGGTGACCGCCCGCTTGAGCATCCCGCCTACGCCCTGGCCCTTGCGCTCGAACTGGAGACTGCCCCGGTAGGCGACCATCGCGCCCTGGCGCGCGAACATCTCGCCCTGGACGGCGTACTTGATGGACTTGGCGTTCTGGACGGTCATGCCCGCCGCCACGGCGGGCTGCACCAAGTGGTCACTGGAGAAGAGATCGCTCTGCATGTGGGCATCCTGTCGCGGAGGGTGAGGCTCCGCCAGAGGCGTGGCGATCTTGCGACAGGCGGTGACCGAGTCGCGACATGCCGAAGGCCGGCCCGGGTCGACCGGACCGGCCCACAAGGGAGTTGTCAGGCGACTTCGGACGCGCCGACGTGGCCGTGCAGCCGGTTCAGGACCTCGGCGAGCTGAGCGGCGACCTCGGCGTCGTCGACCGGGTGCGTCTCCGCGAAGCGGACCACGGAGCCGGGGACGGAGAGCTTGACGTCCTCCAGCACGGTGCCGCCGGCGATGCCCACGGCCTTGCGGGTCTCGTCCTGCGCCCAGACGCCGCCGAACTGGCCGTACGCGGTGCCGGCCACGACGACCGGCTTGCCGCCGAAGGCGCCGGCGCCGAACGGACGGGACAGCCAGTCGATGGCGTTCTTCAGGACGGCCGGAATCGTGCCGTTGTACTCGGGCGAGAAGAGCAGGAAGGCGTCGGCCGCGCCTGCCGCGGCGCGCAGCTTGGCGGCGGGGGCGGGCACGCTGCCCTCGACGTCGATGTCCTCGTTGTAGAAGGGGATCTCGGCGAGGCCCTCGTAGAGCTCGACCTCGGCACCCTCCGGGGCGAGCTTGACCGCCGCCTCGGCGAGCTGACGGTTGTGGGAACCGGCGCGCAGGCTGCCGACGAGCGCGAGGATGCGTACGGACATGGATATCTCCCGAAACTGGAAACAGTGAACCGATGAAACACTGCCGCAACAAAACGGACCGAAGTCCGCTTAAAGGTGTACCACCGAAGCGGACCGCAGTCCAGTTGAGGCTGTTGCCGTTACGCTGGCTTCATGTCCCATCCACTTCCGCCGTTTCCGAAGCGACCGGAATCCGCCGACGAGCCCGTCCTCATGCAGGTCACAGCCGTTGAGGACGCCCCGCTGCGCGCCGACGCCGCCCGCAATCGCGCGCGGCTGCTGGAGGCGGCCGCCCGGCTGGTCGAGGAGCAGGGAGTGGCCAGGCTCACGATGGAGGCCGTCGCCTGCGCGGCGGCGGTGGGCAAGGGGACCGTCTTCCGGCGCTTCGGCGATCGCACCGGCCTGCTGATGGCGTTGCTCGACCACACCGAGCAGCGATTCCAGGCCGCCTTCATCGGCGGTCCGGCCCCGCTCGGCCCCGGCGCGCCCCCGGTGGAGCGCCTGTACGCCTTCGGATGCCACGCCCTGCGCCAGACCTCCGATCAGCTCGATCTGTATCTCGCCGCCGAGCCCGAGGCCACTCGCCGCTTCACCTCGGCGCCGTACCGGGTCCGCTTCATGCATGTGTGCATGCTGCTGCGGCAGACGGGCTCCGGTTCGGGCGCGGACACCGAGCTCGTCGCCCAGACGCTCATGGGATACCTGGACCCCGCCCTGATCGGTCATCTGACCCGCCAGCGCGGAATGTCGCCGGAGCGCCTGGAAACCGGCTGGCGCGACCTGGTGGACCGGAGCGTCGCCCCGCGCCCTGCCTGACACCCGTCTGGCGCCGCCTCCCCGAGCGGGCGGACAATGCGGTCATGGGGCATCGTCTTGAGGACATGAGCGCACCCGCCCGGCTGGCCGGCCCGGGCGAGGCCATCAGCGCCGAGGAACTGGCTCTCGCCGCCCGGAACCACGGACTGCCGCTGGAGGCACTGCGGTACGACCTCACACCGCCGGGGCTGCACTATGTCCTGACGCACTACGACATCCCGTACGCCGAAGAGGCTTCCTGGCAGCTCGTTCTCGGCGGGTGGGTCCGGCGCCCGCTGCTGCTCGGACTCGACGAGCTGAAGGCGTATCCCGCGGTCAGACAGCGGGTGACCATGGAGTGCGCCGGCAACGGGCGCGCCCTGCTGACACCTCGGCCGGTGAGTCAGCCGTGGCTGGTCGAGGCGGTCGGGACCGCGGAATGGACGGGCGTGCCGCTGCGGGTGCTGCTCGCCGAGGCGGGCGTCGAACAGGGCGCGGTGGACGTGGTGTTCACCGGCGCGGATCACGGTGTCGAGCGCGGTGTCGAGCAGGACTACCGGCGCGCCCTTCCGCTGGACGTGGCGCGGGGCGACGACCCCGAGGTCCTGGTGGCGTACGCGATGAACGGCTCCCCGCTGCCGCCGCAGCACGGGCATCCCCTGCGGCTCGTGGTGCCGGGCTGGTACGGCATGGCGCATGTGAAGTGGCTCCGGGAGATCATGGTGACGGACACGCCGTTCCGGGGGTTCCAGCAGACCGAGGCGTACCGGCTGCGGCAGGACGCCGGTGAGGAGGGCGAACCGGTCACCCGGATCGCCCCTCGCGCCCTGCTGGTCCCGCCGGGCTTCCCCGACTTCATGTCGCGGGCGCGGGCGGTCCGGCCGGGCACGGTCACCGTGACAGGACGGGCCTGGTCGGGGCGTGCGCCGGTGACCGGCGTCGAGGTCAGCACGGACGAGGGGCGCTCCTGGTGCCCGGCCGAACTGGACCGGACGAACGATCACCGCTGGGCCTGGCGCGCGTGGCGCTTCACCTGGACGGCGACCCCCGGCCGCCATGTCCTCAGCGCCCGCGCCACCGACGCCGAAGGGCACACCCAGCCGCTCGAACAGCCCTGGAACCGGGGCGGCTTCGAGAACAACCTGGTCCAACGGGTCCCCGTGCTCTGCCTGGAGTCCGACGACGGCACGGGACACCGATGACGGCCTGTCACGCGGACAAGGACCTGCGACCACGCCGAACACGCCGATCACGATGTGTGACGCCACGGGAACGGGGGCAGGTCCCGCTCGGAACCTGCCCCCGTCCGGCCTTCGGCGCGATTCCCGTCAGTTGAACGGATCCAGCGTGACGAAGGCCTGCTGCGGATTGCCGTCGTTGACGAGGGACTCGTGGTTGCCGACATCGTCGAACGCGAACGCGTAGGCCCTGCCGTCGGCCATCTGCGCGTGGAGGTTGCGGGCGTACTGGTTGGTCACCGCGTCCGCGTAGAAGTTCGCGGAGGTGGTGTCCGGCTGACTGGGGTTGGTCAGGAGCGTGGTGCGGTTGAAGCCCGCGCACAGGGTGCGTGAAATGGGGCCGCGCACCAGGTCGTTGGGCGCGTCGAGCCGCTTGTAGCAGCCGAAGACGCTGTCCGAGTCGGGCTTCTGGAAGCTGGTGACGACCGCTCCCGAGCTGTTCGTGAAGTTCATGACGCCACCGGACACCCGGCCGAAGTACTTGGTGTTCGGCTGGTCGCCGAACGGCGTCACCGTCAGGGTCGACGAACTGTACTTCGTCCAGACGCGGTTGATGTAGTCGTCCATGACGGTGGCCGGAAGCGCGCCCGCCTCGATACCGTGCCCCGGGGCGAGCGCACGCAGGACCGTGCCGTCGGACCGGGTCTGGATGAGGTTCGCCCAGCCGCCCGGCTGGCTCCGCAGCGCGTTGAGGAAGCCGTTGTAGCCACCGGCCTTGAGATGGCCGGTGCTCTTCGTGGTCCCGTCGGCGAGCTTGACACCGACGGCGTACGGGGCGGAGAACATGTCGACCTGGGTGCTGTTGATCCACAGACCGGAGTCGTTGAGCGTGTACTCGGACCAGTTGAAGAGGATGTTGTGGTTCGGGTCGCTCGGATTCTGCACGGCGGGCTGCACCAGACCGCCGGTCGTCACCCGGAAGTCGAGCTTCTGCCCGAACGAGAAGTAGAGCCGTCCGGAGAACTTGGGGAGCCGGATCGTCTTCGACTGGCCGTTGGCCGGCCCCGTGATCGACGCGTCGGGCGCGGGCGTCGGCGGGTTGCCGCCCACCGGCCACGCGTGGAAGGTGCCGTTCGCGTCGGCCCAGCCCTGCTGTCCCGTCGACAGCTGGGTGCCGAGGTCGTATACGTAGACCTGCTCGCCGCGGCCGGAGTTGTTCGTGAACGTGAGGGGGATGGTCGCCGGGACCGCGGCTTCGGCGCGGGAGGGCGCGCCGAAGGTGAGCAACGCCGCCGAGAGCGTGGCCGAGGCCAACGCCCAAGCCGGCCATCTGGTGTGTACGCGCACTCTCTGCCTCCTTGATGTGGGGTTCAGTGAGGTGGAATCCGGCGGACGGGAATGGTCCGCTTCCTCTTGAGAGCGCTCTCAGGATTACGCCCGCGTGGCGTACATGTCAACGATTCACGCAAAGTTGGTCTGGTCCAACTTGCCTGTGCGGACAGTGCGTTCGGGTGAGGAGCGGGTCCGGGCGGCCCTTTGTCGTGTCCGGCAGTCCGGCCTGACCCCTGTTTCGGCTCGTTTCGGCTCGGCTCGGCTCGGCTCGGCTCGGCTCGGCTCGGCTCGGCTCGGCTTCGTGAACGCGGCGCAGCCGGTTCGGTCACGGCCATCGCCCATGACCCTTTGCCGTCAAAGGGGTTGACCGCGAAAAGTCTCCACTGGTTCAGTGGCTCATCCACTCAGCCACTCAACTACTTGCCCGGAGGGGGAAACGTGGAGGCTCTGCCCCGCGAGACCATCGTGGACGTCCTGGAGGACCGGCTGCGTACGGACATACTCGACGGCCGTCATCCGGCGGGGAGTTACCTTCCCCCGGAGCGACGGCTGGCCGACGGGTACGGCGTCACGCGGACCACGCTCAAGCACGCCTTCGGGCGGCTCGTGCAGGCCGGGCTGCTGGAGACGCGGCACGGAGTCGGAACCCGGGTGCGGGACTACGCCCGGCTCGGTGGAGCGGATCTCCTGCCCATGCTCGTGCGGCACGACGCCGGCTGGGTGCGCGAGGTGTTCGAAGTGCGGCGCGGGGTGGGCGCGTTGATCGCCGAGCGGGCCGCGGAGCGCGGCACCCGCGTGCAGCGGGCCGAGTTGAGCGCGCTGCTCGCGGCCGTACGGCACGCCGACGGCGCGGACGCGGTGCAGCTGGCCGATGTGGAGGTCCACCGCGCGCTGGCCCGCGCCACCGGCAACCGCGTCTACGTGCTGCTGACGAACACCCTCTTCAACGCCTACCTGCCCGTCCGCTCGCTGCTGAAGGCACCCTTCACCGACCCGGAGTCCGCCCACGAGAGGCTGGAGCCGGTGGTGGAGGCCGTGACCGCGGGGGACGCCCGGCGAGCGCACGCGGCGGCCGACACCTATCTGCGGGACACCGAGCGCATCATGCTGGAAGGCCTGGCGTGAGGGGCACGGTCTTCACCGAGTCGATGCTCGGCACGGTCCGCCTCGACGCCGAGGCCGGGGAGCGGCGCATCCGGCTCGACCTGTGCGCCGCCGCCGACCGGGTTCTGCTCCCGCACCGCACGACGCGGGCCCGCCTGACCGGCCGGGTGCGGATCGCCGGACGCGCCGACGACCGCCGCGTCGAGGGCGAGTTGGAGGTGTCGCCGATCGCCGGGCGGCGCATCCGCTACCGGCTCACGTTCACCGCCGACGGACGCCGCCTCACCCTGGACGGCTGGAAGTCGGTGACCCCGCGCCGTCCCGTCGCGTCGATGACCGTGCTGCCGTTCAGCGTGTACGAGGGCGACGAACGGGTGGGCGAGGGAGTCCTGCGCTTCCCCGTGGCCACCGGCCTCGCCCCCTTCCTGCTCAGCTTCCGCTTCCCGCGCCGGGAGAACCCCGCGGAACACCTGACCCCGCGATGGAACGGCTCCCCGGGCCGCACCGAGGTCTGGTACACCACCCTCACCGACCCGGCGAGCGGCACCGGAATCTGGCTGCACCACGAACTCACCGCACCCGCAGACGGATCCGAGCCCTTCGCCCATGGCTGGGCCGCGGTGTTCCCCCGCGAGGGCGAGGTACGGCACGCCCGCTTCGGACCCGTCCCCTGGACCCGGCCGACGGACGGATTCGCAGCCGAGGGTGTGACACATCGAGCCGGACAACTGACCGGCGCGGCGGGTGACTTCCACTGGAGACTCACCGAACAGCCGCAGGGGCCACCGCTGTTCACCTTCCCCCGCTGGTCATGGCGCCGCCCCGTGCTGCCCGCCGCCCAGATGCTCCCGGCCGACCGAGCCACGTACGAGGGCGAGATCTCGTACGGGGGAACCACCTTGAACCTGCGCGGCGCACCAGGCGCCTCGGCCCGGATCTACGGACACGGCAACGCGCACCGGTGGACCTGGCTGCACGCGGACCTCGGCGACGGCGACGTCCTGGAGATCGTCGCCGCCGTCTCCACCCGGCCCGCGCTGCGACGCCTGCCCCCGCTCGTCTTCCTGCGCCTGCGCCGCGGCGGCCGAACCTGGCCGCGGCGGCCGGAACGCTCGGCGATCGGCCGGCTGGGACTCGGACGCTTCCGGGCCGCCTTCGGCCTGCCCGAATGGACGGTCACCGGCCGGACGGCGCTGCGCCGCATCCGCGTAGCGGTGAACCAGCCCGCGGAGCGGACCCTCACCCTCGAATACCGCGACCCGGATGGCGCCCGCGCGGTATGCCGCAACAGCGAGTCCGCCGACGCCCGGATCGTCCTGGAACGCTGGTGGGGTCACTGGCGCCCGGAAGCCTCCTGGGTACTGGACGCCACCGCGCACGCAGAGTCGGGCGACCGATGACCGCCGACGGGCTCGTCGCCGCGCTGCTCGCCGACACGGGCGACGCCGAGTGGCTCGCCCGCGTGCCGCACCGCCTCGACGCGGTGCTCGCCGCTCTGCCCCGGCCCGCCCGCGCCGGGGTGCGCACCGCCGTAGCCGCCCTGGAGACGTACACCGTGGCGCGCACCGGCAGGCGCCTGGCGGCACTCGGCCCCGACGAACGCGAGAACGTGCTCCGCTCGCTGGCGGCACGACCCCGGCTCGCCCCGCTGCTGGACCTCCTCAAGGTTCCCGTGCTGCTGGCCGCGGGCACCGAACGGATGCCGGTCGCGCCCGCACCCGGCACGGCGCCGGTGGATCCGCCCCTCGACTGCACCCCGGCGGAGGAATGGCCGGCCCGCAGCACCGCCGACGTCATCGTCGTCGGCTCCGGCGCGGGCGGCGCGATGGCCGCACGGACCTTCGCGCTCGCCGGACTGAACGTGATCGTCCTGGAGGAGGGCCGGCACCACTCGACCGCGTCCTTCGGCCGCCGGGCACCCCTCGACCGGTTCACCGAGCTGTACCGGGACGGCGGCGCCACCGTGGCCGTCGGCAACCCACCGATCCTGCTGCCGGTCGGCCGTGCGGTAGGCGGCACCACCGTGGTCAACTCCGGCACCTGCTACCGCACTCCGGACCATGTCCTGACGCGCTGGAGCGACACGTTCGGCTTCGGGCTCGCCGACGCTTTCGGACCCTGCCTCGACGAGGTCGAGCGAACCCTGCGCGTGGCCACGCAACCCCTCGACGTCCTCGGAAACAACGGGCTGCTCACCCTCACCGGCGCCGAACGGCTCGGCTGGCGGGCCGCCCCGCTGCGCCGCAACGCCCCGGGCTGCAAGGGCTCGTGCCAGTGCGTGGTGGGCTGCCCCACCGGCGCCAAACAGAGCGTGCAGCTGTCCGTCCTGCCCGCCGCCTGCGCCGCGGGCGCCCGGATCGTCACCGGCGCGCGGGTCCGCCGCATCCTGCTGGACCACGACGTACCGGGCCCGCCCCGCGCCGCCGGAGTCCGGGTCCGCCGCTTCGACGGCAGCGAACTGGAGATCCTCGGCCCCCTCGTCGTGACCGCCGCGGGGACACTGCGGACACCGCCCCTGCTGCGCCGCTCGGGTCTCGGCGGGCATCCCCGACTGGGCCGCAACCTCAGCGTGCACCCCGCCACCAGCGTCGCCGGACGCTTCGCCGAGCCGGTGACGGCCTGGCGGGGCGTGCTGCAGAGCGTCGGCGTCGAAGAACTGCACGCGCGCGGGATCCTCGTCGAGGCGACCGCGAGTCCACCCGGCATGAGCGGCTTCGTCCTGCCCGGCCTCGGCCGGGAACTGCGGCGCGAACTGGAGGGCGCCGACCATCTGGCGACCCTCGGCGCCATGATCGCGGACCGCCCCTCCGGACAGGTCCGGGGCCGGGAGAGGACACTCGTCCGCTACGACCTCGACCCCCGTGACGGCGACCGCCTGATGACCGCCGTACGCGCCATGGGCCGCCTCCTCTTCGCCGCCGGGGCGGAGGAGGTCCTCACGGGAGTCCCGGGCGCGCCGCGGGCCAGGTCGCTCGACGCGCTCGACGGACTGCTCGCCTCCGTGCGCGCCCGCGACCTGCACGTGTCGGCGTTCCACCCGACCGGCACGGTGGCGGCCGGCGCCGATCCGCAGCGGGCACCCGCCGACCCCGAAGGCAGGCTGCGCGGAGTGCGCGGAGTCCTCGTCGTGGACGGCTCGGTCCTGCCGGGCTGCCCGGAGGTCAATCCGCAGCTGAGCATCATGGCGGCGGCCCTGGCGATCTCGGACGCGTGGCTCGACGGCGCACGGCACGGGCGCTGACGTCGCGTGCGCCACCCCAATGGGCCCCCGCAGTTCGCCGTCGCCCGGCGCGGCACGGAGCATGAGGGAGTCCGTACGGCAGGAAAAGGACGAGCCCCCGTGCCCCGTACGGCAGGAAGAGGCGAGCCCCCATGAGCAGACGCGTTCCCCACGGCCGGAGCGGATCACGGCGTATCGCTGCCCTGCTGTCCGCGATCGCGTGCGGCTCCGTTCTCGTCTCGTGCGGCTCGGACAACGGCGGCGACGGCAGCACGGCCTCCATCACCCCCCGGCCCACGCCGCCGAACGCGTCCAATTTCACCGGGACACCGCCGTCCGCCATCGCCTCGGCCGCCTCCTCGATCATCGAGTCCGCGACCGGGCGGGCGTCGTCGGCGGCCGCCTCCGTCTCGGCCCGGGCGTCCGAGTTCGCGGCGTCGGTCTCCGCCGACACCGCCCGCGCCTCGGCCACGGCCGAGAAGCAGCTGAAGAACGTCCAGGGCAGCGGCAACGCCACGTCCGACGTGAGCATGACGGGCCTGCCCACGTCGCAGACGGGCGGACTGCGTGCCGTGGTCGTCACCATCACCAACAACTCCGGCAAGACCGCGTCGTACGCCGTGCAGGTCGACTTCAAGAACCCCGACGGCAAGGTCGTGCAGACGTCGTTCGTCGGGAAGGAGAACCTCGAGCCGGGGAAGAAGGCGCAGCCGGTCGTGATCAGCAGGCAGCCCGCGGAGCCCCAGCTGACCCCGGTCCTGGCGAAGGCCCAGCGGTACTGACGAGCCCCCGGCGGGCGAGAGCGACATCGGGCGCCCGCCAGCGCGCTGACGGGGTGTCAGTCCTCCCGGACAAGGTGCACCGCCGTGCTGGACCAGTCGCCCGCCGGCAGGTCGAGGTCGAGCCCGTACTCGCCGAGCACCGTGGAGTGGTGCTCGGCGCCGGTGCGGGCGTCGCGGTAGCGGCCCCCGGGGGTCAGGCCGCGCGGCCGGACCGGCAGCCTCGGCGCGCCGTGGCGGGAGACGCGCCGGTAGGCGAGCAGCAGGGTCTCCGAGGCGTCCGCGGCGGTGTACTGCACCACGCAGACCGAGTCCTCGGAGGGCGGTGACAGCCGGTCCAGCCAGCCGTGCTGGACGAGATGGCGGACCTTCTTGTACGTGGCGACGAGGTCGGCCCCCTCGCGTCGTTCCTCCTCGGACCAGCGGGTGAGATCGCCCCCGATGCCGAGCGCCCCGGCCATCGCGACATGGAAGCGGAAGCGCAGCGGGACCGTACGGCCGGTGAGCTGGTTGGGTACGTCGGTCACCCAGGCGCCCATCGTGCGGGCGGGGTAGATCTGGCCGTAGCCGTGCTGGATCCCCATCCGGTCGGCGGCGTCGGTGTTGTCCGACGCCCACGCCTGGTCCGTGCGGGCCAGGATGCCCAGGTCGACCCGGCCGCCGCCACCGCTGCACGTCTCGATCCGCAGCCCTGGATGGTCCGCCCGCAGCCGGTCGAGGACGCCGTAGAGATTGCGCACGTACGCGGGGCCGAGACGGTCGGCGCCGTCCTGCCGGCCGGGCCAGCCGGCCTCGCTGAACGCGCGGTTCATGTCCCATTTGAGGAAGTCGATGCCGTGGTCGCCGACCAGCCGGGTCAGCCAGCCGTGGGCCCAGTCGGCGACCTCGCGACGGGCGAAGTTGAGGACCAGCTGGCTGCGCAGCTCGGAGCGGGGGCGGCCGGGGAAGTGCAGTACCCAGTCGGGGTGTTCGCGGTACAGGTCGCTGTCCGGGTTCACCATCTCGGGCTCCACCCAGAGGCCGAAGCGCATCCCGAGCCCGTGCACCGCGCGGACCAGCGGGGCCAGCCCGTCCGGGAAGCGGTCGGACGCCGGTGTCCAGTCGCCGAGGCCCGCCCGGTCGCTGCGGCGCGCCCCGAACCAGCCGTCGTCGACGACGTAGAGCTCCACCCCGAGCGCCGCCGCCCGCTCGGCGAGCGCCTTCTGCCCGGCCTCGTCGACGTCGAAGCCGGTCGCCTCCCAGGAGTTGTAGAGCACCGGGGCGAACTCGTCGGCATGGGGCAGGACATGGGCCAGGACGTACGCGTGCCAGGCGCGACTGGCCGCGCCGAAGCCGCCGTCGGTGCACAGTCCCGCGAACGGGGGAGTGGCGAACTCCTCGCCCGGCGCGAGCGGCACGGTCGTGCCGTCCTGGCCGGGGCCGCCGGTGAATCCGGCCCGCCCGTCGGGGGTGCGCTGCACGGTGACGCGCCAACTCCCGCTCCACGCGAGGGCGGCGCTCCACACCCGCCCGTGGTCCTCCGTCGCCTCACCCGCGTCGAGCATCAGCCACGGGTTCGCGTGGTGGCTGGTGATCCCGCGACGGCTGGTCAACACGGTCTCGCCGTACGGCAGTCGGTCGCGGCGCAACTGGCTCTCGGCGGACCACTGGCCCGTGGCACGGCTGAGCCGGTAGTCCCGCAGCGGCGGCAGGGTCCAGGCGGCGGAGTCGGCACGGAGCAGGGTGACGGGCTCGTCGCCGTCGTTGCGGACGACGGTCCAGCGCTCGATGACGTCCGTGTCCTCGCGCACCCGGTAGTGGAGCGCCACCCGCAACGGGTAGCGGCGGTCGCGGAACGACAGGGCCAGCTCGCCCTCGTCGGCATGGTGGCCGGTCGGCTGCCACTCGAAGGCGCGGGAGCCGTCCGCGAACCGCACCTGCAGTGACGGCGGCCCGTAGCGCGTGCCGCCGTCGACGGGCAACTCCTCCCCGACGGGCGGTCTGCCCTCGAAGCTGCTGGCCTCGGGCGCGGGTGGCACGGCGAGCTCCCCGGCCTCCGCCGGCGTCAGCCGTGGGCCCCACGCGACATGGCAGGGCGCTCCGGTCCCGTCGATCCGCAGCGCGTACGAGGTGCGCGGTGTGGACAGCAGCCAGACCCCGGTGTCCGGGGCGAAGGAGATCGGCGACATGGGTCCTCGCGTTCGGGTGGTGCTCACGTACGAGACAGGGGAAAGCCAACCCTGACCTTGGATCGTGTGTCAATGGGTGCTCGCACTCCTGAATTCACAGGTCACAGATGCCTCATGGAGCATCCTCAACGGAATCCTGTTTCTTTCATTGACAGCAGAAAATAAGGGCCATAGGTTCCGGCCATGCGCTCGACCTCTCTCACCGAGGCGTTCCCGGCCCACACGCCGGCCGCTTCCCAGATCTTCACCACCGTGCTGTCCCACGGCCCGCTCACACGGTCGGAGATAGCGGGGCGGACCCACCTGTCGGCGGCGGCGGTCACCAAGGCGGTCCGGCCGCTGATCGAAGCCGGCTACCTCGTGGAGGACACCGCCGAGGACGCACCGCAGCCCGTCCTCGGGCGGCCCGCCAACCCGGTGCGGGTCGACGGCGGGAGGGCCCTGTTCCTGGGGATCAAGGTGACGGGCGACGAGCTCATCGCCGTACTCACCGATCTGTGCTGCCGCATCCGGGTCGCCCGCCGCGTTCCCCTCACCTCCCGCGAACCCAAGGCGGTACTGACCTCGGTCGCGGGGCTCGTACAGGAACTGCTGACGGAGGCGGACGGCTTCGGGGTGCAGGTCCGAGGGCTCGGCATCGCCGTCTCGGGTGACGTGGACCGGGCGGCCGGGGTGGTGCGCTACTCGCCGTTCCTGGAGTGGCACGACGTTCCCCTCGCCGAACTGGCCGCGACCACGACCGGACTGCCGGTCACCCTCGACAACGACGTCCGGGCGCTGACGGTGGCCGAGCAGTGGTTCGGGGCCGGGGTGGGGCTGTCCGACTTCGCGCTGGTGACCGTCGGCGCGGGCATCGGCTGCGGTCTGGTGGTGCACGGACAGGTGGTGGCGGGAGCGCACGGCGTGGCCGGTGAGATCGGGCACGTGACGATCGACCCGGCCGGTCCCCGCTGCCACTGCGGCAACCGGGGCTGCGTCGAGGCGATCGCCTCGGACCCCGCGATCGTCGGCCGGATCCGGGAGGTCACCGGCGCGAACGTCGCCGACGCCACCGAGGCCCTGGCCCTCGCCCACGACGGCGACCCCGGCGCCCGGGAGGTGTACGCCCGGGCGGGAGCGGCGATCGGCCGGGGCATCGCGACCGTGGCCAACCTCCTCGGCCCCGAGCGAGTGATCATCTCCGGCGAGGGCCTGGCCGCCTACGACCTGTTCGCCGAGCAGATCCGTGACGCGTTCGCCGCGGCCGCCTTCGGCTCGGCCGCGGACTGCGACGTACAGACCCGGCCGCTGCCCTTCGAGGAGTGGGCGCGCGGGGCGGCGGCCACCGCCATCCAGTCCTTCATCACCTCGGACGCGCGCTGAGGAGCACCACGCCCTGAGGGGCGGGCGCGCGCCGAACAGCGCACACGCACGGACCAGCACGTACTGAAGACCAGCCACGTACTGAAGATCAGACATGTACGGACACGCGTGAGGAGCAACAATGACGCAGCAGAGCCGCAATCCCCTGGCTGCGCGTGACCCGGGCCGTCGCCGAGTGGTCGGCGGACTGTTCGGACTCGGCGCCGCCGCGCTGGCCGCGCCCGTCCTGACCGCCTGCGGCGGGGGAGCGGGGGCCGACCCGAAGACGGTCACCTTCGGATCCAACGGCGCCGACGCCACCCCCAAGAAGGCCTACGCCTCCGTCACCGACGCGTTCGCCAAGGACAGCGGTCTGACGGTGAGGACGAACACCGTCGACCACGACACCTTCCAGAAGAGCATCTCCACCTATCTGCAGGGCACCCCCGACGACGTCTTCACCTGGTTCGCCGGCTACCGCATGCAGTACTTCGCCAAGAAGGAGCTCTGCAGCCCCCTCGACGACGTGTGGGACAAGATAGGCGCCGGCTTCAGCGACGCCACCAAGCAGCTCTCCCGCGGCGAGGACGGCAAGTACTACTTCGTGCCGCTGTACAACTACCCGTGGGCCGTCTTCTACCGCAAGAGCCTGTTCAAGGAGCGCGGTTACCAAGTCCCGCAGAAGTGGAGCGAGTTCATCGCGCTCGCCAAGCGGATGAAGAAGGACGGGCTCTCCCCGATCGCCTCCGGCTACGGCGGCGGCGACAGCTGGAGCATCCTCGGCGCCTTCGACTACGTGAACCTGCGGACCAACGGCTACGACTTCCACATGTCGCTGATGCGCGGCAAGGTCTCCTGGACCGACAAGCGCGCCCTCGCCACCCTCGACCACTGGCGCGAACTCGCCCCCTACTACCAGCAGGGCGCCGCCGGCCGTTCCTGGCAGGACGCCGCCCAGTCGCTGCTCGACAAGAAGTCCGGGATGGCCGTCATCGGCCTCTTCCTCGGACAGCAGATCACCGACGAGAAGATACGCGCCGACATCGACTTCTTCCCCTTCCCCGAGATCGACGCCGCGCACGGTCAGGAAGCCGTCGAGGCCCCCACCGACGGCTTCATGCTCAGCCGCCGGCCCAAGAACGAGGCCGGTGCCAAGAAGTTCCTGGAGTTCCTCGGCGGCGCCCACGCCGAGGAGCTGTACATGGGCGTCGACCCGAGCAACCTCGCCGTCGACGAGAAGGTGAGCACCGGCTCGTACAGCGCGCTCCAGAAGAAGTCCGCCGAGCTCATCGCCTCCGCCAAGCAGATCAGCCAGTTCGCGGACCGCGACAGCGACCCCGGCTTCATCTCGACCGTCGTACTCCCCGGCCTGACGCAGTGGCTCAGTCACCCCGACGACGGCTCGGGAACACTGACGAAGATCGAGTCCCAGCGCTCGCGCTTCTTCACCGCCTGACCAGGACCGGAAAGGTCGCACGCACCGTGTCCTCCGCGCCCACCACACCCCCCGCCCCGCGGGGCGCCCGCCCGCGCCGCCTCGGCACCGGCGACCGGATCTTCCTCACCGTCATCATCGGCATCCCGCTGGCGGCCCTGCTCCTCTTCGTCTGGCTGCCCGCGCTGGCCTCCCTGGGGCTGTCCTTCACCACCTGGGACGGCATCGACCTGGCCGACATCCACTGGACCGGCCTGGACAACTACAAGGAGATCTTCACCAACTACCCGCCGTTCTGGCCCGCGGTGCGGCACAACGTGATCTGGCTGCTGTTCACGGCCCTGCTGCCGACACCGTTCGGCATCTTCCTCGCCTACCAGCTCGACCGGAAGATCCGCTTCACGAGGATCTACCAGACAGCCATATTCCTGCCGATGGTGCTCTCCCTGGCCGTCGTCGGCTTCATCTGGGAGATCATCTACAACCCCGACACCGGGCTCCTCGACGGCATCCTGGGCGCCGCCGGATCCAGCCACCACATCGACTGGCTCGGCAACCCCGACCTCAACCTGTGGGCCGTCCTGGTCGCCTCCAGCTGGCGGCACACCGGATACATCATGATCCTCTACCTGGCCGGCCTGAAGGGCTTCGACCCGGCGCTCAAGGAGGCCGCCGCGCTCGACGGCGCCAACGGACGCCAGACCTTCCTGCGGGTGGTCTTCCCGGCCCTGAAACCGGTCAACGTCATCATCCTGGTCATCACGGTCATGGAGTCCCTGCGTTCCTTCGACGTCGTCTACGTCCTGGGCGGCGGCGTCGGAAGCAAGCCGGGCATGGAGCTCCTGTCCCTCCTCATCACCGACAACATCATCGGCGAGTCCAGTCACATCGGTTACGGGTCCGCCCTCGCGGTCGTCCTGCTCGTGGTCTCCCTCGCGGCCATCGGGACCTTCCTCGTCCAGAACTTCCGCAAGGAGGACCAGTGACCACGACCGTGCCGCGCCCGGCCTCCCGACCGCGGACCCGGCGCGCGCAGCCGCCGCCGAAGACCCCGTCCGGGCCGCGGCGCCAGACCGGCCGCCATCTGATGCTGGGCGGCATCGCCCTGCTGTGGCTCGTACCGCTGCTGTGGGCCGTGTACACCTCGCTGCGGCCCTACTCGGACACCGCGAAGCACGGCTATCTCTCCTGGCCCCACAGCATCGGCCTCGGCAACTTCAGCGATGCCTGGAGCCAGTCCGGGATGCCGCACTTCTTCTGGAACTCCGTCCTCATCACGGTGCCGTCCGTCCTGTGCACCCTGCTGTTCTCGGCCGCGGTCGCCTTCTTCGTGTCCCGCTTCGACTTCCGCTGGAACATCGCCTTGCTGATGCTGTTCACCGCGGGCAACCTGCTCCCGGCACAGGTCCTCATCACCCCGCTGTACCGCCTCTACCTCCTCATCCCGCTGCCGCAGTGGATGAGCGACTCCCTCCTCCTCTACAACTCGGCCTGGGGCATCATCGCGATCCACATCGCCTACCAGTCCGGGTTCTGCACCTTCGTCCTCAGCAACTACATGAAGACGATCCCGAAAGAGATCTCCGAGGCGGCGCTCGTGGACGGCGCCCCCGTCTGGCGCCAGTTCTTCCAGATCATCCTGCCGCTGTGCCGCCCCGCGTTCGCGGCCCTCGCGACCCTCGAATCGATCTGGATCTACAACGACTTCTTCTGGCCGCTCGCGCTGATCGAGAGCGGCGACAAACGCCCGGTCACCTCCGCCCTGGCCAACCTCCAGGGCGCGTACTTCACCAATCCCAACCTCATCGCGGCCGGTGCCCTGATGACCGCGATCCCCACCCTCCTGGTGTACTTCGCGCTCCAGCGCCAGTTCATCAGCGGACTCACCATCGGCTCCGGCAAGGGCTGAGCCGCCCCAACCCTGAACCCCCCCACAGGAGGCGCGACCCATGCGGTCATCCTCGTATTCCGTCCTGCCCGCACGCACCCTGAGAACCGTGGTGGTGTTAGCCCTCACGGCAGGCCTCGCGGCGACCGTCCCGGCGGCACAGGCCAAGACCCCGGTGCCGCGCGAGACCCCCGCCACCGCCCCCGTCACCACCTCTGTCGCAGCCAAGCCGTACATGGGCTGGTCGAGTTGGAGCATGCAGTCGTCGAAGTACCCGGGCCTCAACCCGGACGGCGACTACAGCTACCTCACCGAGGCGAACGTCCTGAAGCAGACGGACGCCCTCGCCGCCAAGCTGAAGAACTACGGCTACGACCATGTCAACATCGACGCCGGCTGGTGGATGGACAAGACCTGGAAGACGGGCTTCGACCAGTACGGACGCCAGAAGCCCGACCCGGGCCGATTCCCGCACGGCATGAAGTCGGTCGCCGAGCACATCCACTCCAAGGGCCTCAAGGCCGGCATCTACCTGCCCGTCGGCCTGGAGAAGGGCGCGTACGGCGACGGCAGGACGCCGATCTGGAACGCCCCCGGCTGCACCACCGCCGACGTCGCCTACCCGGACCTGCGCACCACCAACGGCTGGGACAACGCGTACAAGCTGAACTTCGACAACCCCTGCGCGCAGAAGTACATAGACTCACAGGCGCGGCAGTTCGCCGACTGGGGCTACGACTTCCTCAAGCTGGACGGTGTGGGTCCTGGCTCCTTCAAGTCCGGTGACAACTACGACAACGTCCCCGACGTCGCCGCCTGGCAGCAGGCCATCTCCGCCACCGGGCGCCCGATCCACCTCGAACTCTCCTGGTCGCTCGACATCGGCCACGCCGCCGACTGGAAGAAGTACTCCAACGGCTGGCGCATCGACACCGACGTCGAGTGCTACTGCAACACCCTCGTCACCTGGGAGAACTCGGTCGACGACCGGTGGGACGACGCCCCCGCGTGGAGCCGCAAGGCGGGCCCGGGCGGCTGGAACGACCTGGACAGCCTCGACGTCGGCAACGGCGAGATGGACGGCCTCACCAAGGCCGAGCGGCAGAGCTACATGACCCTGTGGGCCATCAACAAGTCGCCGCTGTTCACGGGTGACGACCTCACCAAGCTGGACAGCTACGGCGTCTCCCTGCTGACCGACAAGGAAGTCATCGCCGTCGACCAGAACGACTCGCCCGTCGCGCGTCCGGTCACCACCGTCGGCGACCAGCAGGTCTGGGGCGCCGAGAACGCCGACGGCACCTACACCGTCGCCCTGTTCAACCTCGCCGACTCCCCGGCCTCCGTCACCGCCCAGTGGGCCTCCCTCGGATTCACCGGAAGCGCCTCCGTGCGCGACCTGTGGAACAAGGCGAACCTCGGGACCTACAAGAACAAGATCACCGAGGCGCTGCCCGCCCACGGCTCGCGGCTGTTCACCGTCAAGCCCGGCGTCGGCACGCCGACCACCACGGGCTACGAGGCCGAGTCCGCCGCCAACACCCTGTCGGGCAACGCCTCGGTCGCCGGCTGCGACGCCTGCTCCGGCGGCAAGAAGGTCGGCAACCTCTACACCGGCGGCAAGCTGCGGTTCAACGACGTCACGGTGAAGAAGGACGGCATCTACACCGTCCAGGTCGCCTACGTCAGCGGCGACCCCCGCTCGGTGACCGTCTCCGCCGACAGCGGCAACGGCACCAGCGAGAAGTTCCCCTCCACGGGCGACTGGAACACGGCCGAGACGGTCAGCGTCCAGCTGGCGCTGAAGGCGGGCTCCAACACGATCACCTTCGACAGCGGCAGCGGATACGCCCCCGACATCGACAGGATCGTCGTTCCGCAGTCGGTCTGAGTCACGTAGTCGCATTCCTGGTCGGGCAGCCGGTTCTCAGTCTCAGCAGCCGGTTCTCGGTTCAGGGGTCGGTTCCCAGTTCAGCAGCCCGTCCGACCCGCTTCCCGCGGGGCCCGGTGACCCGACCCGGGCCCCGCGGGGACCCGCAGCACGCCGACGGTCCGCAGCCGTCGTTCCAGCATGAGCAGCTCCCGGATATGGAGTGCAACACCGTGGACGTTCAGCACACCGCAGCATGCGACAAGACCCCCAGCCGCAGAGGCTTCCTCGCCCTCGCCGCCGCAGCCGGCGCGGCCACCGCACTGGGCGGTCTGCCCGCCTTCACCGCCTCGGCGGCCCCCCTGCGCCCCACCGCATCGCCCATGCTGTCCGCGGCCGACGCCGCGAAGAACCAGCTGTGGTGGGGGGCTCCCGGCTCCGCCACGTCGATGATCGAGCAGGGGCTGCCGGTGGGGAACGGGCGCCTCGCGGCGCTCGCGAGCAACGACCCCGCCGACGAACTCCTGATGATCACCGACGCCACCCTGTGGACCGGAGGTCTCAACGACAAGCTGCAGAGCGACGGTCAGTTCCCGTACGGCCGCGACGACTTCGGCTCCCTGACGATGCTGGCCGAACTCACCGTCGCCCTCCCCGCCCACGACCTGGGCAACGTCGACAACTACCGGCGCACCCTCGACCTGGCCCAGGGCCTGATCAGCACCTCGTACGACGTCTCCGGCGTCACCTACCGGCGGCAGATCCTCGCCAGCCGACCCGACGACGCCATCGTCCTGTACTTCTCCCAGCAGGGCGGCGGTTCCTACACCGGTACCGTCTCCCTCGCGGGCACCCACGGCGAGTCCACCACCGCCGACAGCGCGGGCCGCTACGCGTCGTTCGGCGCCTCCTTGGCCAACGGCCTGAAGTACGGCGCCGCCGTCACCGCGTACAGCGGCACGGGCAGGGTCCGCGTCGACGGCACGTCGATCGCGTTCAGCGGCTGCAAGGACCTCACCGTCGTCGTCAGCGGCGGTACCAACTACGTGCCCGACGCGGCGACGAAGTTCCGCGACCCGTCCCTGGCCCCGGAGCGCCTCGCCAGGACCAAGGTCCTGAACGCGGCCGGTCATTCGGCGACCACGCTGGTGCACACGCATGTCGCCGACTTCCGGGCCGTGTTCGGACAGCTGGACATCGACCTCGGCAGGTCCTCCGCCGCGCAGCGCGAACTGGACACCTTGGAGCGGCTGCGGGCGCGCCACCGGGACGACATCCCCGACCCGGAACTGGAGGCCGCCTACCTGCAGTTCGGCCGCTACCTCATGATCTCCGGATCCCGGGGGAGCCTGCCGATGGGCCTCCAGGGCCCCTGGCTGGACGGCAACGACCCGGACTGGATGGCCGACTTCCACACCGACGTCAACCTCCAGATGAACTACTGGATGGCCGACCGGGCGGGTCTGTCCGACTGCTTCGACGCCTTCGCCGACTACTGCCTCGTACAGCTGCCCGACTGGACGGAGGTCACCCAGCGGCTGTTCAACGACTCCAGCAACCGGTACCGCAACTCCAGCGGAAAGATCGCCGGCTGGACCGTGGCGATCTCCACCAACCCCTATGGCGGGGGCGGCTGGTGGTGGCATCCGGCCGGCAACGCCTGGATCTGCCAGAGCCTGTTCGAGCACTACGAGTACACACAGGACCGCGCCTACCTCAAGAAGATCTACCCCCTCCTCAAGGGCGCCGTGCAGTTCTGGGAGGCCCGCCTCATCACCACGACCGTCACCGACGCGTCCGGGACCGAGCGCGAGGTCCTGATCGCCGACAGCGACTGGTCGCCCGAACAGGGCCCGCTCGACGCCAAGGGCATCACGTACGCCCAGGAACTGGTGTGGAACCTCTTCGGCAACTACCGCACCGCGACCGAGGTGCTCGCCAAGGACGCCGCCTACCGCAAGACCATCGACGGTCTGCGGACGCGCCTCTATCTGCCCGTGGTCAGCCCCAAGACCGGCTGGCTGGAGGAGTGGATGTCTCCCGACAACCTCGGCGAGACCACCCACCGGCACCTCTCCCCGCTCATCGGTCTCTTCCCCGGCGACCGGATCCGTCCGGACGACTCCACGCCGAAGGACATCCTCGACGGCGCGACCGCCCTGCTCACCGCGCGCGGCATGAACAGCTTCGGCTGGGCCAACGCCTGGCGCAGCCTGTGCTGGGCGCGACTGAAGAACGCCGAGAACGCCTACCAGCTGGTCGTCAACAACCTGAAGCCGTCGGTCAACGGCAGCAACGGCAGTGCGATGAACCTCTTCGACATCTACGAGGTGGAGACGGGCCGCGGCATCTTCCAGATCGAGGCGAACTTCGGCACCCCCGCGGCGATCGTCGAGATGCTGGTCTACTCACGGCCCGGACACATCGAGCTGCTGCCCGCCCTGCCCGCCGCCTGGGCCGCATCCGGCTCGGTGTCCGGCGTGGGCGTCCGCGGCGGCTTCGTCGCCGACATCGGCTGGAAGAACGGCAAGGTGACCGCGGCCACGCTGAAGAGCGTCGGCGGCCGCGAGACGACCGTCGTCGCGGGCGGTGCCTCGCGCAAGGTCAGCCTCAAGCCCGGCGAGTCCGTCACCCTGCGGGGCCTCGGATGAGCGGCGCCCGGTTCCGCCGCCGCGCCGTGGGCGTCCTATCGGTGCTTCTCCTGGCGGTCTGCGGACCCCTGACCGCCGCGGCGGCGGCGCAGCCGGGGGCCTCGTCGGGCATGCCGTCGACGCCCGTCGCCGTGTCGCGGGCGCAGCACTCCGTGGTCACCTGGGGCGCCAGTGCCGACCGGCAGGGCGCGGGACCCGCCGACCGCAGCTACCGGCTGATCGTGCGCACCAGCGTCGGCGGCACGAACATGCGGATCCGGCTGTCCAACGCCTTCGGCGAGCACCCGGTGACCTTCGCGAGCGCGTACGCCGGGCTGCGGAAGCAGGGTGCGGAGCTGGTCCACGGCTCCAACCGGCGGCTGTCGTTCGGCGGGGCCGCGTCCGTCACCGTCCCGGCCGGCGAGACCGTGCTCAGCGACCCGCTGCCCGGAAATCTCGCTGCCCAGAGCGACTTGGTCATCAGCCTGTACGTGACCGGCGCCCAGGGACCGACGACCGGCCACGGCATGGCCATGCAGACCAACTACGCGACCGCGGGCGACCACGCGGCCGAAGAGGGCGCGGCCGACTGGACCGATCCGGTGGGCTCCTGGTACTGGCTGGACGCCGTCGACGTCGAAACGTCCGCGGCGGTCGGCTCGGTGGTGACCCTCGGCGACTCCATCACCGACGGATGGGCCTCGACCACCGACCAGAACCGCCGCTGGCCCGACTATCTGTCGCGGCGGCTCCAGGCCGCGTCCGGGCTCACCGTGAAGGGAGTGGCGAACGAGGGGATCTCGGGCAACAAGGTGCTCGCGGACGGCGCCGGGCAGGCCGCTCTGAACAGACTCCAGCGTGACGTCCTCTCCCAGCCCGGCGTCCGCACGGTCTTCCTCTTCGAAGGCATCAACGACATCAAGGCCCGTTCCGGTGTCACGGTGGACGACATGATCGCCGGCTATCGGCAGGTCATCGACCGGGCCCACGCGGCGGGCAAATGCGTCGTCGGCGCGACCGTCATGCCGTTCAAGGGCTGGTCGGAGTACGACGCCGCCTCCGAGGCCGTGCGCCAGGGCGTCAACGACTGGATCAGGAACAGCGGCGCGCTCGACGCCGTGACGGATTTCGACAGGATCACGCGCAGTCCGTACGACCCGCG
Source organism: Streptomyces sp. NPDC002742 (assembly GCF_042888885.1). Classification (NCBI taxonomy): domain Bacteria; kingdom Bacillati; phylum Actinomycetota; class Actinomycetes; order Kitasatosporales; family Streptomycetaceae; genus Streptomyces; species Streptomyces sp. NPDC002742. The sequence goes on from NZ_JBIAQF010000002.1 coordinate 549,444, forward strand.
GCTGATCCTGCCGTTCTTCGACGGCGGCGATCACCTGCACCCCAACGACAAGGGGATGCAGGCGATGGCCGACGCGGTGGACCTCAAGAGCCTGGCGTCCTGCTGAACTCAGGCTCCGCGCGGGGCGGTCACGGGTACGAGACCACGGTGGACGGCACCGTCGAGGTGCCCGACGTGGGCGCGCCGGTCTCGTTGACGACGTGCTCGTACTGACCCTGGCCGCCCAGCGAGACGACCAGCAGATCGTGGAACTTCACGCCCGGCTTGTTCGGCGCCGCGAATCCGTTGTGCTGGACGATCGTCGGATCGACGTTGTAGTAGCAGTAGCTGCCCAGGCCCCATCCCTCGTGCGTGGTCACGGAGTCGGCGACCTTGTAGGCCGCGTACCCCTTGACGCTGCCGTTCTGGATCGCGGCCTGGTTCGGCGCGTCGTACGCCTTCTCGTTCTGGAAGAAGATCGTGCGGCCCCGCTGGCCGTACCACTGCACGTCGTACTTGTTGAAGTGCTCGACGAACAGCCCGGTGGCCAGCACGTCGTCGCCGTTGACGCGGATGCCGTAGTCGGCCCGGTTGGTCTCCCAGCCGACGCCCGTGCCGTGGTCGGCCCGCCAGATCCAGGTGTGGTCGACGATCGTGTGACGGCTGTTGATGACCATGCTGGTCGTCGCCTTGCCGGCGCCCGCCCCGCCGATGCGGACGAAGACGTCCTGCACGGTCGTCGGGTTGGCCGAGTGGTCCGCCGAGGCCCCGGCCGGACCGACCTCCAGGAGGGTCGCGGAGTTGACGGGCCCGGCGTCGATCAGGAAGCCGGCGAGCCGGACCCCGTCGACGTCGGCCGTCCTGAGTACGCTGACGCCGTTGTCCGGGACCAGCGTGGCGTAGCCGAGACCGAGGACCACCGTGCCCGCGCGGTTCACCTGGATCGGCTGGTCGAGGTGGTAGATCCCCGGGGTCAGCAGCAGGTGGAGACCTTGCGTGAGCGCGGCGTTCAGGGTGGCGGCGGTGACACCGGGCTTGGCCACGTAGAACTGGCTGAGCGGCAGCGACGAGCCGCGCGGGGTTCCGTTGCCCCAGGTGACGCCGCGCGCGTTGGTGCGCTTCTCGGGCAGGAACACCCGGTACTCGCTGCCGTTGAGGTACAGGAACGGCTTCTCGCGGGAGACCGGTGTGGTGTCGAGCGTGGTGTACGGCGGGTTCGGGAACGACTGCGCGGGTGCGCCCTGGACGCCCGAGAACACCATGTTCCAGACGGCGTTGACCCAGCCGCCCACCGAACTGTCGCGGGTGTACCACTGCTGCTGAGAGTACGGTCCGACCGATCCGTCGATCCGGCTGTCGGCGATGTAGCCGCCGCTGGCCCAGCCGTAGCCGTTGGGGGCGAGGTTGAGGCCGCCCTTGATGTGCATACGACGGAACGGGGCGGCCTGGGCGACGGCCCACCGGTTGGTGCCGCTGACCGGAGTGAGGGCGAGGTTCTCCGCCGAACGCCAGAAGTTCTGGGTGGCGTTGCCGTTGAACCAGCCGGCGTCGACGGTCACGTCACCGTTGATCGCCGTGTCGTCCGGTGACAGACCGAGGCCCGCGATCGAGGTGTAGAAGCCGAGCTGGGCGTTGAGGCCGCTGTACGTACCCGGCTTGAACAGGAACGCGTAGCGGCCCGTGCCGAACTGCGCCGACTCCTGCTGGTGGAAGACCTGGTCGAGCCTGGCCTGGATGCCCGGCGTCGAAGGGTCGAAGACGATGACGTTCGGGCCGAGATCGCCGCCGCCGGGAAGGGCCGACGGCTGCCGGGCGGGGACAGCGGACGCGGCGGGGACAGCGGGCGAGGCGGACGCCGGTGAGGACAGCGCGAGCAGTCCGGGCGCCGCCGCGCCGGCAGCCATCGCGCCGAGGACGGTGCGCCGCGCGACGGTGGAACGGCCGGGCTCCGGGACGTCTGTGGGGGTTCGAGACATGGGGGGCGACTCTCCTGGTTCAGGAAGTGAACGGTGGGAGGTACGGGGGAGCGCTCTCTCGCCGTTGCATGCTTCATCCAGGTGAACGACACGTCAAGAGTTGTGACCGGAGTCCCGGATGTTGTTGTCCGAGAGGGTGTCAACTCGGCACGGATTTGCGGCAGTTCATGTCTCTATGGGCTCAAACGGAGATCGGCGAGGGCTCTGGGATTGTGTTCAAGAGGTGCGCACATCGCGGCCGCTGTGATCCTTAGTCAACTCCCTTGACACCCTCGCGCAGCCGCCACAACACTCCTCGACGGGAGAGCGCTCTCCCGTTTCCCTCGGCACATGTGATGGACCGTCACGCGGGCGGCCCGGCGGCACCGTGCTCATCTCCGCCCCCGGTCGCCCGACCCCCACCGTCCCCATCGACGTGGCAGGAGGTCTCCATGGCACGGAGATCGAAGATCGTCTCAGGATTACTGATGTCCAGCGCGCTGGTGCTGACCTCGCTCGGCCTGACCGGAGTGGCGATGAGCGCCGACCCCGCGTCCGGTCCGGCGTCGTCCGTATCCGGTTCGGCGGCCGTGCACGCGGCTCACGCGATGGCCGCCTCGACGCTCGCCTCGCCCGAGGACCCCGACGGCGACGGCTACATCCCGGCGAATCCGCAGGTGACCGGGGTCGTCCCGTCCAAGGCGGATCCGACGCACCGCTACTTCCACGAGTTCCAGGCGAACTGTTCGGTGACCCGCACCAGGCCGGACGACCCGATCGTCTATCCCGGTCAGCCGGGCAAGTCCCACGACCACACCTTCCTGGGCAACACCACCACCGAGGCGGCCAGCACCACCGCCTCGCTCGACGCCGGATCGACCAGCTGCAAGGCCCCCGGCGACAAGTCGGCGTACTGGATGCCGACCCTGCTCAAGGGCAACACGCCCGTCCTGCCGGTGGGGCCGCAGGTCATCTACTACAAGGCCGGCGTCACCGACTACACGAGTGTGCGGCCCTTCCCGAAGGGGCTGCGGTTCGTCGTCGGCAGCCCGATGCAGTCCGCCGCCGACTTCCGCAACCACCGGGGGTTCGTCGAGGGATGGGAGTGCGGCAACAGCTACTTCAACGTGGACTTCCCGCAGCAGTGCCCGAACACCGCCGACGTCCAGCTCAACATCCGCTTCCAGGCGCCCAGTTGCTGGGACGGCAAGTACCTCGACACACCCAACCACCAGAGCCACATGGCGTATCCGGTCGTCAACCCCGGCACCAACAACAACATCTGCCCGGACGACCACCCGGTCGCCCTGCCGATGATCGAGTTCAAGATGGCCTTCCCGGTCAACGGTGACATGTCCCAGGTCCGGCTCGCGAGCGGCGCGGGCTACTCCTTCCACTACGACTTCTTCAACGTGTGGGACCCGCCGACACTCAAGGCGCTCGTCGACCACTGCGTCGTCGGCGGACTCCAGTGCGACGCCCGCGGCTACGACCAGACGCACCCCGAAGCGGGCGCGGCACTCGACGAGAACTACCGGCTTCCCTGACGCGGACGCGTCCCGCCGGCCCGGCGCGCACCCCGGACCGGCGGGACCGCCCGTCCCTCCACCGCACCCACACCCGCGTCCCCACATCCGCGCGCCGCCACGTGCGCGCACCCCCACACTCGCGCGCCTTCACATGCGCGCCTCCACCCGCACCCCTCACCCGCACCCCTCACCCGCACCCCTCACCCGCACCCCTCACCCGCACCCCTCACCCGTACACCGGACGGACACCCATGACCGGATCCCGTACCACCCGGTGCCGTATCGCGGCGCCCCTCACCGCGGGCCTGCTCGCCGCGGGAGCACTCGTCCTGCCGTCCCAGCCCGCCCAGGCGGCCGGCGGCGTCGTCAAGGTCACCGGCTCGCAGGGCAACTGGCAACTGACCGTCGACGGAAGCCCGTACCAGGTCAAGGGCCTCACCTGGGGGCCTGCCGTCGCCGACGCCGGGCGTTACATGCCCGACCTGAAGTCGATGGGCGTCAACACCGTCCGCACCTGGGGCACCGACGCCTCCAGCAAGCCCCTCTTCGACGCCGCGGCGGCCCAGGGCATCAGAGTGATCGCCGGCTTCTGGCTGCAACCCGGCGGCGGTCCCGGCAGCGGCGGCTGTGTGAACTACCTGACGGACACCGCCTACAAGAACCAGGTGCTCACCGAATTCCCCCAATGGGCCGCCACCTACAAGGACAACCCCGGTGTCCTGATGTGGAATGTGGGGAACGAATCCGTGCTCGGGCTCCAGAACTGCTACAGCGGCGACGAGTTGGAGCGCCAGCGCGACGCCTACACCACGCTCGTCGACGACATCACCAAGAAGATCCACGCCGTCGACCCCAACCACCCGGTCACCTCCACCGACGCGTGGACCGGCGCCTGGCCCTACTACAAACGGAACGCGCCCGACCTGGACCTGTACGCGGTGAACGCCTACAACGCGATCTGTGACGTCAAATCGGCCTGGGAGCAAGGTGGTTACACCAAGCCCTACATCGTCACCGAGACCGGTCCGGCGGGCGAGTGGGAGGTCCCGGACGACGCCAACGGCGTCCCCGCGGAACCCACCGACCGGGCGAAGGCCGACGGCTACACCCGGGCGTGGAACTGCGTCACCGGGCACAAGGGCGTCGCCCTCGGCGCGACGATGTTCCACTACGGCACCGAGTACGACTTCGGCGGCATCTGGTTCAACCTGCTGCCCGCGGGCGAGAAGCGCCTGTCGTACTACGCGGTGAAGAAGGCGTACGGCGCGGACACCTCCCGGGACAACACCCCGCCGGTCATCACCGACCTGGCGGTCGAGGGGGACGCGGGCAAGGTGCCCGCCGGACGCGACCTCACCCTCGCCGTCAAGGCCACGGACCCCAACGGCGATCCGATCACGTACGAGGTGCTGGACAACAGCACGTACATCGACCAGGGAAAACAGCTGAACTCGCTGCCCTTCACCGACCTCGGCGGCGGCCGGCTCCGGGTGACCGCGCCGGACCGGCCCGGTGTCTGGAAGTTCTACGTCAAGGCCAAGGACGGCAAGGGCAACGTCGGTGTCGAGACCCGCTCCGTGCGAGTGGTGCCGCCCACCCCGAGCGGCACGAACGTCGCCCTCGGCAAGCCGGCCACCGCCTCCTCGTACCAGACGGGCGGCGGGGACTGCCCCTGCACCGCGGCGGGCGCCGTCGACGGCAACCTCACCACCCGCTGGGCCAGCGACTGGAGCGACCCCCAGTGGCTGCGGGTCGACCTCGGCACCCGCACCTCGTTCCGCCATGTGCAACTGGTCTGGGAGACCTCGTACGCCAAGGGCTACACCTTGCAGACCTCGGACGACGGGCAGAACTGGACCACCGTCCGCACGGTCACCGACGGCAACGGCGGCGTCGACGACCTCGACGTGTCCGGCACCGGCCGCTACGTGCGGGTCAACGGCACGGTCCGAGGAACCGGATGGGGCTACTCGCTGTACGAGTTCGGGGTCTACAACTGAATCGCGAAACCGGCGAGAGCGCTCTCCCCGGCCGCACCGGCGCCGCGCTCGTCCGGGGTGTCCAGGCGCAGGGAGTGGCCGCCACCGCCAGGCACTACGTGGCCGACGACTCGGAGACCGACCGACCGCCCGGCCCCTACCGCGTGCTCGCCGGTCGCTCCGCGGGCGCTCTGCCGCTGACGGCCACCGTGCTGGTCCGGGCCCCCGGATGAGCGTCGGAGGCTCGGGAGAGCGCTCTATCCCGAGGCGGTGCCGTGCCGTTAGGGTGCCGCCATGAGCAGACAGGCTCCCACGCTGGAGGATGTCGCGCGGGTGGCCGGAGTCTCCCGCGCGACCGTGTCCCGGGTCATCAACGGTGTCCGCAACGTCGACCCCGGGATTCAGGAATCGGTGCGCCAGGCCATCGAGCGGACCGGATACGCCCCCAACCGGGCCGCCAGATCGCTGGTGACCCGGCGCACCCAGACGGTGGCGCTCATCGTCTCCGGCGCGGGCGACACCCCGGGGGAGGAGCAGAACGCCTTCACCGCACGGGTGTTCGCGGATCCCTTCTTCGGACGGGTCGTCAGCGGCGTGGTGGGCTACCTTCGGCCCCGCTCGATGCATCCGCTCCTGATGTTCGCCGAGTCCGCGGAGACGCGGAGCCAGGTGCTCGCCGACCTCCGGCAGGGCAGCGCGGACGGCGCTCTCGTCGTGTCCACCCATGCCGACGACCCACTGCCCGCGCTGCTCGCCGACGCGGGTGTGCCCGCCGTCCTCTTCGCCCGGCCCTCCCGCCCCGTGCGGCTCAGCTATGTCGATCTCGCCCACCGTGAGGGGGCGCGGCTGGCGGCGGAGCACCTGTTGAACCGCGGGTGCCGGCGGATCGTCACCGTCACCGGGCCGCTCGGCGTGGCCGCGAGCCAGGACCGGCTCGCCGGCTTCCGCGACACGATGGCCCGCAGGGGACATCCGTACGTCCCTGTCGCCGAGGGCGGGTTCACGCTGGACAGCGGCATGGCGGCGATGTCGGGCCTGCTGTCCGAACACCCCGACGTGGACGGGGTGTTCGCCGCCAACGACCTGATGGCCCAGGGCGTGTGCCAGGTACTGCGGGAGCGGGGCAGACAGGTGCCGGACGATGTCGCGGTCGTCGGCTTCGACGACTCAAGCGTGGCGGTGACATGCCGGCCTCCCCTGACCACCGTGCGTCAGCCGGTGGAGGAGATGGCCGCGGCGATGGCCGCTCTCCTCGACGAGCACATCCGGGGCGTACGCACCGAACCCACGTCGTTGATCTTCGACCCGGAACTCGTGGTCCGAGCGTCGGCATAGCGGAGCGCCGACTGTTGGGCATGGCACCTCGTCCGGCCGACCGCGTCACTCGGCTCCCGGCCCCTGCCGTGGTGCGCGGCGCGTGCGGCCGCGCACCACGCGCCGTCCGGTCCGCGGGTTCGCCGGTGCGGGTGGCGGACACTGGACGGGTCAGGATGGACGAGCATCCGGCCGGACAGGCCGGCCGGCGACGGAAGGCAGGCGCATGACCCACCCGATCACCGTGGGCGTGGACGGATCACCCGAGAGCAGGGCGGCGCTGGCCTGGGCGGGCCGGGAGGCCGTCCGCCGGGGTGTGCCCCTGCGGGTGGCGTACGCCTGGCACTGGCCGCCGCACGACATGGTCGGCGGTGGTGACCGGGAGGACCAGGCACGCTGGGCGCGCGGCATGATCGAGGACGCGGCCCGCACCGTCACCGACCGGCACCGTGACCTGCCGCTGACGGTGGACGTGATCGATTCCGTCGGCGGCGACGTGGTCGAAGCGCTGTTGGGTGTCGCGGCCGAGACGGGGACACTGGTTCTCGGGTCGCGGGGGTACGGCGCGTTCGTCGGCTTCCTGCTCGGTTCCGTGGGGCAGCGGGTGATCTCCGAGGCGCCCTGTCCGGTCGTGCTGGTGCGTTCGGAGGACCGCCCCGAAGCGGAAGCGGGCGGCCGGGAGATCGTCGTGGGGCACCAGGGCGGTCCGCAGGACGGTGAGTCCGCTCTCCGGTTCGCGTTCGAGACCGCGGCGGCCCGTGGAGCAGCGGTGCGGGCGGTACGGGCCTGGAGTCTGCCGCCGGTGTTCGCGTACAGCCCCGGCTCGCTCAAGATGCTGGACGAGGCCGGCGGGCTGGAGCCGTACGAGAGGAAGGCGCTGGCCGAGGCTCTCCAGCCGTGGCGCGAACGCTTTCCCGAGGTGCCCCTCACCCAGCACATCGAGATGGGCAGCGCCGGCCAGGTCCTGCTGTCCCTCTCGGAGCGGGCCCAGTTGATGGTCGTCGGGCGCCGTGCCGACCGCTCCGCGGTGGGCACGCGGATCGGTTCGGTGGCCCACGCCGTGATGCACCACGCGCCCTGCCCGGTCGCGGTGGTTCCGCACTCCTGAAGGCCCGTCGGAACGCGGCCGGTTCGCCGCCGGCCGTGCTCGATTCCCGAAGGCAGGCCCGGCGTCGAGGTCGGGCGCGAGCAATCTGGTACTCCCTCGCCAGGGCCCGCCGCGGCGCCTACGCGTTGTCGGCCCGGGACATCCGCAAGGCGAGATCCTGGAGCAGATCGGCCGTCGTGACGTCGGTCCGACCGGAGTCGTGCAGGTCGGCGAGTTCGGAGAAGAGGAACGCGAAGGCGCCCACCAACGAGATGGCGGCGGGCAGATAGGCGTCGGCGACCGCCTGTCCGGCCTCCGCGGGGCCCGCGTCGCCGGGCACCTCGACGCGCGGGAACACCTCGGTGACGAGCGCGCCCAGGTTGTTCTCGGCCGACTCGACCCCGGCCTCCTCGTCCTGGGCGATCCTGCGCACCATGGCGTTGGTCTCGGTGAGCACGCCGATGGCGCGCAGGATGATCTCCGTCTGTTCCATGCCGTGAGCCTAAACGGGCGAAGCCCCGCTGTGACCAGGATGTTGGTCTCGGGATGGTAGACAGGGCCCATGAACGACATCTCCCGCGCCCGCCGGGCCGCCGCGCGATGACCGCGGGCATCGACACCCCCGACCGCCGGGGCCGCACCGGACTCGATCGGGCGGGCCGTGACCTCACCGGCAACCCACGGGTCAAGATCCGCGACGTACGACTCCTGTCCTGCCACTGGTACGTGGAGCGCACCACCACCTTCGACCTCCAGCTCGCCGACGGAACCTGGAGCACCCAGGAGCGCGAGACCCACGACCGCGGCAACGGAGCGACCCTCCTGCTGTACGACGCCGACCGTGAAACCGTGCTGCTGACCAGGCAGTTCCGCTATCCCGTGTATGTCAACGGGCATCCGGACGGCATGCTGATCGAGACGCCGGGCGGGCTCCTGGACGAGGCGGACGAGCACCCCGAGGTCGCCGTACGGCGCGAGGTGATCGAGGAGACCGGGCACACCGTCGGCGAGGTCGAGCACGTCTTCGACGTGTACATGAGTCCGGGTTCGGTCACCGAGCGGGTGAGCTTCTACGCCGCCTCCTACGGCCCGTCCACCCGCACCCATGAGGGCGGCGGGCTCGACGAGGAGGGCGAGGACATCGAAATGGTCGAACTTCCCTTCCGCGACGCCCTGGCGATGGTCCGCACCGGGGAGATCGCCGACGCCAAGACCATCATGCTGTTGCAGTGGGCCGCTCTGGAGGGCCCGTTCAAGAAGGCTTGACCTGGAGAGCACTTCAGGTTCCGGACTCCCGTTCGGGCCCGGACACTTCGGGCCGGAACGGGAGGGACACCATGCGTTACCGCACGATCGGCACGGACCCGAGGACCCGCCGTGCGGTGAGCGTGGTCGCCGATCCGACCGGGCACCGCCGGCGATCCGACTGGAACCCGCCGCAGGCGTTCGTCACGCGGGCTGTTCGGGGTGGGTCAGGGCGTCCGGCGGGTGGTGAGCAGCAGGGCGATGTCGTCGGGGCGCTCGTTGGCCCGCCGGGCCTCGGCGGTGAGCAGATCGGCGGCGCTGGACAAGGAGGGGCCGCCGGATCCGAGGTGCTGCGGGGGTTCCGCCCGGGCCAGGGTCGCGCGAAGGGCCTCGACGCCTTCGTCGATGTCCGTGCCGGGCCGCTCGACCAGTCCGTCCGTGTAGAGGGCCAGCACTGCCTCCGGCTCCAGCATCAGATCCGTCACGGGGTAGTCGGCCCGCGGGTCGACGCCGAGCACCACACCGCCGGGCAGGTTCAGGACCTCGGTGCGGCCGTCGGGATGGCGCAGCAGCGGCTGCGGATGCCCGGCCCGTGCGGCCTGCGCGACACCGGTCAGCGGGTTCACCCGGACATAGCAGCAACTCGCGAACTGGCCCGGGTCGAGGTCGATGAGCAGCCGGTTGGTGCCGCTCATCACCTCGTCCGGAGGATGGTCCCCGAGCGCGAACGCCCGGACAGCGCTGCGCAGTTGCCCCATCGTGGCGGCGGCCTGGACGCCGTGTCCCTGTACGTCTCCGATGACCAGGGCGAGGCCGTCGCCGGCCTCGACGACGTCGTACCAGTCGCCGCCCACGTCCATGCCGACGGTGCCGGGCAGATAGCGGCCCGCCGTCTGCACCAGCGGGTGCGCGGACAGTCGGTGCGGAAGCAGGGCCTCCTGGAGCCCGCGGGCGAGCGCGGACTCGTTGTCGTAGCGCCGCGCCCGTTCCAGGGACTGCGCGATCAGCCCGGCGAGCGCGGTGAGGACCGTTCGCTCCTCGGTGCTGAAGGTACGGGGCCGGTCGAACCCGAGGATGCAGGAGCCCACCGGGCGTCCGGAGGCGATCAGCGGGAGGAAGGCACGGGCCCCGACCGTGGCGTCCAGGTCGATGCCCGGATAGGCGGCGGCGAGCTGCTGCATCGACTCGAAGAAGAGCGGCCGGCCGCTGGTGAGGGTTTCGACCCCGGGCAGTTTGGCGTCCAGGCCCACCCCGTCGAAGGGGGCGAGGAACCCCTGCGGGAAGCCGGTCTCCCAGGCCAGGTAGAGCCGGCGGTCCTGGAGCAGGTAGATGGCGAGGCGGCGGCTGCCGAACGCGGGCAGCAGCTCGCGCATCACCACCTCGGACACCTGCCGCGCCGTCACGGCCTCGGTCAGCGCTATCGCGAGGACGATGGGCCGGTACTGCGGTGCCGCGCCCGAGACACCGGTGTCGGGCTCCTCGAGGTCAGCCCTCACGGCCTGCGTCGCCTCCGCTTCGAAGGGAGCGTTCCCGGTCGCCTCCGCGGCCCGTCCCAGCGGCGTGATCTTGCAGGTGACACCGCGGGGGCCGGGATACACGGAAAAACTGAGCCAGGTTCCCGTGAGGTGCCCCGGAGACGTTTCGGTGCCGCTCCCCAGCGGGCTCCGGGCCCGGAAGTGCACCGGGTCCGGCGAGAGCAGCGCACTGCGCAGATGGTCCTCGTACGCGGGGTGGTCCATCCAGGGCACCACGTCCCACAGCAAGCGCCCCAGCAGTTCGCCGCGCGGGCGGCCGAGCAGTGCGGCGGCGCGGGGATTGGCGTAGGTGATCAGCCCGAGCCGGTCGATCGCGAAGACGCCCTCCGGGAGCTGGTCCGCCGCTCCGTCCGCCGCCGGGCCCGGTCCCGGGTCGACGAGCGCGCCGCTGACACGGTACGGCGGGACGCCCGCCCCTCCCGACGTCCACAGTTCGAGGAGCCGCAGTCCGCCACCGCCGGTGCGTACCGGCATGGGATGGGGCGGCGGCCGGCCGGCGGCGGTCTCGCGCAGGGCGGCCAGCAGCAGCCGGGGCTCGTCGTGGGCCAGTGCGTCCGCGAAGGCCTCGGGCGTCCCCGCGAAGTCCTCCTGCGGGATCCCGAGCAGGGCCCACAGGGCGTCGTCCGCGATCAGCGTGCCGTCGCCCGGATCCCAGGTGAAGCCCCCGACGCAGCGCGTGGAGGGTCCGTCGGCCGGTGGCCGCGTTCCGAGAGGTTCCGCGTCCCACAGGACCGAGGCCCCGTTCTTGTTCAGCAGCGCCAGGCGGGCTCCGAGCTCCTGCGCCACCGCTGTCATCCGGTCGCGGTCGGGCAGGACCTCGGTGGCGTCCGAGGCCGGCGGGCGCAGCACCGTGAGGACGCCGTACCGGGTGGAGCCGCCCACGACCGGCACGTAGAGCGAACCGAACTGGAACGGCAGCCCCGCCGCGAGCTGCGGATAGCGGCGCATCGTCTCCGCCGGATCGGCGAGCAGCACCTCCACACCGAGCCGATGGGCGTCCGCGACCGGAAACGGCCGGTCCACGTGCATACGCCACCAGGGGCGGAAGAGGGGGCCCGGCAGTCCCGCGAGCACCGCGAGACGCAGCAGGCCAGGAGTGCCGGAGCGCAGGTAGACGCCTCCCGCGAAGCCGCGGGCGGCCCGGATCGCGTCCGTGACCGCGTCACTGAGCAGAGCGACCAGGCTGTCCAGCGCCTGGCCCTCACCCTCGGCGCTCCCTGTCATCGATCTGCCCTCGTCCGCCCGCCACCAGGGGGGTAACACAGCAAGAATGCGCCTCTCAGGTCACTGACCGCACCTCGAAGTCCTCCGCGGCACCACGACACGAGGCCATTCTTCCCGGCCGTGCCCGGATGCGCCCAGCGTGAACATACCGGGCGGGGCGTGGTTCAGGAGCTGTCCGGAAGCAAGCGATTCAGGAAGCCGGGCCACGCAGGAGGGTCTCGGCGGCGACGGCCGCCACGGCCTTCGCCATCGCGCCGAGCGCGGGGAAGTCGAGCTTCCACTGCTGCCAGAACAGCGGAACGTCGACGCCCCGGCCGGGTACGAGATGGACCAGCGTCCCGGCGCGCAGCAGCGGTTCGGCCTGGACCTCGGGCACCATGCCCCAGCCCATTCCCGCCACGACGGCATCGACGAACCCTTCCGAGGTGGGGACGAAGTGGCGCAGGGCGCTCGCTCCCGGCCCGACGCCGAGGGCGCGGACGAAATCGTCCTGGAAGTCGTCATCGCGGTCGAAGGCCACCACCGGGGCCGAGCCGATCACCTCGCGCAGGGGTGTGCCGGTCGAGGCTCCGAGCCACTGTTCGGCGCAGCCGGGACTCGCCACCGGCAGATAGCGCATCCGTCCCAGAGCCCGGACGGAGCAGCCGGCCACCGGGTCGGGCGACGACGTCACCGCCGCCATCACCGTTCCCTCGCGCAGCAGCGCGGCGGTGTGGTCCTCGTCCTCGCGGCGCAGTTCGAAACAGAGCCGGAGCTCGGGCGGCACGCGGGCGAGTGCCGGCAGGAACCAGGTCGCCAGCGAGTCGGCGTTCACCGCGACGGACAGCCGGGTGGGCTCACCGGATCCGGACATGCCGAGTTCGGCGTGAGCGTCGCGCTCCAGGCGGGCGAGCCTGCGCGCGAAACGCACCACGATCTCGCCGGACTCGGTCGGCCGCACCGGCTTCGTCCGCGTCAGCAGGACCCGGCCGGTGCGCTGTTCGAGTGATTTGACCCGCTGGCTCACCGCCGACGGCGTCACATGGAGCGCCGTGGCCGCAGCGTCGAAGGTGCCCTCGTCCACCACGGCGAGCAGGGTGCGCACCTGGTCGAGGGGAAGTTCCGCCATCACGAGCGCTAATGATACGTAAGAATCTTTAGCTGTACTTCTGACGATCCGCTTTCTAGCGTCGAAGGCATGACAGACGCCCTCACCGCCGCGGTCGCCGGATTCGGCGCCGGACTCTCCCTCATCGTCGCCATCGGCGCCCAGAACGCCTTCGTGCTGCGTCAGGGCGTCCGCCGGGACGCGGTCCTCGCCGTGGTGGGGATCTGCGCCCTGTCCGACGCGCTGCTCATCGCGCTCGGGGTCGGCGGGGTCGGCGCGGCGGTGGTGGCCTGGCCCGCGGCGCTCACCGCGGTCGGGCTGATCGGAGGCTGTTTCCTCATCGTCTACGGAGCCCTCGCCGCCCGGCGGGTGCTGAAGCCCTCGGCCCTGCGGGCGGCGACCGTGGCCCCCGGCTCCTGGCGCCGCGCCGTCCTCACCTGCCTCGCCCTGACCTGGCTCAATCCGCATGTCTATCTCGACACCGTGTTCCTGCTCGGCTCGCTCGCGGCCGACCGCGGATCGCTGTGCTGGACGTTCGGGCTGGGCGCGGCGCTCGCCAGTCTGTGCTGGTTCGCGGCCCTCGGGTTCGGCGCCCGGCTGCTCGGCCGCCTCCTGGCCCGGCCCGCGTCCTGGCGCGTGCTGGACGGCCTCGTCGCCGCGACGATGCTCGCGATGGGCGCCACGCTGATCGCGGGCGCCTGAGCCGCCGTACACCGCCCCGAGTCGCAGCACACCGCAACACAGCCTCGCATCCCCGAACACCCTCCTGCTCCGCCGTGCATCGGTCGTACGTCCGGGCCGAGCGGGCTCAGCGCGGGGCGCCCCGGCGTACCGATCCCGTCCCCCGGGGGACACCAGCCGCTCACGCTCGGACATAGTGATCCCCGAATCGAAAGATGTATCGAGCAATCAGGATGAGCGTGGACACGAGCCAGAGCAGTACGGACAACGGCACCGCTTCGCCCGAGGGGAGTGCGGAGGCCGAGCGGCCCAGCCGTTCCGGGTGGCGCCGCTGGGCCATGGACACCCGGCCGCTGCGCCGCCCCGCCTACCGCCGGCTGTGGACCTCGACCGCCGTCACCTCCGTGGGCAGCCAGCTCACCGCGGTCGCCGTGCCCAAGCAGATCTACGACATCACCGGCTCCTCGGCCTGGGTCGGCTACGCGAGCCTCGCCGGCCTGTTGCCCCTGGTGGTCTTCGCCCTGTGGGGCGGCGCGATCGCCGACAGCATGGACCGCCGCAAGCTGCTCCTCCTCACCAACACCGGCATTGCCGTCACCTCCCTGCTCTTCTGGGTCCAGGCCGCCACCGGGCTGGAGTCGGTGCTCGTCCTGATGGTCCTGCTCGCCGTCCAGCAGGCGTTCTTCGGCCTCAACTCCCCGGCCCGCAGCGCGTCCATCGCCCGGCTCGTCCCGGCGGACGAACTGCCCGCCGCCAACGCGCTCGGCGCGACCGTCATGCAGACCGGCTCGGTGGCCGGGCCGATGCTCGCCGGTGCGCTCATTCCCCTCATCGGGCTGCCGGAGCTCTATCTGATCGACGCCGTCGCCCTGTGCGTCACCGTGTGGGCCGTCCTGCGGCTGCCTGCGCTGCCACCGCTCACGAGCGCGGCCGCACAGCGGGCGGGCCTGCGCGAAGTGGTGGCCGGCTTCCGCTACATCGCCCTGCACAAGGTGCTGCTGCTGTCCTTCCTCGCCGACATCATCGCCATGGTCTTCGGCATGCCGCGCGCCCTGTTCCCGCAGCTCGCCGCCGAGACGTACGCCCCTTACGGCGAGGGACTCGCGCTCGGACTGCTGTTCGCGGCGATCCCCGTCGGCGCGGTCGTCGGGGGCCTGATGTCGGGCACCTTCTCCCGCGCCCGCCGACACGGACTGATGGTCATCGTCGCCGTCGCGGCCTGGGGTGCGGCCATCTCCGGATTCGGGCTCAGCGACAGCCTGTGGGTCGCCGTCGCCTTCCTGGCCGTGGCCGGGGTGGCCGACATGGTCTCCATGGTCTTCCGCGGCGCGATCCTGCTGTCCGCGGCCACCGACGAGATGCGCGGACGGCTCCAGGGCGTGTTCACGGTCGTCGTCGTGGGCGGCCCACGCGTCGCCGACGTCCTGCACGGCACGGCCGGTTCGGCGTTCGGGGCACCCGCCGCGGTCACCGGTGGCGGCCTTCTGGTGATCATTGCGGTGCTTGCGCTCGCATTTGTCACACCGGCTCTGAGGCGTTACACAATCTGAATAGTGATCCGAATAGGGAATGGACCTTGGTGGTTCTAGAGTGACGCCATGGGGGACACGCGACCTACGTCGGAATTCCACGCGCAGAACATCAGCGCGGACAGCACCGCCCGTCTCGTGGGCGCCCTGGATGCTCAGGACGTCAACGACGGCGTACAACGCCTGCGTTCCTGGGCGCACGCGGCACTGGCGGTGCGGCCCGGAGAGCGGGCGCTCGACATCGGCGCGGGCACCGGCTCGCAGACCCGGCGTCTCGCCGCCGCCGTGGGTCCCCGGGGCAGGGTGCTCGGCATCGAACCGAACCCCGGACTGCGCGCCGTGGCCGAACAGCGGGGGACCGAGGAGCGCAGCGCCGCCCGCTTCGCCGACGGTGACGCCCTCGCCCTGCCGCTGCCCGACGCGACGGTCGACGTGGTGTGGTGCGAGCGCGTGCTCCAGCACCTGGTCGAGCCGGAGAAGGCCGTCTTCGAGATAGCGCGCGTGCTGCGCCCCGGCGGGCGGGTCGCCCTGCTGGACACCGACTGGGCGACCACGATCCTGCACCCCGGAGACCCCGAGACGATCGCCGCGGTCACCACCGGCGCGCTGTCCGCGGCCGCCGACCCGTACTCCGGACGCAAACTGGTGGGACGGCTCTCGGCCGCCGGGCTGGTGGTCGACGACCGCGGGTCGCAGGCCCTGCTCCAGGACCACACGTCGGTCGCCTGGCCCCTCATCCGCATGCTCGGCGATTCGGCGCTGCGCCGCGGACTCATCGGCGAGACGCAGCGCGACCGCCTGTACGAGGACCTCACGGAGGCCGCGCGACAGGGCGGCCTGCACATGTCCGTGACGATGTTCGGGGCCGTGGCACACCGACCCGAGTGATCAGGTCCCGGGCCGTGGCGTACCGTCCGAAATGATCAGTTCCGGGTTCGCGGCGCACCGTCCGGAATGATCCGGAATACAATGGGATGGCCGTCGCTGACGGACTAGTACGCAGATTTCCCCTGGTATTGGGGGTACGCGAACACCATGTACACCGCGAGCCAAGATCTGATCGCAGCAAGTTCGACGCTGAACGCGGGTGCCGCCTTCATCGGCGGCCTCATCATCGCCGGCGCGCTCGTCTGGGCCGTCCGGATGGGCATCAGGGTGCGGAACCTGGAATCGCGCCCACCCACCGCAGAGGAGCAGCCCAGGTTGCCCGACGGCGGGGCGGTGCACGAGGAGCGTGAGATGCGAGAACCCGACGAGGTCCCGCACGCCGCGGACGAGAGCGAGCGGCTGATGCCGTACAACATGCACTCCGCGAGTACCAAACACGCCGATGACCAGCATCGCAAGCGCTGGCAACCGGGATCCAGCGGGTCCTTCGGCAGCGGCGGACCCGGCAGAACCTGACCGGGACGCGAAGGAGCCGACCGCCGCGAGCGGCCGGCTCCTTCATGTGCGCACCACGCGTCACGCCTCCGGGAGGTCGGCCGCCGAGTCCTCGGGAGCGAGTTCGGGACGCAGTCGCAGCCAGGACGGCTGGCGCAGCAGTCCGGCCCGGGTACGGGTGCTGTGGCGGACCTCGCCCACCAGCCGGGGCAGCACCCAGTGCGCCTCTCCCGCGCGGGAGAGTGTCGAAGGGGCAGCGGCCGGTCTCGGCGGCCCGCAGCAGCCGGGCGGGTTCGGCGCGTTCGGCCGGCCGCGTCCCAGCCGGTGCCCACGCTTCCGGCATAGCGCAGCCTCCCGGCGTCACGCTGTCCCAGGAGCACGGCGCCGGGCAGTCCCGACAGGCGCCCCTTCCCGGGGACCCAGCCGCCGACGAGGACGTCGGCGGTCCTCATGTTGCGGATCTTGACCCAGGACCGTGAGCGCACGCCGGGCTCGTACACGGAGTCCAGACGTTCGCAGACCAGCCCCTCAAGACCGTTCTCCCGCGTCGCCCGGAGGGCCTCCTCTCCGTGCCCCACGCGCGCCGCCGGCGTCGACCAGAACGGGCCGTCGAGCGCGAGGCTGTCCAGTGTCTGCCGCCGCCGCGCATAGCGCAGGCCCGTGAGGTCGTCCCCCAGACGCATCACGTCGAACAGGACGAGATGAGCGGGTGCCTGAAGCGCGCGCCGAGCGGCCTTGTCCGGCGACCGGGCGAGCCCCATCCGGGACTGCAGCAGCTGGAAGTCGCCCCGGCCCCGCTCGTCCAGAACCAGCACCTCGCCGTCCAGGACCGCGGCGGTCGTGCCGAGAACGCCGCCGAGAGCGCGCAGTTCCGGGTAGGCGGCGGTGATGTCCTCGCCGGAGCGGGCCCGCAGCAGCACGCTGCCGTCCCCGGGCAGGTAGACCACGGCACGCTGACCGTCGTGCTTCGTCTCGTACGCCCAGCGCAGGTCCTGCGCGGTGGCCGGCAGGGTTCCGGGGGTGGCGAGCATGGGCGCGATCAGCGGAAGGTTCGGCAGGTTCACGGCTGTTCTCTCGACACGCCACCGACGGCACACGCTTCACCGGCGCGCGTTTCCCCTGAACGGCCGCGCCGGGCCGTCCGAGGCTGCGGGGCGGTCCAGCCGCAACCCGCAGCTTTTCCAGCCCCGGCCTCCCAGCCCCGGCTCCTAGTCTCCCAGCGCCTGGGCCATGAGCGTCTGCAGGTGCAGTCCGCGGTGGGCGTCGAGTTCTCCGGGTCGGCCCGACCGGACGGCCGTGGCGAACTCGCGGCGCAGTACGGGCCAGGACTCCTCGTGGTCGAGGGCTCCGCCGTCGAGGACCAGCTCGGGGTGACGGCCGAAGAGCTCGATGCGGGTGATCCCGCGCTCGACGTCGACCGAGCCCGACAGGGAGGCCTGGCTCACCGCGCCGCTGTCGTGCTCGCAGGTGAGTTCGAGCCAGCGGCGCGGGTCCCCGGCGCCGCGCACCCGGACGATCGGCCCGAGGGCCGCGTCCAGCAGATCGAGGAGGTGCGGTCCGAGGTCCAGCAGTGCCCCGTGCTCAAGACGCCACGGGGTCGCGAAGTCACCGCCCAGGAAGGCTCCGCTGAGACAGCAGGCGCGCGCGCCCGAGACGTCCAGTTCCCGTGCCTCGGCG
Source organism: Streptomyces sp. NPDC002742 (assembly GCF_042888885.1). NCBI lineage: Bacteria > Bacillati > Actinomycetota > Actinomycetes > Kitasatosporales > Streptomycetaceae > Streptomyces > Streptomyces sp. NPDC002742. The sequence continues at coordinate 567,648 of NZ_JBIAQF010000002.1, forward strand.
AGGAACTGCCGGGTGACCGGGTGATAGCGGTTCGTCAGCACGAGCTGGGAGACCACGCCGGACGTGTCGATCGCGTCCACGAGCCGCCGCGCCGAGGGCAGACCGAGCGCGAGCGGTTTCTCCAGAAGCAGGGCCTTGCCCGCCTCGGCGGCCCGTACGGCGAGTGTCGCCTGCACCGATGGCGGCACCGAGAAGGCGACCGCCTCGCAGTCGTCGAGCAGTTCCTCGAACGTCGCGGCGACGGCGGCACCGTGCGGGGCCGCCGTTTCGCGGGCGGCCTCCGGCCGGCGCGCCCACACCGACGTCAGCCGCGTCTCGGGTCCGGCGGCGAGCACCCGCGCGTGCACGGCCCGCGCCCAGGGCCCCGCGCCGACGAGCCCCACCCTGACGGGGGCATGAGTCCAGGTCGGTGAGGTGGTGGTCACGGGCATCTCCTCTGCGCTCTACGGGACCTGACGTGCCGTCGGACCGGCGGCGGCGCCGACGAGGGAGCGGTGGCGGCGGGCGGGCGTCGGATCTTCGGACGTGTCGACAGACTTCACCATGGTGAGGCGGTGTTCGGCCAGGGAGTGGATCCCGTGGATGTGCCTCCCGGCCCGCCCGGCACCCGGGGCGTGGCCGGCGGGCGCACGGAGAGCGCCGGAACCCGGCGCACGGACGCCGGGAAGCGCGCCTCTGTCCGTCCTGACCTGCCACGGGCCATCATGCGGACATGAACCCAACACAGGACAAAGCAGGCTTCGCGGGCGGTTCGGGCCTGCCCGTGCTGCCGGAGGACTGGGAGCGATGTCTCGCCGTGGCAGCTCACCCGGACGACATCGAGTACGGCCCCGCCTGCGCGGTCGCGCGCTGGACGGCACAGGGCAAGCAGGTGAGCTATCTGCTGGTGACCAGGGGAGAGGCCGGCATCGACGGCCTGCACCCGGATCGGGCGGCACCGCTGCGCGAGGCCGAGGAACGGGCCGGTGCCCGGCAGGTCGGCGTCGAGAGCGTCGAGTTCCTCGATCACCGCGACGGCGTCGTCGAGTACGGGCTCGGACTGCGCCGGGAGATCGTGCGCGCGATGCGCCGCCACCGGCCCGAGGTGGTGGTGTCCGGCGCGTTCACGGTGCGGATGATCGGCGGTATCACCAACCAGGCGGACCACCGGGCGGTTGGCCTGGCCGTCCTCGACGCGGCCCGCGACGCGGGAAACCGCTGGATCTTCCCCGAACTCGCCGACGAAGGACTGGAGCCCTGGAACGGCATCCGGATGGTGTGCTTCGCCGGACCTGAACAGCCCACCCACGGCGTGGACGTCACCGGCGAGCCCCTCGAACGCGGCATCGCCTCGCTGGAGGCGCACGCCGAGTACACCAAGGCCCTGGGCGCCGGCGCCTTCGAACCGCGGCCGTTCCTCACCTGGGCGGCCGGCATGGGCGGACCGGCGCTCGGCGTCGAGTCCGCCGTGCTCTTCGACGTCCACCAGCTCATCCCCGACGGCCCACCGCCCTGGGTGTGAGCACGACCAGGTCACCCTGCCGGTACGGGCTGGTACGCAGGGCCCAGGACGGGCCCGGACGCGCGGATCGGCTCGGGCCCGGACACGCGGAGCAGGACGGGGCCGGCACGGCGGCCGGGTCGAACCGGGCCCGTCCTCGAAGCGGCCACCCACGGACGGAGCCTCACTCGGGCGCACACCGCACCGGCGGCGACTTGACCTGATCGTGAGGGTCGGCGCCGGGACGGACTCATAGGCTGTGCGCGAGTGATCACCGTCGAACCGGAGGAGCGAACGTGACACCACGCCCGCAAGAGGCCGCACGACGCACAACCGTCCTTCGCCGCGAAGCCGTTGTCGCGGCCGTCCCGGTCGCGCTCGCCGCGCTGCTCACCGTGGCCGGACCGGCCACGGCGGCCGGGAGCGTGGGCTCCGCGGGTGCGGGAGACCCGTACTTCCCTTTCTCGGGCAACGGCGGCTACGACGTCCACCACTACGGTCTGACGCTCGGCTACGACCCGCACGGCCGTCACCTCGACGGCAAGGCGGTCATCACCGCCAGAGCCACGCAGCGGCTGACCCGCTTCGACCTGGACCTCAGCGGACTGAAGGTCACCGGCGTCACCGTCGACCACGCCAAGGCGGCCTTCCGGCGCGACGGCCAGGAGCTCGTCGTCACCCCACGGGACGCCCTGCGCAAGGGCCAGGAGTTCCGCGTCACCGTCACCTACTCGGGCACCCCGAAGCCCGTCACCGACCCCGACGGTTCCCTCGACGGGTGGATTCCCACCGACGACGGCGCGTTCGTGGCCGGTGAGCCCCAGGGTGCGATGACGTGGTTCCCCGCCAACAGCCACCCCGCGGACAAGGCGTCGTACGACTTCACGCTGACCGTCCCCAAGGGGCGTACCGCCGTCGCGAACGGAGTCCTGCTCGGGCAGCGGACCGCGCACGGCCTGACCACCTTCCGCTGGCGGCAGTCCGAACCGATGGCGGCCTACCTCGCCACGGCCACCGTCGGCACGTTCAAGGTCGAGCAGTTCACCACCCGCGACGGACTCAAGGTCTACAACGCGATCGACCCCCGCGAGGCGGCCGCCGCCGCCCCGGTCGTGAAGAAGCTGCCGTCCGTACTGGCCTGGGAGAGCAAGGTCTTCGGCCCCTACCCCTTCCGGGCGGCCGGAGCCATCGTCGACCGGGCGCCGCAGGTCGGCTACGCCCTGGAGACCCAGACCCGGCCCGTGTACGACTCCGCGCCCGACCTGGGCACCCTCGTGCACGAAAGCGCCCACCAGTGGTTCGGCGACTCCGTCTCCCTGACCGGATGGAAGGACATCTGGCTCAACGAGGGCTTCGCCACCTACGCCGAGTGGCTCTACACCGAGCAGCACGGCGGCAAGAGCGCGCAGAAGACCTTCGACGCGCTGTACGCCACCCCCGCGGGCAAGGACCTCTGGGCGTTCCCGCCCGGCGATCCCGGCAGCGGCGAGCACATCTTCGAGACGCCGGTCTACGCCCGCGGGGCCATGGTCCTGCACAAGCTGCGCACGGCCGTCGGCGATACCGCGTTCTTCCGCATCCTGCGCGCCTGGGCCGCCGGCCCCCGCTACGGGCACGCCACGACGGCCCAGTTCATCAAGCTCTCCGAGCGGGAGTCCGGCAAGGACCTCTCCGGCCTCTTCCACACCTGGCTCTTCACGTCGGGCAAGCCCGCCTCTCCCTGAGACGGGCCTGCCCCGGTGTGGCTGCGGGTCGGCTCAGGCCGGCCGCAGCCACACCGTCGCGAGGGGCGGCAGCGTCAGCTCGATGCTCGTCGGACGGCCGTGCATGCCGATCGCCTCGGCCTTCACCGGCTCGGGGTTGATGACATCGCTGCCGCCGTAGCGAAGCGAGTCGGTGTTCAGGACTTCGCGCCAGGCGGGGATGTCCTCGGGGACACCGAGGCGGTAGCCGTGGCGGACGGCGGGGGAGAAGTGCGAGACGGCGAGCAGCGGGGTGCCGTCGGCGGCGTGGCGCAGGAAGGCGAACACGTTGTCGTCGGCGGCGTCGCCGACGACCCAGGTGAAGCCGGACGGGTCCGTGTCGCGTTCCCACAGCGCGGGTTCGCCCCGGTAGAGGGTGTTGAGGTCGCGGACGAGATCCTGGACACCGCGGTGGTCGGCCTCGGCGCAGTAGCCGGGTTCGAGGAGCCACCACTCGGGACCCTCGGCCTCCTTCCACTCCCCGCCCTGCGCGAACTCCTGCCCCATGAAGAGGAGTTGCTTGCCGGGGTGGGCCCACATGAAGCCGAGGTAGGCGCGGGCGTTGGCGCGCCGCTGCCACCAGTCGCCGGGCATCTTGGAGACGAGTGACTGCTTGCCGTGCACGACCTCGTCGTGGGAGATCGGCAGGACGTAGTTCTCGCTGTAGGCGTACACCATCGAGAAGGTCATCTCGTCGTGGTGGTACTTGCGGTGGACCGGCTCGTGCTGCACGTACTCCAGCGAGTCGTGCATCCAGCCCATGTTCCACTTGAGCCCGAAGCCGAGTCCCCCGTCGGAGGTCGGACGGGTCACGCCGTCCCAGGCCGTGGACTCCTCGGCGATCGTGACGACACCGGGGTTGCGGCGGTAGACCGTGGCGTTCATCTCCTGGAGGAACGCCACCGCGTCGGGATTGTCCCGCCCGCCGTGTTCGTTGGGGGCCCACTGGCCCTCTTCGCGGGAGTAGTCGAGGTAGAGCATGGAGGCGACGGCGTCGACGCGCAGGCCGTCGATGTGGAACTCCTCGCACCAGTAGGTGGCGTTGGCGACGAGGAAGTTGCGGACCTCGCGGCGGCCGTAGTCGAACTCCAGGGTGCCCCAGTCGGGGTGGTCGGCGCGCCGGGGGTCGGCGTGTTCGTAGAGGGGGCGTCCGTCGAACTGGGCCAGGGCCCAGTCGTCGCGGGGGAAGTGGGCGGGGACCCAGTCCATGAGGACGCCGACGCCGGCGCGGTGGAGGGCGTCGACGAGGTGTTTGAAGTCGTCGGGGGTGCCCAGACGTGCTGTGGGGGCGTAGAACCCGGTGATCTGGTAGCCCCAGGAACCGCCGAAGGGGTGCTCGGCGACAGGCATGAGCTGGACGTGGGTGAAGCCGAGGCCGGTGACGTAGGCCGGGAGCTGATCCGCCAGCTGACGGTAGGTCAGTCCCGGTCGCCACGACGGCAGATGCACCTCGTACACCGAGAACGGCGCCTCGTGCAGCGGGCGGCGCTTCGCCCGCTCCTTCATCCACTTCGTGTCCTGCCACGTGTACGACGACCGTGTCACGACCGAGGAGGTCGCCGGGGGCACCTCGGTGCGGCGGGCCATCGGGTCGGCGCGCAGGGTGCGGGATCCGTCGGGGCGCGTGATGTCGAACTTGTAGAGCGCCCCCTCACCCATGCCGGGCAGGAACACCTCCCACACGCCGGACGATCCGAGTGAGCGCATCGGATATCCGGCGGCGCCGTCCCAATGGCAGAAGTCCCCGCAGACCCGCACCCCTTGAGCGTTCGGTGCCCACACGGTGAAGCGCGTTCCCTCGACACCCTCGTGGGTCATCGGCTCGGCGCCGAGCGCCCGCCACAGCTCCTCGTGCCGGCCCTCACCGATCAGATGCAGGTCCAGCTCGCCGAGCGCGGGCAGGAAGCGGTACGGGTCCTGGGCCTCGGACTCGGTGCCGTCGTACGTCACCAGCAGCGTGTACGCGGGAATCGCGTCGAGCGGCATCACGGCCCCGAAGAGCCCGTCGCCCAGATCGTCCAGCTCGGTACGCCGCCCGTCCACCATCACCGCGACACCCTGGGCGTACGGCCGCAGCGCCCGGAACACGACCCCGCCCGGGACCGGATGGGCACCCAGCAGCGCGTGCGGATCGTGATGGGCGCCGGACAGCAGACGCCCCCGATCCGTGGGGTCCAGCGCGGCGTGCTGCGCGGACGTGGCGGCGGGCTTGGCCCGTCGTACGCGGGTGGATGCGGTGCGGGTCACGGCTTGGGCCTCTCGAAGTGGGGGTGTTGAGGGTGGTCGGTGGGGGTGCTGACAGCGGGTTGGGGGTTGATGGTCGGGGGCTGGTGGTTGGAGGTCAGGGGTGGTCGGCGAGTCGTCCGACCGCCGCCATGGGCACGGGCAGCCAGTCCGGACGGTGCCGTGCTTCGTAGAGCACCTCGTACACGGCGCGGTCCGTCTCGTACGCGCGCAGCAGTTCTGGTTCCTCGCGCGGGTCCCAGGCCGCCGCGACGGCGTAACCCGCGCAGAAGGCCTCGCGGCAGCGTTCCGCCCACTCCGGACGCCAGGGCTGCCGGGAGCGGGCCGCGTAGTCGAAGGACCGCAGCATGCCCGCTACATCACGCACGGGCGACTGGACACGCCGACGTTCACTGATCGGGCGGGCCGGTTCACCCTCGAAGTCGATCACCGACCACCGCTGCCCGGCCCGCAGGACCTGGCCGAGGTGGAGATCGCCGTGGATGCGCTGGGCGGGGCGGACGGCCGAGTCCAGGGCGGCGAGCGCGTCGAACGCAGACCGCAACCCGGTCGCGTGCGGGTGCAGTTCGGGAACGGACCGGACCGCGGCGTCGAGCCGCTCATGCATCGCGTCCGCGAGCCGCTTGTTCCGGTACGGACTCGGCGCGTCCAGGGGGAAGGCCGTGGCCAGGGCCAGATGCACCTCGGCGGTGGCCCGGCCCAGTTCGTACGCCTCGCCGGTGAAGTCCTTCCGCGAGCCGAGGGATTCGAGTGCGAGGGTCCAGCCGTCGGCGGCGTCCCGCAGATACGGCTGAAGGACGCCGAGGGTCGCCTCCTGCGGTTCCGAGGTGTGGAACCAGGCGGCCGGCGCGGGGACGCGGGTGCAGCCCTGCCGGGCCAGCGCGCGCGGCACCTCCAGGTCCGGGTTGATGCCGGGCTGGACGCGCCGGAAGACCTTCAGTATGAACGCGTCGCCATACACCAGGGAGGAGTTGGACTGCTCGGCGTCGAGGAGACGCGGCGTGAGACCGGGCGGCACGGTGAAGCGCGGATCGCGCTCGAAACGCAGCGGTCCCGCCTTGCCCGAACGGCGCAGCCGTTCCAGGAGCAGTCCCGTCGCCTTCGGGTCGTGAAAGGCGTCGTACACGGTCAGCTCGGCCAGCGGGCCGGCACTCGCCCGGCCGATGAAGGCGTGGGCGAGCCGCGGCGGCAGGACTTCCCGTACACCGAGGAGCAGTTGGTAGCAGTCCTCGGCCACGGGCGTGCCGGTCTTGCCGTGGGCAGGCGGGCCGAGGTGCTCGGTGCGGACCAGTAGATGAAGACACCCCGGGTACAGCTCGGTCGTCGAGAGCAGCGTCAGATCCGTCACCGGCCTGCCCTTGCCCGCGAACCAGCGCTGCCGCGGCAGCCAGGCGCGCAGCAGCTCGGCCAGCGAGGTCAGCAGCGGAGCGGTGCCGAGGCCGCTCGGACGCTGCAGAGCGGTGTTCGCCATGACGACACGTCCTTTCAGAGGCGGGCGGGCTGTCGAGGGGCACGAGGTCACGATCGCCTCGTGGTGCCGGGCCCGACCGCGGGGCGCAACCTGAACCAGTAGAAGCCGTGACCGGCGAGGGTCAGCAGGTACGGCAGTTCGCCGATGGCCGGGAATCGCACGCCGCCGATGAGTTCGACCGGGTGTCTGCCGTTGAACTCGCGCAGGTCGAGTTCGGTGGGCTGGGCGAAGCGGGAGAAGTTGTGCACGCACAGCACGAGGTCGTCCCGGTATTCCCGCAGGAAGGCGATGACGGCGGGGTTGGAGGACTGGAGTTCGGTGTAGGAGCCGAGTCCGAAGGCCTTGTTCTGTTTGCGGATCTCGATCATGCGGCGGGTCCAGTGCA